>JAWWDX010000099.1:0-10100 GCA_033719695.1 Putridiphycobacter sp.
GATCTCATGTTTTATACCGATACCTATAAAATTAGTCTGTGGGTTGGTGATATTACCACACATGAACATATCGACTTCCTCAAAAATTGCTGTGAATTCGAAATTGTAGAGGGTTCGCCTATAGTCAATAGATCATTACCTAAATCAACAGGCTTGGTATATTTCCAACCTGAATGGAAAGAAATAAATTAAGAAATGGGGATAAGAAGTAGCATTAACGCAAAACGTGTACATCTTAAAAAGTTAGGACCAGGCGGTTTGCAGTTTTTAAAATTAAGAAAAACTGTTAAGCAAGATGAAGTTTTTACCTTTCCTGTGAACGGGTATTTAAACTTGATTCATCTAAGAAATAAAACTTCTGACCTTCCTACATTCTACCAATGCATTTTCAATGAAGAATACGATATTCCCATTAGTTTTGTTCCACAAACTATTTTAGACCTAGGTGCCAATATAGGCCTTACTACCGCCTTTTTTAAACACAAATACCCCGAAGCTCAAATATTTGCCGTTGAACCAGAAAAGTCTAACTTTAGAATACTCCAGAAAAACACGGAAAAGTTGACAAATATTACATTGTACAACAATGGTATATGGCATAAGAATTGTGATTTAATAGTCGAAAATAGAGGACTTGGGCATTACGGTTATATTGTTAAAGAGGCGCCATCTGGAAGCAAAGACACTATTCCAGCAATATCTATAAACGACATAGTAAAATCGCATAACCTTACATCATTGGATATTGTCAAAATAGATATAGAAGGTTCTGAAAAAGAAGTATTTAGTGAGAACACCGACAACTGGTTATCAATCACAAAAGTATTGATTATTGAATTTCATGACAGAATGACGCCTGGCTCATCCAAATCTGTATTCAAAGCACTGGAAAATTTCAACTATGAATTTGCCATTAAGGGGGAAAATATTATTTTCTACATGCAAAATTAAATTTTATAAAGTAAAATTAATCTATTAGTTTTGCTATATTAATAATACCTCTATGAAGATTACCTTCTTACTCTTGATTGCCCTGCTAACTAATTACGGTTATACTCAAAGCTGGGACTGGGTAAATTACACATTTGGAAATGGCGCTAATCACGCCTACTATGATCTTGAGCTAACAAACGACAACAATTATATTTTGGGTGTAGGACGCTACAGATCTTCGGCCATATTTTATGGACAAGACACAAATGTTGTTTACCCTTTATATTCTGGTAGCAGAGATGTTTTCCTGACTAAAGTTGATACAGCAGGTAACTATGAATGGGTTGTGACAGATGGCGGTGCAGGAAATGATTTTGCTGAAGGTGTTGCGGTTGATGAATTTGATAATATTTATGTAGTAGGGACAACTTCTGATTCAGCATATTATGGAAACATTGGTATCCTAAGCGATCCCTCAGGGTCGGGTGCTGTATTAGTAGCCAAATACGATAGTAATGGTAACATCATTTGGGCAAAGAGCTATGATGGTGATGGCTGGGATTTTGCTATGGAGGTTGAGTGTGATAAAAATGGCTATATTTATGTAGCTGGTTACCAAAGTGGAAATTTTGTATATGATGTAGGTGATACCTTGTTCGATAGTGGGTATTTTATTATGAAGCTAGATTACAACGGTAACGTTCAATACTGCAAAGGTCCTTCAAACGCAGCTACAAATAGTTATAGTGTAATCAATAGCATGGAATTACACCAGGGCAACCTGTATTTTGGCGGTCGTGTGAAATCTTCCGTGAATTTTGATTCGCACGCAATTGTAGCCCCAACTTGGGACGATATGTTTTTCGCGAAGATGGATACAACAGGCGTAATTGATTGGGTTCGCAGTGCTGGTGGAATATACTATACAGATTGTCAAGATATTGTTGTAAAAGATAATTCCATTTACGTAGCAGGGTCTTACTCTGGCTCAGCCAATTTTGCAGGTATTTCCGTGGTAAGTGCCTACACTGGCACAGGCGGTCAAGCTGCATTTAACGGTAGGGATGCTTACATAGCAAAGTATAATAGTGATGGCACAGTCTGTTCATGGGTAGTGGATGAAAAAAGCTTACTATTAGATGTTAACTACAATATTCTGATTGACAAGGCCAATAATATAGTGGTAACGGGTGCTTATGCAGAAGATAATATTTACTCATCAAATGCCAGTGAAGGCGATCTAAAAGTTAAAGCTTACGATACAAACGGCGTTTTTCAGTGGGAATTATTTCCCACCGGCACTTACAAAGGTGAAGGCATTATTATGAAAGAAGACACTTATGGTAATTATTATTTTGGTGGTCGCGTGAAAGGATCGTATCAGTTTGATATTAATAACACAGTCCCAGCTCCTGTTGGAAAATTTGCAAGTGTCATTGCCAAAGCCTATCCCCCACTCGATTTTAATATTTCAAACCTAGAAGCCTGCACAAATGATTCTGTGTTGGTAGCTATTCAAAATAAATATGGCCACCCACTTAACTACACCTGGTATGCAAATGGTTTGCCCATAGGTAATAATGATAGTGTCATGTTTTTAAGTAATAATATTGATACTGTTTACTGCGTGGTTTCGAATGAAACTGAAATTGACACGGCCTATTTTATCGTTTCTGAAAATAATTTACCGCTTGTAAGTTTAGGTAATGATACCACAATATGTTCCAACAATCCTTCAATTATGCTTTCGGCAAATGCTGGCTTTAATACATACCAATGGAATAGTTCGCCAATTGATACTGGCAATAATTATCAAACTACGCAATCAGGATTGTACTGGGTTGATGTCGTAGATTCTAACTTATGTGCGAATTCAGATTCCATTTACGTACAGTTCTATGCGTTACCAAGTGTAGATTTAGGGCAAGATATTTTAGTGTGTGAAAATCAAGACTCTGTTCAAATTGGCATAGTCAGCACGCCCAACATACAACAATTCTTATGGTCGCCTAACTACATTAATAGCACTGCTTCTTACACTTATGTAAATCAGTCCGACAACTATATTTTAACTATTACTGACACGAATAATTGTGTTAATGCCGACACCGTTTCAGTAACGTTTTTACCTTTACCAAATGTTTTTATTGGACCTGACTCAACGGTTTGTGAAAACAACTTTCCAATTAGTTTAACGGCTGACAGTAATTATTTCGGCTACCAATGGTCTACTGACATTAATGATACCATAAACACAGTTGCCATTTCCGCGCCAGGCATTTACACATTAACCGTTTATAATGCAGATGGCTGCGCTCAAACCGACACTATTGCTATAACCTCTCTGGCAATTCCTTCCATAGATTTAGGTAATGATAGTACAACTTGCGATTATAATCTGGGAATAGAAATAGAAGCTGATCCGGGCTTCACAACCTACCAATGGTCTACTCATGCAAACGACACCTTAAGCTCGGTCACTGTTTTTCAATCTGGCACCTATTATTTAACGGTAACAAATCAAGACAATTGCCAAAACACAGACTCTATTGACATTTCATTTATTGATTGTACAGCTATTGAATCGACAGAAACCAACGAGGCATTTTACATAGCAGACAATACCGTCTATTTTAATAACTTAGAGCAAGACTATTCAGTGACAATATACGCTTCTACAGGTCAGCTAATCAAATCCTATACTAGACCAAGTACAATAAACATTTCTGGGTACTCAAGCGGTCTGTATATCATATATTACTCAGGCGAACAGACTTTTACAAAGAAATTCTTTAAACAGTGAACAAGCCACTAGTTTCTGTTATTTTACCAGTGTACAACGGGGAAAAATACCTGTTAGACGCTATTAATTCTATTCTAGATCAGACCTATGACAATTTTGAGTTAATTGTTATTAATGATTGTTCCCCAGATAACAGTAGAAATATTATTCTAGCTATCCAAGATTCAAGACTAAAGTTGATAGATAACGAAGTGAACCTTGGGCTCGTTGGCTCACTGAACAAAGGTATTAGCAATAGCTCAGGCGAGTACATTGCCAGAATGGACCAAGATGACATTTCAATTGCCACGCGGTTGGAAAAGCAAGTGAACTATTTAGAAAACAATGTTAGTTGTCAGTTATTAGGAACAAATTATCAAGCCATTGGCGATTACAATTATATTTCTAACCTACCCAGCACAGCCGAAGAGGTTACGTTACAATTGCATATTCATAATTGTATTTGCCACCCTTCAGTAATGTTTCGGAAATCAGTATTTCAAGATTCAAATCTCAAATACAACTCAACTTTTGTTGACTGTGAAGATTATGGATTATGGATAGACATGTTAAGCAAAAATTTGAAATTAAATAACTTGCCTGATGTTTTATTAAAATATCGAATTGGCAAACAAAGCACTACAACACACAGTATCGATATAAGGAAAGAAAGACTTTTAAAAGTATTTCATCATCTAACCAATTCACTATATAACGGCAGTTTAATGAATAGCACAACAGCGTTATACGCCATTTCAACTGGAAGGATAAACAGTATTTCAACACAAACTGTGTTATTAGCAAAAAAAGAAATTACTAAAGAGTTGATTAACAAAGGATATGACTCCGGTATAATAAACTCTCTACTGAAGTCAAAATTCACAAAGTTAGCTTATAGCGTAATTAAAAGAGACTGGAATGAGGGGTTATTTTTTGTGTTTAACAATAAGTTGCTATCCAAAAACATGGTCAAATATTTACTTGCCAACTTAAAAAACAAGGTATTACAAAGATTTAAACACACCTAATACACACAATAACCAGATGATAACATACTGTTTTTTAAATATATAAAACACAGTATTACGCTTTTTTTGGCCTAAATAAGTACAATAAACTTCAAAAAAGAAAATTTTTTAATCCTTTTATTATAGCTATTCGTCTAATATTATTTACCTTTGAGCGAATTATAAATTAAAAAAGATATGAAATTTTTTACACTTTTAGGACTGCTGTTTATAAGCACAGTAGTTTCTGCTCAAACTACACAGTTAAAAGCGGCAGACTGTGGAAGCACACTGACAACTTTTTCTGAGATTTTTTCTTGTGACGGGGTTGCAAATGCTACAAATTATGAATTTACTTTTGTTGATCAAAACACAAGTGCCACAACAGTTTTTGAAAGACCTTACCACACCATGGCCTTATCGTATGCCGGCCTTTATACTGTAGGTGCAAGTTATGATGTAACTGTGAAAGCAAGAGTAGGTGGAGTTTTAGGAGCAGTTGGTGCAACTTGTACTTTAAATGCCCCTGCTACAGTACCTACTTCAAATCTAGAAGCTATTAGTTGTGGAGCCGTAATGCCTAATTTTACAGCTGCTTTCTATTGCACGCAAGTTCAAGGCGCAACAGCTTATGAATTTCAGTTTACGAATACTGCTACAAGTGCTGTAACAACAAGCACTTCTACAACAAATTGGAATAGCCTTGGTAACGCCGGTTTATTTGACATTGGTGCAACTTATGACGTGAGAGTAAGAGCAATTGTAGGTGGTACTACAGGTACTTACGGAGCAACAGCTTGTAACATATCAGCCCCTGCAACAGTGCCAACTACAGAATTAAGAACTGTTGATTGCGGTGCAACTATGGGTACATTTAATCAAACATTTAAGTGTAATGCGGTAGCAAATGCAGTTGAATATGAATTTGAATTTGATAACGGTGGAACGATTACAACTGTAACGTCTCCGTATACAAGTATGAGTTTTGTGACTGCAAACCTATTTGGTATTAACGTGCAATATGATGTAAGAGTTAGAGCAAAAATTGGTTCAACTTTTGGTGCATACGGACCGGTTTGTACACTAAATTCTCCAGCAATCATTCCATTTACATCTTTAATTGCTGCAGATTGTGGCTCTGTACTTAACTCTTACACACAAGTTTTCAAATGTACTGCCGTGGCAGGAGCTACTTTGTATGAATTTGAGTTTGAAGATGTAAACACTGGTGTAATTACAACAGCTACAAATACAACAAGAGGTATGACCTTAAGTGCTGCCAATTTAGTAATACCAAATGCTGAATATTTAGTGAGGGTAAGAACCACAGTAGGTGGAGTACAGAGTGCTTATGGTATTGCTTGTACAGTTTTTGCCCCTGCAACTATTCCATTAACAAAAGTTGCTGATGCATTTTGTGGATTACAAACAGCTAACTTTACTGATGTTTTTTCATGTGATGCAGTACAAACAGCTACAGAGTATGAGTGGGAGTTTACAGATGTAACAACCCCTAACAATCCAACACCTGCAGTTGTTACAAATACAGTTGTAGGTTCTGAAAATAACGACTTTGATAATGCAGGTATCAATGATATACTATTGGATTACAATAAAACGTTTTCAGTAAAAGTTAGAGCAAAAGTTGGTGGCGTATGGGGTAACTTTGGCTTACCATGCATCATTAAAACGCCAATTACCATTCCAATTGTTCAATTGAATGCTGCATCTTGTGGCTCAACAGTGAGCGCTGTGAATCAATTATTTGGATCAACAGGAGCTGCAGGTGCAACTCAGTATGAATTTGAGTTTACCGATATAACAATACCTGGAAATCCATCACCTACAGTTACTAATCACGTCAGAAATCACTTTACCAATAGTTTACTTTTAGCAGGTCTACCTGATATTGGTAAAACTTATGAAGTGAGAATTAGAGCATTTGTAGGCGGACAATGGGGAAGCTATGGACCGATCTGTACATTATCATCACCACCAGTTGTGCCAACAACCCAAATAAAAGCGGTACACTGTGGTACAACTGTGGCAAATTTTGGTACAATTTTCTATGCTGATGGTATTACTGGTGCGGATGAATATGAATTCGAGTTCACAAACACATCTACGTTAGGTTCATTTACGCAATCTAGAACCTTCTGGAGTACCTCTTTCACTTTAGCAGGAGTAACTGATGTGAATACAACATTTGACATCAGAGTAAGAGCAAGAATTGGAACAGAATGGAGTGCTTTTGGATCAGTTTGTTCAATTACAACGCCTGCTGTTGCGCCTGTAACGCCTATGCCAACTAACAATGGTGGTTCTGCACTAGCAAACCCTAAGAACGGTACAACAGGATCAGGAATTGCTACTGAAGTTGAAGTGTCAGTATACCCTAACCCAGCGACTAACTTTGTTAACATTAATGTAGACTTAGCTAATTATAGCGCAGTTATCTATGATTTAAATGGAAGAATCGTTCATAGCGCAAACAATGTGAGCGGAATTTCTACAGTGAATCTTAATGATATTGCTGAAGGCTTATACGTTGTGATGATTTCAGACGAAGCTGGAAACGTTGTTAAAACTAAAAAATTCTCTGTTACCAAGTAAAAGAATAGAGATTCAAATTATGAAAAAAGGAGTTGTGCAATTGCACAACTCCTTTTTTATTTTATAAACACCTGTAAATTTTACTACATTTGGTAGGTGCTTAATTTGCAGAGCACAGACTATTGTATTAAGTTTGAAGCCTCACGAACAATACCAAAAAGTATAATCATAAAAAAACTCGTTTATTATTTAATTTTATAACTAAATGCTTTTTAATTCACTTGATTTTGTAATCTTCTTACCACTTGTATTCATTTTATATTGGTTTGTTTTCAATAGAAGTCTTACAAATCAAAATATCCTATTGATTACTGCTTCATACGTTTTTTATGGTTGGTGGGATTATCGATTTTTATCGTTAATAATTTTTAGTTCGGCACTTGACTTCATACTTGCAAATAAGATTTCCTCAACATCAATTCAGAAAAATAAAAAAGCTTTTCTGTATATCAGTCTTTCAATAAATTTAGGATTGTTGATGGTTTTTAAATACTTCAATTTCTTTATTGATTCATTTGCTAATGCTTTCTCCTTTTTTGGTATACCGATACAAACAACATCTCTTGAAATTATTTTACCTGTTGGCATTAGCTTTTATACTTTTCAGACTTTAAGTTATACCATTGATGTTTATAGAGGGAATCTAAAAGCTACAAAAAATATCACTTCCTTTTTTGCCTTTGTCAGCTTCTTTCCACAGTTAGTTGCTGGTCCAATAGAACGGGCAACAAATCTTCTTCCTCAATTTCAAAAAGCACGTGAGTTTAAATACTCAAACGCAGTAAATGGACTAAGACAAGTGCTTTGGGGTCTCATAAAAAAAGTCGTAATTGCGGACAACTGTGCTTCTATTGTCAATGAAATTTTTGATAATTACGCTACGGAACCTTCAGGAATGCTAATTATTGGTGCTATCTTTTTTGCATTTCAAATCTACGGTGACTTTTCAGGTTACTCGGACATGGCGATTGGTTTTGCCCGCCTATTTGGCTTCCAATTAATGCGAAACTTTGCTTTTCCATACTTTTCTCGCGATATTGGTGAATTTTGGAGGCGTTGGCACATTTCTTTGTCTACTTGGTTTAGAGATTATCTATATATACCTTTAGGAGGTAGTAAAGGAACAATCTGGAAAAAAATTCGAAATGTATTTATCATATTTATCGTCAGTGGTTTCTGGCATGGAGCGAATTGGACTTTTATTATATGGGGCGCTCTTAATGCAATTTACTTTTTACCCCTACTTCTACTTAATAAAAACAGAAAGAATTTAGATAATATCAAATCGACATATTATTTTCCACCAGTTAGAGATTTTTTTACAATACCATTAACGTTTATGCTTACATGTTTAGCATGGATATTCTTTCGTGCTGATTCAGTACAAACAGCTTTTACATACATAGGTCATATTTTTAATTATCAATATTACACAACATTTAATTTTAGTTATGAATTAAAAATGACATCTGTTCTAATCATAGTTTTCATTTTAATTGAATGGCTCAATAAACATAAAGAACATGTATTAGAAAATATTGATAAAAAAATGCCCAGATGGATTAATTGGTCAATATATCTACTTATTTCATTTATCATTTTTATTTTTGGCGGCAACCAACAAGATTTTATCTACTTTCAATTTTAATGAAAAAATTCATTATAAATATCAGTTTATTTGCGGTGCTCTCAGGTAGCCTATATCTAACGATATTTTGGAAAATTGAAAAAACCCTTCAACATAGTGACTACTTGGATTATAGTGAATGGAATGACATATACTCTGGTAAACAAGCTAATGAAATTGTTATTATTGGAAGCTCCAGAGCTAGAAAAATGGTAGACCCAATTATCATAAGCCAAAATGATTCGATTTCTGTTTACAATCTTGGTATGGAGGGATACAAAATCCCTTTTCAAATTACTAAATACCAGATTTATAGAAAACGAAATAAAAAACCAAAAATTTGCATTCAAATTGTTGATCATTTTTCTTTGACTTATAGACCTGACCTTTATGACATAGAACAGTTTTTACCTTATCTTAATGACCCAGATCTTACTATCCAATTAAAGAAATATGAAGGCTTTACATGGGCTGATTATAACCTTCCCTACTTTAGGTATTTTGGGAAATCGAACGTAATCTTGGCTGGATTTTTGGAGCTTATCAAATTAAAAAGATTTGAATCAACGGGATTTAAGGGATATTACCCTAAAAACACAGCTATATGGGAGCCCGCATTTGATAGGCTTAAAACGGAAAATCCTAAAGGGGAAACAATTAAACTCAATCAAGAAGTAGTTCACTTAATGGAAAAGTTTACTGACAAACTTGCTGACGATTCGATCAAGCATATTATTATATATGCTCCTGAGTACTCAGAATTTCATCAATATATAAAAAATAGAGATTCAATCTCAAATATCTATAAAGCCATTGCCTCAAAACACAACAGTACTTACTTTATAGACTTTAAAGACTCCACAATTTGCCATAACAAATCACTATTCTACAATCCAACACATTTAAATAAAAACGGTGCTGAGATATTTTCTGCTAGTATCAACAAGTATCTAAAATCCTTAAAGCTATTATATGACTAAGAAAACCATAGGTGTAATTGCTATTGGATACGCTGAGAAAAGAAATTTCCTAGACTTACAAATAGAAGGCTATGAATTTACTAGAAAGTGGGACATCTTCAGATTGCTTTCAGGAATATATTACCGCCATAGAAGTAAAAAATACCAAAAAGCTTGAC
>JAWWDX010000100.1:0-10012 GCA_033719695.1 Putridiphycobacter sp.
CCTCCACCCTCTGCGGTGAAAGCAATATGTTTAGGATAAGGCCCAATTATTGTGATATTGTTTTTATTTGCAATTTGAATTGGTGAGGTTAAAGCAATAGCGCCTTTATAGTTTACAATAATTGTATCAACACCACTTACAGCGCTAGTGATAGCTTGCCGTAAACTACCTGCAAAATCATCATTCCCATTGACAACCACAATAACATTTGCTTTGGCAGCAAGAGATGAGCAAAAGAGTATTAATAGTAAAATATGTTTTTTCAAATTCATTTAATACGGGGCTACGAATACACTTACGCAGAAAGATGAGAAAGGTTCATCTTAACCGCTGTAAAAATATTCTAACTGATAAAAATACGAATTTTTATGGCTTAACCTCTTTTAAAAACCCATTCATCTCTAGAACTTTCTTCAGAACAAAAGTAATACCCTTCTAAATCAAAGGCTTTTAAACCCTCTTCATTTTCAATTTTATGCTCAAGAACAAACCTTGACATAAGGCCTCTTGCTTTTTTTGCAAATGTCATAACGACCTTGAATTCGCCTTTTTTATTAAGATCTTTAAAAACAGGTGTTATAACTTTCGTCTTGATTTTCGACAGTTTTGCAGCCTTAAAGTATTCACTTGAGGCTAAATTAACTACAGGCTCATTAGGCAATAACTCAGCATTCAAAGCATCTACAATTTTATCGCCCCAATACAAATAGAGGTTCTTCATTTTAGCGGTCACTTTAAAGCTAGTACCCATTTCAAGACGATAAGGCTGTATGAGATCAAGTGGCTTTAACATGCCATACAGTCCAGATAAAATTCTGAGTGTTTTTTGACCAAATTCACGCTCATCCGCCGAAAGTGTAGGAAAATCTAATCCTTGGTAAGCCATACCTGTAAAAATATCAGCCGCGGGCTTACTGTTTTCTGAAGTAAAGGGTAGTTGCCAATTTTTGAAACGTTCGGCATTGAGTTCAGCTATATCATTGCTTACTTTCATTAAACTTCCAATTTGTCTTGCGCTTAATTTACTTAGTTTACCAATTAAATATTCAGCTTCAGGTATGAACTGAGGAATGGTAGCTTCATTTTTTTTAACTGAAATTTCAAAATTAATTGACTTTGCTGGTGAGAGTAGTATTTTCATTTGTATGATATATTAGTATTGCAAATTTAGTGAATTCTAAATTATTATCTTTGCCACATAATCAACTTGTATGGCAACAATTATTCAAAGGCGGTGCACCAATTGCGGTACATGGAACGGTGATGTTGATCATTGCGAAAACTGTAATAACCCCATTTCAATTAAAGAAATAGAGCGCATTGAACACATTAAAAAAGAAGAAATTGCCGCGCAACAACCAAAAGAAAAGCTTGAAATTTTTATTGACAAGTATAAGCAACATCCTTTCTTTATGGTACGATTAATATTTTTCATTCTCAACTCTATCTTTATGGTTTTCATGGGCATTGGCTCACTAATAGCCTATTTCATTGCATGGACAGCCGGTTAAAACCTCTTTTGAGCCCCACACTTATACTGGGACTAACATCATATATACTCGTACATTTATCAAGAAATGGCTTTTTTGAAATACCTCATGTTCTAAATAATTATTTAACTGATTTATTTTGTATGCCAATAGTCATTACAATTATTACCATAATCATCAGATTTTTAACAGACAAACAGTGTTTTTGGCCCTCAAATGAAATGGTTTTTACGCTAACCTTCATTTACGCGCTAGTATTTGAACTAGTCCTACCAGCATTGAGTAACACATATACGGCCGATTATTTTGACATCTTAGCCTACGGTGCTGGTCTCTTGCTATACTTCACAACCATTTCCCATGGCGAAAACACGAAGTCTAATTTACAACCTAAAAAGATAATTTCTTGAGCAAAAATGCTATATTTGCTATGTTAGCTATTGAAAAAATGAAACTCACTCACCTCTTCATTATAGTCTATTTCACCATAGCGTCATGCAGCTTTGCTCAGGTTGCAAACCATGATGGGTTCACCTATTTTACAAAATATAATGCACAATTAATATCACCTGAAAAATCAAGAAAACATGTTATTTCATTTGGAACAGGCGTTAATGTTTTTACAAATGAAATGTCGGATCGCTTCACCTCTATAACAGATGGTTTTGTTGACCGAACAGTGCCCTTTGCAAGGGTAAGTTTGGGCTACCATTACTTATTCTTAAAACATAAAAAACTTACCTTTTTTTCTAAAAAAAGATATGAATTCTCAGGCTTTAGTATTTATGCCAATGTCTATGGTGCGCAACTTTCACCAGCCACATATACCAATACAGACTTTTTAGCTGACAGCTTTAATCTTAACCAAAATGAACTAATTATCCCTCACTACGAACTTCGGTTCACATACACAAACCCATTCATGTCATACAGAGGAAAAGCATTGAATTTTTATCTGCTACATGAATTCGGATTGTCGGTATTTCAATCTACCCGAAATCCAATCTTAAATTCAAACAGCCGTGAGACAGAAATATATGTTAACTTAGTACCTTTGAGTTTAAAACTAGGCAAACGACCAGTATTTTTCAAAACTACTATTAACCTAGCCCGATCAAACAATCTGCTTCAACTGCAAAAAATAAAAGGATCTTTAGGTCTAGAGTTTCAAATCTACTTCTACAAAACAGAACAGAAATGAGAAAAGTAACATTTATATTACTGTTATTGTTTTCTCAGTCTATTTATGGGCAAGATTTAAATTTTGGAATCAACTTTGGCACCAATCCTTTTTCTAGGTATTTATTTATAAATAATTCTGACCTATACAAAGTTCCTGGCAGCTATTACACATACATTTCTGAAAAACAAGGTAGCAATATTATTTTTGATGAATCCAAAGCATTTAACGCTGTTCATACCGGACTCAGTTTGCGATTGTCTCGAAAAAAGATTGGCTTAAATATTGAACCTTCTATTTTTCTTGAATTCACACGCTTTAAACTTGAAACGCCCTACGAAAATGTTCGAATCATGAGTAGAAGAGGATTTAGATTACCAATTTACGCAACATATCATTTTTTAAACAGTCCGCTCTCTATTCATTTAAATGCTGGGATAATTTTAGGGAGGTACAATATTTTCGACTATTCACAACCTGACCTTTTATTTTATACAAATGAAGGTCCAGCATACAGCCAAACAGTTAACCATGGAGAAAACCATTTTAAAAATGTTTTCTACAAAAATAACAAAGGTGATTTCACTACGAATTTCATGCTTGGTATTGGTAAAAAAATTAACAAATTAGATTACAATCTAAGATATGTCAGCACTATACAAAACAAATTACTTGGCAATAGCTGGCAAGTAGAACTTCATATTAACTTCTTCTTTATTAGCAAGGAAGAATTCAAAAGTAAAAACTATTTGTATGAAGACTAACCTGTTTATCATAAGTCTACTTTTTCTTCTGTCATGCCAAAAGGATATTGAAAATGAATATACTGGATTGAAAACCTCAAGCGGTAATGCATTCATACTGAAATCCGCTTTTTTCGATAATTATAGCAAAACTACTGTGTACAATCCAACCGATTCTACATATCAATATACGAATTTTAATTTCGACCTAAACTTGGAATTCTACGACCTAGAAAACATGGAATTCTCACATTTTGAAGGCTTTCCTAAGCTATTTTCATACAGTAATGAATATAATGGCTTTGGCTTTCCTGTGTATGAAAAAGATGATACCCTTGCTGAAACACATTTCCTTTCCTTTGAAACTAATTTCCCAAACATTAGCGCGTATGATCATCTAATTTTAATGTCTGTTGAAGAAGATAAAGACCGCATGTATCATGGGCATACTGGATTTTTTCTTGAACAGTATATCGAAGCGGCGAGGTCAGCCAACACAAGTAATAAAATAATGTTGGGATATTACAATCAAACCAATCAATCATTAGAAATAATGACAAATGAGCTGATGCCTGATTTTTATGACCGTACTGCTAACGCCAATAAAAAAGACCAGCAGTCTTTCTCAATCTTAAACCCCCAAAATCTATTAGACGAAATTAGCAGTGGCATTAATAACTTACTTTACGGCACTCAAAAAAGCAAACAATTAACGCTTATTACTTATAGTGCTTTTGATACTACAGGTATGAATTACGATACGTTAGACTACTATGCCAATTTACTAAAGGCTAACAACATTGTCTTAAATGTCCTTTCATTGCTACCAAATGATTTTTTGCAACCACTTGTTTTCAAATCTGGTGGCTTCTATCAAACTGATATTTCTTCATTCAACTATAACTTTGATGATTTTATAAACCAGCAATATGAATTTGAATTATTACTAGAAAATGCGGCATTCGCCAGTAGTTTTGCCATTCAAAATTTACATCAATTAATTACAAACAATAATAAATTTACGCGTTTTACAATAGAGAGTGTCTATGCCGTTCAAGACAGCACCACATCTTATGATAGTTTAAAGTCTGTTTTAAAGTTGCCTTACTTTAAAATTACCCTTGAAAACACCAAAGACTATTACCCTCAATATTATACTTTAAAACCAATTGTACAGTAATATGCATGTTTTAAAAACGATAATCCTGTGCTTCAGTCTCTTATATACTTTATTGGTATATTCGCAACAGGAAGAGTTAGTAGTTCACCGCTCTCACTCAAGCGATATTGAGTTACTAGAATTCAGTAGATCAGGCAAACTTCTCGCTTCGCTCGGAGAAAATTCTGAAATCATTATTTGGAACACTAAATTAGCCAGATTAATGACCACTTTTTACATAGATGAATTTGAAATTATTGAGAGCATGGCTTTCAGTGAAGACGAAGACTTCTTGTTTGTAAAAACAAAACATAAACTTTTTGAATACGATATTGTCAAGTCGAGACTAAAGTTGATTTTAGAAAGAGACTTACGTAGAAATAGAAGAAAAGACTATTTCTACGACCAAGAGAAAAACACGGAATTAATTATTAAAAAAGGTACCGTACAAAAAAGGTTTAAGAATAAGAAAATACCCATTTTTAGATGTTCTGGCAACTCATTGGATAGCAAATTAAATGCCTTTGATGTGAGTCCAGATAAAAAAAACATCATTGCTGCTGGAGATGATGGTAAAATATACTTGTATAACTATAATTTAGGTGTTGGTTCCTTTCGTTACTCAGGTCATAATGCTGCTGTAAAAGACGTTGTATATTCAGAGGATGGTAGATTCTTTGCCTCAGGTGGAAAAGATAGAAGCATTATTATTTGGAATGCAGAAACTTTTGAAATTGAAAGCCGAATTTCATCTGGTATTTACCGGAAAAACACAGTTATGCACAGTGTAGATGGTTCAAAGATTTTTGTTGGAGATGAACTGGGATATATTTATTCTATTGATGTGAATGGAAGTTTCCCTACCATTAATGCAAAGAAAATATCGGAACAATCCATTAATAAAATTGCATATTCTCAATATACTTCCTCTTACTTTATAAGTACCAGCGACAACCATCTTTATGAAAAATCCGATCCACTGAATCAAAAGCATATAAGCACTCAGCAATTTACTCAATTTCCTATAAAGCACTCAAAAGCTATTCTTCTTTCAAAACTAGGCGCTTATCAAAAGCCATTTGGTGAAATTCACTCTTTTTCCAAATCGCCAAGTGGAGAAAAGTACGCCTTTACAGGTTCAGGCGATAATCCAAACATTAGTGTATATAATAGAACTAAAAACAAAATGGTTAAATTATACAAACCCAAAAACGTTGATGACTTTGGACATGTGTTCTTCTTAAACGAGCAAACGCTTATTAGCCATTCAAAAGACAGTCGGGTTTTTCATCTTTGGCAATGGAAAGAAAAAGAGATTCATTATCGAACAGACACATTCATGTTTGCCATTAAGGACTATCTCAAAATAAATGAAAGCGAGCTTTGGATAACTACCGAAGAAAATGGTCAGTTTATTTACAATATCTACAGCCGATATTATACTAAAACATTACCAAACAATGGTAAAAAGGTTTTTATGCATGGCGATTATATAGCTATTGCTGATTTATCGAATGCGATAATTTTATACAATATAAAAACTAAAAAAATATACCACACTTTTCGTGGTCACTCAGATTTAGTGACTGATATTTCATTTCACCCCGCTAATAATACTTTTGTGAGCAGTAGTTATGATGGCACCATTAAACTTTGGGATTTAAAAGAAAGAACATTAGTCACAAGTATCATTCCCTTTAAAAATGAAGACTTCATATTCATTACAAAAGACAATTATTACTTAGTGAGTAAAGGGGCAATTAACGATTTTGGATTTAAATATAAAAACCAATATTTTTATCCTGACTTATTTGATATTAAATATAATCGCCCTGACCTTGTTTTGACAGCACTTAATAGCGGAAACAAGGAACTGATTTCTGCCTATTATCAAGCCTATAAAAAACGACTTAAAAAGCTTAATTTCACAGAAGAAAATTTAATCATTGACTTCAACTTACCAGAAGTTAAATTCAAAAACATTATGTCTTTAAGTTCTAAAACTGAAAATGATTTTATTGAAATATTAGTTGAAGCCAATGACGCCAAATACTACTTAGAAAAAATCAATATTTACCTTAATGGCGTCGCTATTTATGGAATTGAGGGCTATAATGTTGCGGCTGAAAAAACTAATCTATTTGAAAAGAAATTTAAGATTCCTCTTTCTAGCGGAAAGAATAAAATTGAAATTAGTGCACAGAATGAAAAAGGAATAGAAAGTTTTAAACAAACCTTTAATGTCATAAATACCAACCCACCTAAAGGTTCAAATCTTTACCTTGTATCCATAGGTGTAAGCGATTATCAGGATAAAAATTTTAATTTAAATTATGCTGCAAAAGACGCTAAAGATGTTGCCAAGGCCTTTAAGGAAAACCAATCTTTCGACAATGTATATACCAAGGTTTATACAGATGCTCAGGTGACCAAGGAAAATCTTTCAGATGTGAAATCATTTTTACAACAAGCAAGAATTAATGACATGGTTATTGTATTTGTAGCCGGACATGGGGTACTTGATGAAAATTTCAATTATTATTTTGCAGCCCACGATATGGACTTCTTTAATCCGATATTGAAAGGGATCCCTTATGAATTGATCGAAAATCTTGTTGATAACATTCGAGCACTGCGAAAACTACTTTTCATAGACACTTGCCATAGCGGCGAGGTTGAAAAAGATGAAGTTCAAAAAACTGATAAATTAAAAGAAATTGAAAAAGGCTCAGAAGTTATTTTTCGTCATGCGGGAAGTGTCGATATTGAGGAAAAAGATAAATTAGGATTGCAAAGTACTAACGAACTCATGAAAAGCTTGTTTACTGATTTAAGAAAAGGTACAGGCGCAACTGTTATTTCATCCTCTGGAGGAACAGAATATGCCATGGAAGGAGAAAACTGGAACAACGGTTTATTCACGTATTGTTTACTTCGCGGTCTTACAGAAAGAGCTGCTGATTTAAATAAAGATAAAAAAATTAATATTTCAGAGCTTCAGAATTTTGTTCAAAATGAAGTCAATAAAATTTCTAATGGCACGCAAACACCTACCTCTCGTTTTGTTAATACCCAACTAGATTATAGAATTTGGTAGATTACTTAAAGTATTGAATGTCTTTTTATTTACCTGTTAAAAGTTTATTTTTTAATTTGAGAATATCTTTTTACCTTTGTTCAAATAAAACACTGTATGAAAATACTTCTTTGGCTACTTTCCCTCACTATCATCTGCAATGTATATGCCTCTGATTTAGCCATTGGATCAACAATTACTTCACCATTATCTGGCTGTAATTTAAGCAGTACAGAAATTGTTAAAGTGACTATCATTAACGCAGCAACATCTGCCTATTCAGGCACATGTGACGTCAGTTATACTGTTGGTACAAACCCAACTGTTACAGAAAGTATTACAATTCCTGTTTTGAATGTAGGTGGAACCTATATCTATGAATTTAGTGTGACAGTGGACCTAAGCAACTGTGGTGTATATACAATTGACCTTGATGTTTTCGATAGCGGTGACGTTAACCTTACAAATAATTCGTTGACTGTAAATGTAACGAGTGACTGCAATCCTATTGCAGGTAGCTTTTCAGGCCCATCAAATGTTTGTGAAACAGGAAATTCTGGACAGATTGATTTAATTGGGAATACAGGTATTATTACTGATTGGGTATTTAGTGAAAATTCTGGAGCCACATTTACATCTACAGGAAATACAAGTGCCTCACAAACTTTTTTAAACATATCTTCCCCAAGACTTTACAGAGTTTACTTTGACAGTCAATATGGCTTTTGCCCCTCTGATTCAACTGATTTTTCAATTGCCATTGATAATGCTAGTATTGCCGGCATTTTAAGCAGTGATTCTTCACACTGCGACACAATTTACCCAACAACACTATATTTAAACGGTTATAATGGTAACATTATTAATTATCAATTATCACTTGATGGCGGTTCAAACTACACTAACTTTACAAATCCATTTGACACTTTACAGTACATTGAATATGGTAACACCTTTCAATTTTTTGCAATTACGCAAAATGGAACCTGTCCAACTGATTCTTCCAATATTGTGACTATAAATATTTTAGATGGACCAGATGCAGGTGAAATTACTGGTGAAGATAGTTTGTGTGCTGGCACAACCACTACAGACTTAACTTTAAATAATTACAATGGTGTCATTTTAGATTGGGAGTACTCCTTAGATGATGGCTCTAGCTGGACTGGAACTGGATTAACCAGTCCAGGTGTAACACTTTCCTCAATAACAGGCAACAGTAAAATAAGAGTGATAGTGGAAAATGCCCCATGTGGAACAGATACTGCATTCTTTGACGTTGTAGTTATACCTGCATCTGACGCAGGTATACTTCAAGGTACATTCGAATTTTGTAGTACTACAAATTCAGGTCTATTAAATACAAATGCTGTTAATGGTACTATCCTCGGATGGATCAGCTCTTCTGATAATGGCAATACATTTACTGACATCAGTAACTCTAACGACACTTTATTTTATACAAATATTTCTCAAACCACAACCTACGCTGTGATTGCGCAATTTGCATCCTGTACACCTGACACTAGTAACTTTGTTACCATTTCAATCAATTCGCCAAGTGATGCCGGTGTTTTACTTAGTTCAGATTCTGTTTGTTCAGCTAATGTGGGCACAGAAATCACACTATCAGGGAATCAAGGCACTGTGATTAACTGGCTGTATTCTGATAATAGCGGTATGACATGGAATAGCAGTGGTATCACAGACAGCCTTTATCAAATAAGTGATGTATACGGTCAAATTGATATTATCGCCATTGTACAAAATGGCAACTGTGAGGCTGACACAGCTCAGAAAACTGTTTTTTTCTACGGTCCTTTTAATAGCTTTTCGTTAACTGACACCATTCTCTCAGGAGATTCCATTCAGCTAGATGCTGGCAGTGGTGTATCATTTGAATGGACGCCGAACATAGACATCAATAATAATTTGATTTCTAACCCAACAGTTTCGCCAACTATTTCCACAGACTACCAGGTAGTAATTACAGATTCAAGCGGTTGTGAATATAGTTCTATTCATAGTGTTTTTGTTGTAGTCAACTCTGCATTATTGGAAGTCAATAATATCTTAACACCAAACGGTGACGGCTATAATGATGTATGGTATATTGAAAATATTGAATTACCTTGGTTAATCGATGAAGAATCATTGCAAGAAGTTGTTAATCACAAAATTAAGTCTTTGAATGTTGGGGATCTTAAATGCACTACTGTAGAAGAGTTAGAAAAAGATTTAAATAAGAAGTATTATACTGAGTTAATAAAAGAAAACTTAGATAAGTTTGATCATGAAGTCGTAGTTGAAGAAATTTCTCTTTTACAAGAGAAGAGTAATAAAGGATCCAAATACGAAGCTATA
>JAWWDX010000101.1:0-10002 GCA_033719695.1 Putridiphycobacter sp.
CAGAAAGGTAGAGGTTGAGCTATACAAAGTATCATATAATTGGTGGTGGGAAGGCGACGGTGCTGATGATTTAACGCGCTATATCAATCGCCGTTCAGGTGATTTAATTAAATCAGACCGTTTTACCATATCAAATGGAAAAGCCATCTATAACCTCACTTTTCCGAGAAGAGGTTGGGGTAAGTATATGTTGAGAATTATTGATACGGAATCGGGGCATAGTACAATGGAAGAGTTTTATGCCGATTATTCAGGTTGGTATAGCGATATGGATGGGAATACCGAGGCGGCTTCCATGTTAAATTTAGAGACCAATAAAGCAGACTATGAAGTAGGCGAAACTGCTGAAGTGACAGTACCTTCTGGAGGTGTTGGAAAGCTATATGTTACAATTGAAAAAGGTGATAAAGTCATTAACCAGTTTTGGGTAGATGCGGCCGAAGGTAGTACCAAATTTAAAGTGCTAACAACAAAAGATATGGCACCAAACGTTTATGTCAGTGCTACCTTAATTCAACCTCATGGTCAAACCAAAAACTCCTTGCCGATTAGAATGTATGGCATAGTGCCACTTTATGTGAGCGACCCACAAACACATCTGAATCCGATTGTATCTTGTCCACAAACGGTGAAACCTGAAACGAATTTTACGGTTAAAGTCAAAGAAAAAAATGGCCAAAAAATGGCCTATACTGTAGCGGTGGTGGATGAAGGCCTATTGTCGTTAACGCGGTTTCAAACACCAGATGCATGGTCGACTTTTTATGCAAAAGAGGCTTTGGGTGTGCGTACTTGGGATATGTACAAGTATGTGATGAGTGCGCAAACAGGAAAAATGACTGCTTTATTGGCCGTAGGTGGTGATGAAGGACTAGTTTACAAAGCTGACGCGAGTGCTAATCGATTTAAATCTGTGATTACCTATTTGGGGCCTTTTTACCTTGAGAAAGGCAAAGAACAAAGTCACACAATTCGTATTCCAAATTATATTGGAGCAGTAAGGGTTATGGTAGTTGCTGCGCATGAAGGTGCTTATGGGGCTGCGGAAAAAGAAGTTCAAGTAAAAAAACCTTTAATGGTTCAAACTACTTTACCAAGGGTTTTAGGTCCTTCTGAAAAAGTAACCATCCCTATTAATGTCATTGCAATGAGTTCGAGGATTAAAAATGTAAAAGTGAAAGTATCTTCCAACAATCTGCTAGTTGCAGAGGGCAGCAAAGAGCAAACGGTTACATTCCAAAAAACAGGTGATAAAACCATTTATTTCGATTATGCGGTAGCTAGAAAATTGGGGGTAGCAAAATTCAAGGTGGAAGTTTCGTCGGGTAGCGAAAAAGCATATGAAGAAATTGAAGTATTGGTGCGCCCTTCAAATCCAGTTATTGAAGAATCGGAATTTTCAATGTTAGAAGCTAATGCGGCATGGCAACATGATTATACTGCCTTTGGGATTACTGGAACTAACACAGCTAAGGTACAAATTTCGCAAATTCCGAATCTTAACCTTGAAAAGCAAATTGGCTACTTAATACGCTATCCACATGGTTGTATTGAACAAACAACTTCTGCTGTATTCCCGCAATTGTATTTGGGGTCGTTTGTTAATTTAACAACAACAGAAAAAGATAAAATTTCTGAAAATATTCAAGCAGCTCTTAGTAAATATCGTGATTTCCAGAATTCAAAAGGAGGCTTCTCTTATTGGCCCGATCGAAATGATGCAGCCTCTGAATGGGGCACAAACTATGCCGGTCATTTCATGATTGAAGCCAAAAATAAAGGTTACGAACTACCTGCTGGAATGTTAAAGTCGTGGCTCAAATTTCAGAAAACGGTTGCATCACAATGGAGCAGAAATAAGTATTTTAATTGGGGACGATACGGAGGAGACTTAGCTCAAGCCTACCGTTTATATACTTTGGCTTTAGCAGAATCGCCCGAAATTGGTGCTATGAATCGCTTAAAAAATGATAGCAAATTAAGTAATGCTGCCGCTTGGCGATTAGCTGCAGCCTATGCCATTATTGGAAGAGAAAAGGCTGCGTTCGAACTCGCAAATCGCGATTATGCAGTAGAACCTTATCGGGATATGGGGTATTCTTATGGGTCAGATTTAAGGGATCGCGCAATGATACTAGAAACAATGCTGTATCTAAAAGACAAAAGTAGAGTAAGTGAATTGGTATTGGACATAGCGAAAGATCTTAATATTGGTTGGCACAGTACACAAGCGCGATCGTTCGCTTTATTGGCTATAGGAAAAAGTTTAGGATCAGGGAATGCGGCAAATAATTTGACTTGTACCGTGACCGTTAATGGTAAAACAGAGCAAGTAAACATGAAAATACCTATATACACTTCTGAAATAACAGGCAATGCACTAAATAGTGGCAGTCTTTCAGTAAAAAATAACAGTACTGGACCATTATTTGTGAGTTTTACCCAAGCTGGTATTCCGACAGAACATAAAATTGTGACCGAAGAAAAGGATATAGAAATGCGTGTGAACTATATTGATATGAATGGCCATTCATTAGATGTGACGCGATTAAAGCAAGGTCAGGACTTTAAAGCTGTGGTAACGATTACACATCCGGGCGTTAGGGCAGACTACAAAGAAGTGGCACTGAATCAAATTTTTCCATCCGGTTGGCAAATAATCAATACAAGACTCAATGATGATTTTCAAAGTAATGGTAGGTTAGATTATCAAGATTTTAGGGATGATCGCGTATATTCATACTTTAGCTTAAGAAAACGACAAAGCATTAGGGTTGAAGTTCAATTAAATGCTACTTTCTTAGGTCGATTTTATCAGCCAGCTGTATTTTGCGCGCCAATGTACGACGAACGGATATCTTCTGTAAAAGCCGGAGGGTGGGTTGAAGTAGTGAAAGAATGAAACTATCGGGGCGAAATAAGCGAAAACTGATTGGCTTTCTTCTATTCAGTCTGGTTTTTTGGTGGTGTTTTCCCAATCAATTATTTAACGATCCACTCTCAACAGTTTTAAATGATGATGAGGGTCAGCTGTTGTCGGCAAGAATAGCCAAAGATGGTCAATGGCGTTTCCCTGAAGTTGATAGCGTTCCAAGGGCTCTAGAACAGTGCATACTTCATTTTGAAGATGAGTATTTTTATTGGCACCCTGGTGTTAATCCCATATCTGTTTTTAGAGCAATGCGACAAAACCTATCGTCTCAAAAAACAGTGAGTGGTGGTAGTACCATCACTATGCAAGTGCTCAGAATGTCGAGGGGGAATCCACCAAGATCATACTGGGAGAAGCTCAAAGAAATGTATTTGGCCTTGCGCATGGAATTTAGTTATTCCAAAACAGAGATTCTAAAATTATATGTATCACACGCGCCTTATGGTGGTAATATTGTAGGAGCTGAGGCGGCAGCATGGCGCTATTTTAGCAGACCTTTACACCAGTTATCTTGGGCAGAGTACGCTACTTTAGCCGTATTACCTAATGCACCTGCCTTAATTCGGCCAGGAAAAAATAGTCTGAAGCTAAAAGCAAAGCGCGACCGATTATTAAAGAAACTACTCGAAAATGAGGTTATTGACGCTTCTACCTACAGCTTGTCGTTAATTGAAAATCTACCGAGTAAGCCTAATGATTTACCGGCAAATGCCTATCATTTGCTAGAATTCATAGCACAAAGTAAAGCAAATGGTGAACGAATTAAAACCACTATTGATGGTGATTTACAACGTAATGCCACTGCAAGTGTGAACGCCTATGTGAAACATATACAGGAAAACAAGATTAAGAATGCTTCAGCTTTGATAATTGATTTGGAAACAGCAGATGTAAAAGCTTATGTGGGCAATGCTAATTTTAAGGGTGCTAATGCTGCCTATGTCGATTTAATACAGTCGAGAAGAAGCTCTGGGAGTATACTAAAACCTTTTCTTTATGCGAGTGCGATTGAAGATGGCTTAATTCACCCCTCAACTTTACTGCGTGATGTTCCTGTATCAATCAATGGGTTTTCACCCTCCAATTTTAGCAAGACATATGAAGGGGTTGTACGCGCAGATCAAGCTTTAGCAAGGTCGTTGAATGTACCAGCAGCTAATTTGCTAAAAGCATTTGGATTAGTGCGATTTTATGAACAGCTAATAGCCTTAGGATTTACAACAATCGATCGGTCGGCAGATAACTACGGCCTAACCCTTATACTTGGAGGGGCTGAAGTATCATTATGGGATGTAGCTAAGGCTTATGCGACGCAAGCAAGAAAGTTAAATGCGGTACCTACTGACACAAATTCACTTAAAACAGGTCTTCGTATATTGCAAACAGATAAATTAGAAGATGGTCTTGCAACATACAACCATGGTACTTGGTGGCTCATTTCGGAAGCGCTGCAAGAAGTTCAACGACCTGGTGTAGAGGGTGGATGGCGGAAATACGCTTCTTCACGTCAAATTGCGTGGAAAACCGGCACAAGTTTTGGTTTTAGAGATGCATGGGCTGTGGGGTATGATGCCAACTATTTAGTTGCTGTGTGGGTTGGGAATGCGCAAGGTGAGGGTAGACCAGGGTTAACTGGTGTATCCATTGCAGCGCCATTAATGTTTAGCTTATTTCAGCACGTTCCCGATCAACAATGGTTTGAAATGCCTATTCACCAAATTAAATTTATCAATTTATGTGAGCAGTCGGGCTTATCGCCAAACCCTCATTGCCCCACAAAGCTAGTGCCCTCAAGTGCAAAGGGAAAAATGCCTGCCTTGTGCACCTTCCACAAACTTGTCCACATTAATGCGCGGCAAGAACGTGTGAATCAAAATTGTGCAACTGAGAATGACGTGAAAGATTCCAGCTGGTTTGTACTCGACCCAATTGTGAGCCATTACTATAAACGAAACCATCCTGCTTATCAAAATCTACCAGCCTTTTCGTCCAATTGTCCTCAAAATGATGCTGACGTATTGGCTATTATTTACCCTCAAAACCACACTGAAGTAATTATACCTAAAAACTTTGATGGAAATTACGAAAAAGTCGTTATTGAGGCTGCACACAATAGTGAAAGCGCCAAACTCTATTGGCATCTAGACAATGTATACATTGGACACACCAAAGGCAATCATGAATTAGCAATAAGGGTAAAACCTGGCAAACACACGCTCTCGGTCATTGACGAGATGGGAAATCAGGTGACTACAGAGTTTGTCGGTCATTGATAATGTCAACATACAATAATATTTGCAGACAAAAAAAAACTCCGACCTTAATAGTCGAAGTTTTTTTATGTTGTTTAGTTTTTATTAATCTTCTGTTGGTGGCTCAATTAAAATTCTACCACAGTGTTCGCACACAATAATTTCTTTACGCGCCTTAATATCTAATTGACGTTGAGGTGGAATTTCGTTGAAGCATCCTCCACATGAATTTCTTTCTACAGAAACCACAGCTAATCCGTTTACCGCATTGTTTCTCAACCTTTCGTAGGCAGCTACTAATCTTGGCTCAATGTCTTTCTTAGCTTTTTCTGACTTCTTAACTAATTTTTCTTCATCAGCTTCAGTTTCGTCAATAATGGCTTGTAATTCTTTTTGTTTGATCTCTAAATCGCCTTTTCTTTCAGCTAATTTTGCATTAGCTTCTTCAATGGCTTCCTTTTTAGATTCAATTCTGAATTTCGCTTCCTTTATTTTCTTTTCTGCTAACTCAATTTCTAATCCTTGGAACTCAATTTCTTTAGACAATGAATCGTATTCTCTGTTATTTCTAACGTTTTTTTGCTGTTCGCTATATTTTTTAATGGCAGCTTGTGCATCCGTAATTGAATTTTTCTTGTCTGAAATTTCAGTTTCCAATTCCGTTAATTCATTTTGAAGATTCTCTGCTCTAGTTGCTAAGCCTTCCACTTCGCTTTCCAATTCTTCTACTTCTAATGGAAGTTCTCCACGTACAGTTCTGATTTTATCAATCGAAGAATCAATTACTTGTAAGTTGTAAAGTGCGTTTAGCTTTTCAGTGATTACGCTTTCTGTATTTTTTTTAGCCATCTTAAATTTTAAAAATAGTTCACCGGATTCGTTGGTCGCTCCGTTAAATAGGGTGCAAATTTAGTAAATTTTTTCGATAAAATGTCACCAATTAAATCAATTGTGAATTGTTCACTTTCATAATGGCCAATATCTGCTATAATGATGTCATTTTCTGCGTCAAAAAACTCATGATATTTAAAATCTCCGGTAATGAATATGTCGGCTTTGATAGCTTTAGCGGCACCAAGCAAAAAACTACCAGAGCCACCGCACCAAGCTATGGTTTTAAGCGTTTCCTGATGGATGTTTGTATGCCTAATGACTTTACAGTTAAAACGTGTTTTCAAAAGCGATAAAAATGATTTTGCAGGCATTGCTTCTGCTAATTCGCCATACATTCCAGCGCCCTCGTCAGTATTTGTATTTTGTAAGGGTAAAAGATCATATGCTACCGTTTCGTATGGGTGGCTGTTTAAGAGCGCAGTGATAATACGATTTTTGTCATGTAAACGTAACATAACTTCTACTTTGTGTTCAGGTTCTTTGTGCAATTCATGCTGCTTTCCTACAAAAGGATTAGCATTTTCATTAGCCATAAAAGTGCCAGTACCAGCGCTCGTAAAACTACAATGTGAATAATTACCAATTGCTCCAGCGCCAGCCCCAAATAAAGCATCTTTCACTTTTCCAACATGTGTTTCAGGTACAAACACAACTAATTTTTCTAAAGTGCCAGTAGATGGCGCTAGTATTTTAGGATTGGTAATGCCCAGTAACTCGCCAATACGCTTGTTTACACCATTTTTATAATTGTCAAGATTTGTATGATAGGCATAGATGGCAATATCATTTTTAATGGCCTTGATAACAGTGCGTTCAATATAATTGCTGCCAGTTAATGATTTTAATCCTTTAAACACAATTGGGTGATGAGCAATAATTAAATTACAGCCTTTCTCAATGGCTTCGTCAACAGTTGCTTCTATACAGTCGAGTGTAATAAGCGCATTTGTTAATACAGTATTTTTGTGACCCGTAATAAAACCTGAATTGTCGTACGATTCTTGACTCGACAATGGTGCTAATGACTCTAAATAATCAGTAATTTCCTTTATAAGCATAAGTCAAAATTAATGGTTTTTTTCAATTCGTTGATTTTATCTATATTCTAAAATAATCTTCCTCCAGAAAGAATTATATTTGTACAAGTTCAAAAAAAACTGTCTCACAAACATGGCTGAAACTGCACTTTCACAAGAAGATTTTATTGAAATATATGGCGCACGAGTTCATAATCTCAAAAACATAGACTTAAAAATACCGCGCAATAAATTAGTGGTATTTACAGGGTTAAGTGGAAGTGGCAAGTCATCTTTAGCCTTTGATACTATTTTTGCTGAGGGGCAAAGACGGTATTTAGAAACATTTTCCGCCTATGCACGTCAATTTTTAGGAGGCTTGGAAAGACCAGATGTAGACGAGATACTAGGCTTAAGTCCCGTTATTTCCATTGAACAAAAAACAGTTAATCGCAGTCCACGGTCAACGGTAGGTACAGTCACAGAAATATACGATTTTCTGAGATTATTGTTTGCCAGGGTCGGTGAGGCCTATTCTTATAATACGGGCGAGAAGATGGTAAAGTATACCGATCAGCAAATTGTTGAGGTGATACTTGAAAAATTTAACGGCCGAAAGGCGGTGATTTTAGCCCCAAAGGTAAAAGGCCGAAAAGGACATTATCGTGAACTATTTGAGCAAATTCAAAAAATTGGATACGCGAAAGTAAGGGTTGATGGTGAAATAATTGACATTACACCTGGTATGCGTCTCGATCGATACAAAATTCATGATATTGAAATTGTAATTGATCGTATATTAGTAGAAAAAACGAATATTCAGCGCATTACAGATGCGGTTCAATTGGCCCTTCGGTATGGACAAGATGTCATGCAGTTGATTGATTTTGAATCGGGGGAAGTAGCGCAGTATAGCCGCTTCTTAATGTGTCCAACTACTGGTATTTCATATGTTGAACCTGAACCAAATTTATTTTCTTTTAACTCCCCATATGGGGCTTGCAAGCGCTGTAATGGTCTGGGAACAGTGTCTGAGGTCGATATCAATAAAGTTATACCAAATGATAACAAAAGCATTAAAGAAGGTGGTATCATTCCTTTAGGAAAATTAAAAAACGATTGGATTGGGACACAAGTTGAAACCATTTTAGGCGCCTACGGTTATAAACCAACTGATAAGATAAAAGATATTGATGAAGAAGTGATCAATAAATTATTATTTGGGTTCGAAGAATTATTGACTGTTGGGGATGAAAAGCAAACGGTAGATTTTGAGGGCATCACCAATTTTATTTTACGGCATGCCGAAGAAAACCCATCAGCAGGTGTGAAACGTTGGGCAGATAGTTTTACCAACCAAATCACTTGTGGTACTTGCGAAGGCACAAGACTTAACAAAGCGTCAGGATATTTTAAAATAGACGATAAAAGTATTGGAGAATTAGCCAGTTGGGATATTGTAGAATTACATGCATGGTTTCAAGGTTTAGCTGATCGGTTGTCGGAAAAACAGCTGAAAATTGGCAAAGAAATCCTAAAAGAGATTAATAGCCGTTTGCAGTTTTTAATAGATGTTGGTTTATACTATCTGAATTTAAATCGATCGTCAAAAACGTTAAGTGGAGGAGAAGCTCAACGCATAAGATTAGCGACGCAAATAGGTTCGGAATTGATGAATGTTTTATACATTTTAGATGAACCTAGCATTGGTTTGCATCAACGCGATAACTCTCGACTGATTAATTCATTGAAACGATTGCGAGATACCGGAAATTCTATTATTGTGGTAGAGCACGATAAGGAAATGATGGAAGAGTCGGACTTTATTGTTGATATAGGACCAAAAGCTGGTGTTCACGGCGGCCAAATTACACAAGCTTCTACCATTTCTGAATTAAAATCCAGTGGCAGTACAACGGCTGCTTATTTAAATGGCGATTTAAAAATAGAAGTACCCAAAAAACGCCGTAAAGGCAATGGCAAGAAATTAGAATTACTAGGCGCAACTGGTCATAACCTAAAAAATGTAGACTTAAAAATCCCCTTAGGTACCTTTACATGTGTTACAGGGGTGAGCGGAAGTGGAAAGTCGTCGTTAATTAACCATACCTTATATCCCATCCTTAATGCACATATTTATAATGGCGTAAAAAAACCTTTGCCATATAAGAAAATTAAGGGTTTAGAACATTTAGATAAAGTAATTGATATCGATCAACAACCCATAGGTAGAACACCACGTTCGAACCCAGCAACTTATACTGGTATTTTTACAGATATCAGAACTTTGTTTGCTGAAATTGGTGAATCGAAAATTAGAGGCTATAAAGCAGGCCGATTTAGTTTTAATGTGAAAGGAGGAAGGTGTGAAACATGCAAAGGTGGTGGATTGCGCTTAATTGAAATGAATTTTTTACCTGACGTTTATGTGGAGTGTGAAGCATGTCAAGGAAAACGATACAATAGAGAAACGCTCGAAGTAAGGTACAAAGGCAAGAATATTAACGATATTTTGGAAATGAACATTGAAGATGCGACGCATTTTTTTGAAGGCATTCCAAAAATTAGAAAAAAATTAGAAACCTTATTATCAGTTGGCTTAGGCTATATTAAAATCGGACAGCCTTCTACAACCATTAGCGGTGGAGAGGCACAAAGAATTAAATTGGCCACCGAATTGGCTAAAAAATCAACGGGAAATACCATTTATATTTTGGATGAGCCGTCAACTGGCTTACATTTTGAAGATATTAAAATGTTGTTAAGCGTGCTCCAGCGATTAGCTGACGAAGGGAATACCGTTTTGGTTATAGAACACAATATGGATATTGTTAAAGTAGCCGATTATATTATAGATATTGGTCCAGAAGGCGGTAAGCACGGCGGTGAAATTCTGATTGAAGGCACC
>JAWWDX010000102.1:0-9738 GCA_033719695.1 Putridiphycobacter sp.
CCTGCTCTAATCAATGTGTTTAATAAAAAGTTTGGAACAGAACTACCATCATCAATATTAAATAAAAATTGTGGTGTGGCTGTTGGAGAGGCTTTGTAATAAACGTCTCCTGCTGCTTCGCAATAAACTTCACGTTCATTTCGTGATACAAAATCAATAGCATTAGTAAATGTGCCACTGGTTTGTAAACTTGGTGGCACATTCATTCGCATATAGTTTGAACCAGGATAGGCAATAAATCTATAAGTTGCGCTGCTATCTGTACCAAACATTCCAACTGTACCACTCGTGTGGCTCATTTCTTGAAATGTCATTTTAATGCTCCATGGTGCAGAAAGCGCGTCTGTTGCATTACGTAATAGGTATTCATCATTAGCCTCGTCAAAAACAATTCCAGTAACTGTGGCTATTGGTTGAAGTGAAGTGTATGACACGGCATTGTCACCGTAATTAAAAACATTGGTAGTATTAGTACCATCACTACTTTGAACGTCGTATATATATTCTTTACCCTGCTCTAAGTACGTATCTTCCCATGAATTTATACCATCTGCTGGGTTTACGGATGCTACTTGTTGACGAGTTTGATTTGCAGGCACACCTGATAAAACAACCTCACGAAAAATAATGAGAGTTGTAGCGTTTGTTTGCGAATCATCAAACGTCACTATATTATTTGAACTAGGATCTGCTTGAGTAACCTCAATATTTGTAGGGGCGGATAATGTTGAAGCTGTTACAACATTAATCGACTGCATTTGAGATGAAGTTTCCTCAATACTTTCGCCAATGGAATTGACGGAAACAACTTTATACTGCCAATCGCCATCAGCTGGTACGTTTGTGTCGGTAAATACGCCGGTAGAAACAGTTGCTATTAACGTCCAATTAGTAGTGGCAATTGGTCTACGGTAAACTCGGTGGCTTGTTACTGTTGGGTCAGTACTTAAAGTAAATGCACCTGTTGGTTCATTGCTGCCATTTAACGATAAAGATAAATTAGTTGGTGGAGTAGGTAGCACATTACCTGAAGAAGAACCTGATGAAGAACAATTTTCAGAAATTATACGCATGGCTTAAAGTCTTAATTATTGATTAATATTAATATGGGTAATTTTGCGAATTAAAACTAGAGGATTAGTACCTGTTTGGCCTGCTGGTACTGTAAACACGAACTGGTGCAATAGTTGAAAATTTTCATAAGCCGGAGGTACAAAAGTATCTCCGGGCTTTAGTAGTTCATATCCATTTAAAAGTATATCAGTATCGCCACTATTTTTAATGACAAAATACACCAAATCATTAGGTGTTAACCAACTTGATGTGGTTATCGGATTGAATTGTTCCCAAGAAATTGCTACTGGAATTGACATACTTTATGAATAATTTAATTACTTATCTTCTTCTATTTTAGCCAGCATAAATACCAATTGATACTCCAATGCTGAACCTGCAATAACAGCTGTTTTTAAGTCTGTTTTAACCTGCACTTTATCGTTTTGACGATAAGCAAATTGTGTTTTCAAGAACTTGTTGTTTGGTGCAACCGATTCATTACTTAACAACATTTTATGATTGACTGTATCAATCCATGTTTCATTTAATGTTGAGTTGCTTAACTCTACATCAAAATTACCTGCATTACTGGCGTTAACAACTACTAAGGCTATACCAATAACTGTGTTGTAATGCGGTAGTAATGAAATTGGATCGGTAGATGCGTTACGTGAATTCACGGCTTTTGTAACTGGAACAGTTTGATAGCCTATTTTACTTGTTAGCATGGTGATTTAATTTTGAAGAAAAAAGGGGATGCAAAACACCCCCTTTTTTGCATGGTTTATTTGATTTGGTTTTGTCTTATGCTACTCTTTTAGCAGCTAATTGCATACCTACAAACTCGATTGATACGGCCACAACGGCACCATCAATTCCTTCAGGTCTGTAGAATACAATTGAAGTATTTAGGTCACGGCCTAAAAGGAATGGTGCATCTAATTCATACACTCTATCTTTTAAATTTTGAGGCGCATCACCAGCAACAATTAAGTTAGAAACTGCAATTGTTCTAACAACAATTCCTGCTTGCTTAATCTCAATTACTCCATTTGCTACGTCTGCTGGAATACCAGTTTGAGTAAATGTTTTTGTAGCTACATCATCACCAGCTGTTGTGGCTGAATATCCAAATCGAATACCTGTCACTACAATTGAACCTGATTCTAATTTTCCTTTAGAAAATGACATGATTCCACGTCTTGATTCAGGATTGTTAGCTGATGTTAATAATTCATTGATTGCACCAGCTGGCAATTCAACTTTAACTGTTGCAGTAGAATCAACCAATTCTGAAGCCATTCCGTTTACTTGAGCGGCTTCATCTTTGCTGATTAATCGGGCATTTGATGCTAAAATATTCTTAGCTTCTTCCTTTCTATTTTTCATTTTATGGTTTTTTTTGGTTTGGTTTTTTTTGTTTTAACACTTTATATTTTAATTAAAGGGCAGCAGTGTTAAGTCCCTCATCTTCGGCATAGCCTAAAAAATCAGTATTAATGATTTCATCAGCATATCCTTGATCTTCTACAAATCCTCCGTTATTGTAGTTTAAGGCATATACTTCTTCAGTACTACCAAGGTTTGGTAATGCTAAATCAACGATTTTTGCGATTGCTGGATTGTCAGTTATTCCCGATACTCCTACTTCTGCTGGGCGTAAAAAATGGTTTGCAACTGCTAATGTGCCGTGAAGCATCATTCCAATTGAAGCCGCTTTTATGTGCTTGTTATCGGATAATAAAAGACCTGCTACACCTGCCAATAATGGTGTTGCTTTAGGTACAATTGGGTGTCCTATTGGTGGCATTAACTTGGAAACAGCATTTGCTGCCATAGTACCGCCTAACACTCCTGCGAGTTCAATACCGCCTGATTTTAAATTTGCTGTTTTCACTTTCATGATCTTTGCGTGTTTTATGGTTTTTACTTTATTTACTTATTTGTTTTTGGAGCAAATATTTAAATGGCCATTGCTGGCGTTTTTGATTTCTTATTTGTTTGAGTTCCGGCTACACCTTTTGATGATTTTTTACCGTTTGATTTTGCAGTTAAGAAATATGCACCAGCTGCTAAACCGAAAACACCTAACATCACAAATGGCGCATAGTTATTTCCTTCACGGTCCGGTGAAATTCTAGGTTGTATTTGAGGTGCAGAACCATTATATGAATCGTCACCTTTAGAATTTGATGGAATAATTCCTGGAGTAAATGGAATATTATTGCCAAATTTCTTTGCCGTTTCTAAAAGGTTGTTGGTTTTATTGGTGAAATTGTTAGCAAAGTTTTTTGCTTTAGTAACTAATTTCCCAAAATTAATATTCTTAAAGAATGATACAATTTGAGCAATTACACCGCTAGCCGCAGCAGCACCACCAGCCACAACAACTGCACTTCCAAGGCCTCCTGCTTTTCCATGTAAAATGGCATTTTTAAGTTCAGCTGGATCACCTCCTATTTTCTTGAAAATATCTTCCACTTTTTTACGTACGTTGACAATTTTTGCGTATTCCGACATGTCAAATTGGTTTGTACGCGCTTGTGCTGAAGTGTAATAAGCTGGTTTTAGCCTTGAAGCTAGGTTTAGCACGTTTTTATCTAATGCAAAAAGCAATGCTTTTCTTACACCAAATGAAACTGGGTTATTGGCTAGAACATGAGCGCCTGCGGCCTTAATTTTATCGCCTGCATTTTTAAAAGATGTGGCTACTTTCGACGTTGCCGTTTTCACCCCATCTTTTAGCTTACTCCAAAACCCTCCAAGGCCATCAAAGCCCGATAATGACGTGCATTCACATTTGAGTGTTTGCTTGGCTGCAAGCGGTTGTATATTTTTTAAGTGTGGTTTTTTAGCGGTAGCAGCTACCATTGCTTTTGGTTGCAGTTTAGCCTGTACCTTTGCAAGTACTGGATTTTTTTGAATTGTACCTCTTTGAATGGTTGCTGGTACAACATTTGGTGTTTGTTTACGTCTAGCACGTAAAACCTCTACTTTTTGTTTAGCAACTGGGTTGGAATACTTTCTTCTCCAATTGCTGAAAAAACCTGATAATGGCTCATTAACAGGTAATTTCTCACCCATTTCTTCCATTTCGGTTAATTCTTCTAGTACCGCATTTCTAGCAACTGGGTTGTCCCAATTTTCCAAGGCATAAGCAATTTCAGCTTTATAAGTATCTACATCTACTACGCCTTCATAATGCTCAGGATTTACTGCCAAAATATCAAATGTATTTTTAAGATGTTGTTTAAAAGTATTTAAGGCGTCTGATGAATTAACGGTTCCTAAACCGTTAAGCGAATCAAATTCTTGTCCGAATGGTAGGTTTCCAACTCCGTTGAAACCGTTTAATGCTTGATGTTGAATCATAACTTTATCAAATTTTTTTGTGAATGGTTTTTCTTTATTGAATTGGTGTAAAACCGGGTCAATAATTATGGATTTTTTGGAGTAAGGAATAACAACATATACATGCTGAAAATTTGGCTTATTGTTGTAAGCTGCAATTCTTATACTATGCGGTATATTTAGGTTCGTTAATACTGATGAAATAAAGATTGAATAGCAATCGCAATCAACCCCTTTAGCACGGTCAGCCCATAATCTATTTGGAGTTCGTAATTGTTCAATATTTGGTTCATCCTCTGTATATTGAACATGGGTGTATAAAAAATTCCAAATATTTTTAGCAGTTTGATGAACTTCAGAACCTTTTAAAACTTTTGCAATAGCTTCCGTTTGATTTAAGGTGCTGTTAATAATAGATTCCATTGTATCTAATGTGCTGTACACATCACCTACATGTAACATTGGGTCTTCACCTAATGGCGCTTTAAAGTACTTGTTGTACTCATTACCTGGTTTTATATGTCGCTTACTGCTGTTCATTAATACCAAGTATCCTCACTGTAAGGAATATTATTTATGTTACACGTTATTTTGAGAAGGAATCTTTCACCTTTAGGGCGAGTTAAGGCAGATTTAACTGCTTGAACTACGCTAAAACCATCAACCGCAATGGTAATATCTTCAATTTTTGTGGTGGCCTTAGCACTTAGTTTGTATGCCAATTTTGTTGGAGGTGTTGAAACAAGTTGAACCAGTTCTCCTTCTGTATTTCGGTAAAATATGGATGAATTTAGATCAGTTATTCTATAAGTTATTTTATAGTTGTTTTGGCATACAAGCGAAAACGACACTAAAATTGACTGTAAACCATTAAATTTTAACTTAATTGATGAAAGCGGAACTTGCAGTTTAATATTATGTGAAATATTATTAATGGCTTTGCTCAACACAGTAAAAGCACCTACAATAGATGCTCCGGTTAATAGTACTGATAATGGTTTTATTTTGGCCATAATTAATTAATGGCACAAAATTGAATGTCAATCAAAGTATTTGTAGGACTTACTATGTGTAAGCACTGCAAACTGGGTTTTAATAGCGCTTATCAACATAAAAAAGTCGTTTTTCGTTGATAAGTCAACCACTTTTTCACCACTTTTTTAAGTGGCACAGAAATACATTTGAAAAAAAAAACTATGAACGATAGCGCACAAAATTATTTAAAGGTTAGGCTTAAAATGTATAGCCGTAAAGAAATGGCTTTGCTTTATGAAGTTGGAGATGACACGTTCAGAAAAGAATTAAGAAATGCTGGGTTTGACCATTTAATTTCTACGCCAAAGCATTCAAAAGCCTATCATTCTGAAGATGCTAAAAAAGCAGGATTTTATTCCATTAAAGAAGTGCAACAAATATTTGACCATTTCGGCTGGCCCGAAATTGAAGAAAGTATTGCTAGAAAAAATGGTTGGGTGTAGTAAGCAGATCGCTCTCCCTAGGAATTGCAATTTTTAAACCGCCAAGTTTAAGAACCTGCCTGTTATTTTTAACTGCATTATATGAAATACCTATCCGATCTGCGACATAAGTAATTGATCCTGCATTTAAATATTCGAAAAACAGTGCAAATAATTGAATCTTTTGAAGATGTGAAAATTCATCATTTTCAAGTTTATTGATTATCAAAATAATAATCTTTTCAGTATTTTCAGTCATATTCAAAATTTTGAATTCATTTTATTAACACGTTGTAGAGCATAAAAACAGACACTAAATTATATAAATAATTGTATCTTTGCATTGTGGACAAAATTGGAGATATAGAAATTAGAGTTGTCGGAAAGTCAGGATCTTTGGAACTAAAACCTGATAATTATGACATAAGGCATATTGCGAGTATCTTGCAAAATGTCGAGGATTTGCTATACCCAAATAACAAGAAAGATAGACCAATAATAACCTACGATATTCAAGAAGGTTCAGTTAGACATATTTTCAAAACTCCTATTCAATACATTATAGGTTTTAGTGCAATTTTAGGTCAAATTCAAGAATCTAATTCTATTGACTTTTTGGATTTGAAAACAGCAAGAGCGATTGAAAATATTCAACAACTTGCACAACAAAAAAACTATGAGTTTCAATTCACTACTTCAATTAAAAAGGAAGTAGAACTTTCAATAAATTCAACTTCTCGTTTTTTTAGAACCGAAAATATTTGGGCTGATGCTGAGTTCTATTTTTATGGAATTTTAAAAGATGCTGGAGGTAAAAGTAAGGCAAATATCCACATAGATACTGATGATTATGGTTATTTGGCTATTGAAACAGGACAGGATTTTTTAATGGAACAGGAAGAAAACCTACTTTACAAGAAGTTTGGAGTTCGTGCAACGGGTAAACAAAATTTGGAAACTGGTGAAATAGATACAAAATCTCTCAAACTTGTAGAACTTATTAATTATAACCCAAAGTTTGATTCTGATTATTTGACTTCTCTTATTACAAAAGCAAAGAAAAGTTGGAAAGGAATTGACACAAATGAATGGTTATTGAATATGCGAGGAGGATATGAAGCATAGTGTCCTTTTAGATACAAGTTTCTTTGTTAGGCTTCTCAATGATGAAGATGCTTTACATAGTAATGCGAAAGGTTATTTTCGCTATTTTTTAGAAAACGAAATCGTTTTAAAAGTATCAACAATTTCTATTGCTGAATATTGTGTTAAAGGAAAAGTAGATGAACTTCCTTTGAGAAATATTCAAATTATCCCTTTCAATCTTGACCAAGCTAAAAAGACAGGAGAATTTGCGGAAGCTATTTTTGAAGAGAACAAAATTAGTAAAGATAAGTTATCACCAAGAGCCATTATACCTAATGACTCTAAACTATTTGCACAGGCTGACATTGATAAATCTATTACTCATTTTGTAACCTCTGACAGTAGGTCAAAGAATACTTTTTCAGCACTAAGAAAGCATATAAACCCTAAATTTGAAATAATTGATATATCCAGGCCTTATAATGAAACATTTGGAATATTGGATTTACAATAATGAGATACGCTCTACAACATTAGATATGCCGGCATAGCTTCCTATCGTCAGCTACGACCGCATATCCACACCGTTAGCGTTTTTTCTTTTTGATTCGTTCTTGCTTTCTACGTTCTTCCCGTGTTGGCGGTGGCTTAAAATAATGTTGTGAGTGAAGTAGTGGTGGTGCTGTTATTTCAAATACTTGGCTCAATCCGCGCTCTTTTGCTTCCTCAATTGTTACTACTTCCATATCTGGATTCTGTGCTTGTAGTTCGGCTATTTTAGCAGCCATTAGTTCTGAACGACCACTTCCGACAATTAGTACTTTCTTATCCATGCTTTTCGATCTTTTTTACAACCTCGTTTGTCAATAATTAATTTATTCAATTTCGTAATAAACTTTAAGCCAATGAACGGCATAATTAAGCCTTATTTTAGACCTGATTAATTCTTTTCTTGCTTCCTCCAGTTCTTTATTAATCCTATCAACCTCACATTTATTAGCTTCAACAGTAGCCTTTCGTTTTTTTGCTTCATCAAATAACTGGTCTGCTGGCATTTTTTTTAACTGTTTTACTTTTCTAGTCATATCAGTGTTTTTTGGTAGTATTTATTAAATTAAACCATTAGAAATATACATGTTACCAGTTATTTTAAAGGCAATTTTATCAAGGGTTGTTTCAATTTCAGTTCCATGTGTAAATGAATCTTCAGGGCTATATTTATCAATAACTTTCAAAGTATGATACTTATAGTCTTTTGGAGAAATAATTTTGCAGCCTTGTACTGGTATAACCTTATGTCTGTATCGCATTATTCGCATTTCTTCGTCATTTTCAGCTGCTATATAATGTATCGTGCCTGGTGTAATTATTCGGTAAATATTCACAGCTTAATGTATTAAAATCTAAATATTTTGCTTACGCTTCGATTTCAATCTGTATTGAATAACCAAATTCATCACGTAACCTTAAAACGCTTTCGGTAAGATCAAGATTGTTAGATTGAACATAAATAGTTCTTTTTATTGTTATTAACTTAAATCCTTCTTTTCTTATTTTTCGGTGAAGATTGTACCGAATTTGGTCTCGCTTCTTTTTAGTTTTCATTACCTAAAATATTTAATCATTATTCTTTGCTTGTTTCCAGGTCTAGTGAGCATTTCACAAAGTATCGATTGTACAAATGAGTATTATATCTCCGTGCTGGCCTTTGGCGGTAAAATGATAGTAACCACCGCTTTTTCGTAAATAGTGATGGCTAGTGTAGCTTTCAAAACTTTGAGGGCTTTTATTTACATGTTTACCTAAAAGGTAGCCTTCTACACGCCAACGTTGGTTGGGGGCCAGTAGGGGAGGGTTTCCTGTTATTAAAAGGTTAATTGGTTCCTTGCTTGATTTTGGGTTGGTATGAACTGTTGGAGCGATCATAATTGTTGTGTTTATTGGTTCAAATCTTCTAAAATGGCCTGCACTTGTGGGCGCGGAAAATTTTGCATAATGCGGTGGTAAAGCGAAAAAAATTGTGGATAGTGGCTATGATAGTAACCTTTTGAATTGCCTAATGCTTCTACCACTATTTGAAGTGGTACTACTTGAAAATACTTTAAGCGAATGCTTTTTGGCCTTTTATGTGGCTTAATTTTCTTACCTAAAAATGTAAGTAAATGATTAATTTCCCGTAAAACAAAGGCATGGTCAAGCACCAGGTCCAAATCTTTTGTATAATCCAAGCTGGTTAAAAATGAAATTAGTTCAGCTATATCAAAATGATCGGCTTTTACTTTAATTTCAATTTCTTCTAATGCTGTTATTTGCTGAAGAGTCATAATTAAACAGGTTGAATAGTGAATAAAAAACAGTAAGGGTTTTTGGCAACTATTTCAGTACCGTATTTTTCGGTTACCATTGTTTTATAGCTTTGAATTGCACTATTTAATTCAAACTTTTTGGTGTTATAGTTATAGTAAAATTTTATACAATTTTGTTTTATATACTTTACACCCATATGCCGTGCTTGCCGTTCAGTTAAATCCAAAAGTCTAACTACTTTTATTTTGGAAACTTTAAACTGACTTGGTGGTGTATTTGCTGCACCACTTTTTGAAGTGCAAAAAATGTACTGCCCAATTTGTGCAATAGGATTATCTAAAATCATTGCATTGTAAATTCGGGGTACGCGGTTCCGGTGGCTTAAATCGTTAGGATAAAAAGTGCCTTTATACTGGCAATTTACACCTTGAATTATAGGCTGTATTGGTGCTATTTCGCATATTAAGCGCTTTTTACCTAC
>JAWWDX010000103.1:0-9651 GCA_033719695.1 Putridiphycobacter sp.
CATACGGTAGTGGTGGACCATATCATTCTAGTTCTGTAGAATCCGTTGTAACAAATATTAGAGGTATAAAAGTAGCCTACCCTTCAACTGGAGCGGATTTAAAAGGTCTGCTAAAATCGGCATTTTATGATCCAAATCCTGTGGTGATTTTTGAGCACAAAGGTTTGTATTGGAGTAAAATTAAGGGAACTGAAGGTGCTATTACCGTTGAGCCAGATGAGGACTATGTGATTCCTTTTGGAAAAGCTAGGACGGTTATAGAGGCAGATGAAGCTAAAATAGCACAATCAGAAACTATGGTCATTATTACTTATGGTAGAGGAGTTTATTGGAGTACTGAAGCTGCAGAAGCTTTTCCTGGACAAGTTGAAATACTCGATTTAAGAACTTTAAGTCCAATTGATGAAACGGCAATTTTTGAAGCAGTTAAAAGGCATAGCAGGGCAATGCTTGTAACAGAAGAGTCAATAGAAGCGACCTTTACATTAGCATTGGCAGGAAAGATTCAAAAGCACTGTTTCCAATATTTAGATGCGCCAATTGAAATTGTTGGATCCGTCGATACCCCTGCTATTCCATTAAATTCTGATTTAGAGGCTGCTTTATTGAATAATGCTACCAAAGTAAAGGCAGGTATCGAACGAACTTTATTGTTTTAAGGTATAAAATCGATTCAAACAAGAAGTTATGAAGTTGTATTACCATACAGGGAAAAATTTTGGAGATGCCATTAATCCAATGATTTTCAACCACTATTTAGGTGAGTATTTAAATGACGATACAACTGAAGTGATTTTGGGTATTGGTTCAATTTTAGGCTTATTCAAAAAACCTGAAAATTGCAAAAAAGTGTATGTGTTTTCTTCAGGGTATGCAAAAGGTGCAGAAAGTACTTATGGAAAAGTGCCGCAAATAGATAAAGATTATGAAATCATTTGTTTGCGTGGGGAAGGGACTGCCAAAGCCATAAATGTTTCCTCCGAATATGGCCTAGCGGATGGCGCGTTATTATTGCCACTTGTATGGCCATTAGAGCGAAAAAAATTAAAGACTTTCAAATTTTCATTTATGCCTCATAGTGGAACTCTTGATGTGTATGAAGGTTGGCAAAAACTTTGCAATTCCATAGGTATTCATCTTATTGACCCACGCAAAGATCCTGAATTAGTTTTGGCAGATTTAATGGATACGGAAGTCTTAATTGCTGAAGCTATGCATGGCGCCATTATTGCAGATGCTTACCGAATTCCATGGATACCCGTAAAAACAATTTCAACAATAAATGAGTTTAAATGGGCTGATTATTGTGATTCTGTTGAATTACCATACCAACCCTTCAGAACTAAAGCATTGTATAGCGGTCAATTTATTCAGCAAGTATTTACAAATAAATTTCCAAAATTATCATTTTTAAGGGGACTAGCAAGTGTGGTTTACGGCGCATATCAAGTAGCAGTTGTAAAACCTAGTGTTAAGAAACAGTTTAAGACTATTTTAAAACAAAAGCCAATTCTCACTACTGACAAAGTTTTTAATAAAAGGCAAAGTCAATTAGTAGAAAAGATGGCAATATTAAAATCTAGAATTAAGGCTGAATCCTAATCAAACAGAGATCCTTGTATTTCTTCTAATTCAGGATAGTAATGTGGTGAACTGGCATTGGACACATTGCCTGAAGCGCTCTTTCCCTTAATTGGTTTTACGGGGTACGCAACAAGGTTTTCAATTGGACGATACTGCAGAACTGCCTCTATATTTTTTGGATTTGGGCTCAGCCATTTTTCAGCCAATTCTTCGTCTAGTACTAAGGGCATCCTTGGACCAGACAATTTAGGATTATTATGTATTTTGGTCATCAATTCGTTACCTACAGTAGTAATAATACTAAACGATTTTAGCATATTGTGATTAACGTTGTTTAACCAATCGTCATAGATGCCGGCCAATACTAACGGTTCTTCATTTTTGTGCTTTACAAAGTGAGGAAATGCCTTTCCGTTATGAAAATGGTGTTCATAAAAGCCCTCAATATAAATTAGGCAACGTTTATTTTTAGCGACCTCTTTAAAAGCTGGTTTCTCAAATAGTGTTTCTGCTTTGGCGTTCAGTGTCTTTTGCCATATAATGTTCTTATCGGCCTCGTTTTTTGTCCAGAATGGTACAAGGCCCCATGTTGCAACTTTTGGAGAAAAAGATGACTCGGAGGGATAGATAAGCATTTTAGGATGATCGAAACCAGATACATGGTTGAGTGGTAAATCTAAATATGGCCGTAATTTTTCTTCAATTTCTCGAATAGCAAATTCATTATTGCTTCGCTTTGCTCGCTTGAGTTGTGCTTCTAAATTGGCTTTAATGTCGTAACACATTTTAGTTTGTTTTTATGAATTCGAAAGGAACTTCAATTGAATCAGCCCAAATATTAGCGTTTAAACTATCGCCATTTCTTGAATATTTTATGTGTGTTGGAAATTCGTTGTCTAAATTGATGCAAGTAAAAGATGTGGAGTCTGTCTGATTCAATTTAAAAATAGTAGAAATTTTGTGTTCAATACTCGTGATTTTTAAATGCCAGTTATACTCTTCGTAAATTAATATCATGCTTTCTTGCCATAGTGTGTCCAAATCTGCCATGGTAAAGCCATGTCCATGATATTCTTCTTCAGATTTTTTAGTCCAGTTTTCATAAGTTTGCTCCCCCTCTGAATTATTGGTTCTTTTCCAATTCCCTATTAGCCAGTTAAAATCTTTAATCTCTGTTTTTGTATTCATCAATCTATTTTCAACGCTTTGGCACGATATTATCCCACAACAACACATTAAAAAGGCTGTTACTATTAAAATGGATTGTTTTACTAAATGATGTATCATGTTTACTTATTTTCAATTTTTGACAAAGCCATACTTAGTTCCAGGTCTTCCTGATTGAGGTAATTTTGAATAGTATAATTTGTCTCAATATCAGGTATAACTCCAAATCCTTTCTCGAAATCGACATATTGGTGAGCGCAATGGTAGTGCGGAAGAATTACCCGTAAATTAGTATGCGGTAATGTTAGGTTGTATGATAGTATCGCATTTGAGCCATATTTACCTCCGCCTGTTTCTTGACCTATAAAAGTCGCTTTGGTTTTTTGACGGAGGTTTGAGGCAACATAACAACTCATTGAAAACGAACCGCCATTAATTAAAACATACACCTTACCTCTGAAAAAGTTCTTTTTTTTCGTCTTATAGTTAATGATTGTTTCCTGTTTACCTGCTGTATTGTTTTTGTTGGGAATGACATTAAATAGTCTTTTAGTTAGTTTACTAAAATAAGGCATTTTTAAATAGTCTGATTTTTTTACTTTCTTGTCATTTCTTATAATTTTAAAAGGGATGTCACCGTCAATTAGGTAGGTTAACAATTCATTTCCATGCGGAAAATAACCGCCTCCATTATTGCGTAAATCAATGATAAGATTCGTAATGTTATTTTCAGCAATTGATTCAAATACAGTTTTGTAAAAACGTTTAAATTTTGAACGCTCAAATGCGTCTATATCAATCAGTGCAATTTTTTTACGGTCATTTTTTAAGTAAAAATTAATTTTGTTTCCACTTTCAGCAAGCTCAAAGCCTAGTTCAGATTTAGCTGGGTTCGGACTTGTTTTAATAACTTGGTGAGCAGGAAGTGTAATGGTTTTTATTTCATTATCATCAGTATAATAAGCAATGGTGTGTTCAGATGCAAAAGGTTGGCTGTAGGCATAGTATGACCGGAAACTTCGTTGTAGGACGTAATAAGAAAATGCGCTTGAAAAGCCATCTCCGGCAATTAAAGGTATAATTTTATTAATGACTTCTTCTGTTGGCACTGAATTGATTGATTTTATTTTTAGACCTTTTAATGAGAGGCTATCAGGGTAGACATGGTCCCAAATATACAGCTCACCATCTATCTGCTTAACAGTGAAAGAAATAATGCTATTAGATTTTTTAATTGCAGCATACCAATTATGTGACGGAAAGCAAACGGTGTGTCCACATCCAACCTTTGAAAGTATGTTGCTGATCTTTTGGTAAAGGTATAACTCGCCACCTGATTGTATTGATGCTCTGGACGCGGCAACTATGTCGTTCAAACTATCTTTAGCAATAAACTCGTAAAGGGAAGGGTGGACTTCTTGGATAGATTCCCAGAAAATATCAAAATCTTTTTCTAACTCTGCTTGAGAATATTGACGATCTATTTGGTAAGTATCACTTTGTGCCTGCAGTGCTACAGACAACAGGAAGATGAGAAAGGCTAGTAATTTTCGCATCTTCTAATTTAGTAAAAAATACAATTATTTTTGGGCGCGTTCCTAAATTCACTCAATAATAATCTTTTTAGTTGTTGTTTTTTTAGATGTGTCAGATATTGTGCAAAAGTAGACTCCAGGTTCTAATAATGCTAGGTCGACTTTAATGATGTTTTGCGAATTTTCATATTCCTGAACAAGTATAATTTGCCCAACACTATTTCTGATAGTGAAACTTTTTGCAGAGGTTAAATCATTCATAGAAATATAAAGTTGATCTGTTGCGGGGTTTGGGTAAACTGAAACATCCGCTATTACATTATCTGCTAGAATTGGTAAAACAGAATAGTCTACATACAGTTTTAATCCAACTGGACGGTGGTCAGAAATATCATTATCGTAATCGCTAAAACCATTTGGCAAAAAATGGTCTATTTTGATGGTTTCGACACTTGAAAATGGATGGTTAAATTGAGGGAAAATTTCATTGGTTATGAGAATGTGATCGAGGTGGGAAGGCCATGAAGGATAAGACCAATTATTAGAGGCACTGGTTGCGATATCATAATCAACAAAATGGTAATCTGAAGGATGATTTAAAAAAGGTGTAAATGCGTTATGGATGGTAGGGTCTGTCAGCTCATCATTTAAATCGCCCAATATGATGACCTTACTAGTACTAAAACTAGTAAAGATATACTCGTCTAACAGGGTACTTGCTTCCAAGCGTCTGTTTTCTTCGTCGTCAATGTCTACTGGGTCGAGGATACCGTTTCCACAGCATTTTAAGTGATTATTAATAATAACGAATTCTGTGTTTAAAAACTGTATTTTAAGTAATAAAGGCGCCCTAGGAAACGGTCGCCAAAAGCTATTGTTTGCATATATACTATAGCTATCATTAATCTGGATAGTGTTTACATTGTAAATGTAGGCTAGACCCTCAAAGTTTTGGTCATCATATACGCCGGCGTAGTCAGGTAAATTATTCAGCATGCTATTAAAAGCCACTGTATCATCAATTTCCTGGCAGGCAATGATGTCAGCTTGCAAAGATTCAACAATCTTACTAACCGAATCTACTGTAATGGTGCCGTTTTTCGGAAACCATTCAATGTTCCAAGAGACAATATCAAAAGTAGAGTCCGTTCCAAATTCCAAATCAAATAAATTCTGTGTTTGACCAGTGAAACATGCTAGAAAAACATAACCAAATAAGAGTCTTTTCATTCATACAAACATAGTTATAAATGGGCAATTTCTTTAATTTGAATTATGCAACTCACTGCACTTTTGGCATACATTTTTTAATTCAAATTATACGCTGTATCTTTGGAAAAATATGTTTGCTATGAATTTTTTAAGGTCTTTCATCTTATTATTTTTTCTAATTTTTTCTGGGATTAAGTTAACAGCTCAGGTGTATAAGCCTTTGCTGGCGCAATTTAACGAGTGGCATGTTACAAATTGCAACAACGGTTGTATAACTGATGTGTATTATACAGATGCGGATACAGTAATTAATGGTTTAACTTATAGTATTTTAGATGGTTTTCATTACATCTCTCGTGGCTTTTTATTGCGAGAAGATGTTGCAGAGAAGCAAGTGTTTATGTTATTGACTGGCATTGGTAAAGAGGATGTTGAATATCTATTATATGATTTCTCCTTAGCTGTAGGGGATTCAATGTTAATATTAAATCCGATTAGTCCGTTACCAGATACTTCAGGATATTTTAAAGTAGATTCTATAGTACCAGAAGTTTTAATAGATGGCGATACGTATCGGCATTTTTATTTATCGGCATTGGATAGTGCTTTGTCGCAAACAGGTAGAGCGGAATGGATAGAAGGCATTGGTTCTTTAGCGCTTATTAACACACCAGGTGCATACCCCAATATCAATACTGTTGGAGCTTTAAGTTGTTTTTTCAATAATCTGACTTTACACTACAGTAATTTAGATTCAATTTCAGCTTGTATACAAGTAAATACAGACTTGGGCACTACTGCAATACAGACTGCACCGCAAATAGCGATTTTTCCAAATCCATCTTTTGGTGAACTACAAATCCATACAGACGTAAAAGCAATGAAAGGCATACGTATTTTTGATTTGTCAGGTAGGATTGCTGCAGATTTTTCAGTGACTAATTCTTTTCAGTATAAGGCTGATTTACAAAACTTGTTACCTGGCATTTATATGATAGAAATTGTTTTTGCGGACCATCAAAAGATCGTGAAAAAAATTATTTTAGAGTAGCAGATGCCGTGCTGTATACAATGACATTCATGTCCATATAAACGGTTTGCCGTAGTGGTTTCATGCCATTTTTTTTGGCTACATTCATAGACGCTATATTCTCGGTATGTATCATTGAAATAAAATGAGGTACTAGATCATGTGCTTTACCAAAGGCATGCATTTGCTGTGCGACTTCTGTGGCATAACCTTTGCCCCAGTATGCAGGCATAAATGAATAGACAATTTCTATTTCATTTTTGCCATCTACATCTCTACTTAGTAAACCACATAGGCCAATAAGATGACTAGACGTCTTTTCAACGACCGCCAACATGCCCAGTCCATCCTCTTCGTATCGTTGCATTTGCCGTTTAACCCACTCTTCAGCCAAGTGCTCTGTTGGTTTTGAGTCATCAACTGCCACAAATTTCAATCGCGAATTATTTATAAAAAAGACTTTCCAAGGGGCGATATCTTTTAAGGTCAGCGCTCGCATTAGGAGTCGTTCAGATTCTTGCTTAAAATAAGATGGGATATGATGTTTCATGGCGCCTTGTGCAACTTTATAAATCGAGTAAAAAACCTATTGCGATTGTACTAGCTTTTCAAATGTATGATTTTATTGACTCAATTTCTTTAGCATGCCTTTAAAAATTAAGCCGTGGAACGGAAGTACAGCATACCAATACAATCTACCCCTCAAACCCAAGGGGCGAAAAGTTGCCGTTTGAACTAATGTTCCATTGACCATTCTAAATTCTAACCAAGCTTCGCCTGGTAATTTCATTTCAGCAAACAATAATAATCGGCCTTCTTTTTTATTGGCATATAATACTCGCCAAAAATCTAAAGCATCACCAGCATGAATACTGTCTTCGTTGGTTCGACCTCGTCTTAATCCCACGCCTCCAACTAGCTTATCCATAAAACCACGTATTCGCCATAAAAAGGTACCGTAGTACCAACCATTTTGCCCGCCTATTCGCCATATTTTGTCAACGGTTTGGTCAAAACTAACTACCTGTTGTTTTCGTTTGTCAACAAAGCAACCAAAGGAAGGCACTGTGATAAAGTCAGAAATATTAAAGTCTGTACCGCTACTAACGTATGAATCTTTCCAACTCGATACAATTTCGTTATTTTCTATTTTAGCGAATGCGCGTTCTAGGGCTTGGCGATAATCGATTGGCTTGATGCCTACCAGTGTATTAATATTAGAAGGTCGACAAACTACTTCCACCTTCATACTGTTTACTAAACTCCTAGCCAACTGGTAGGAGGTTGAGGTGACAAAGTATAACCAGTAAGATGATAATCTTGGGGTCATCACAGGAACTGTCCAAATGATTCTTTTTAAGCCCCTCATGCTTCCAAATTCAAGTAGCATTTCTTTGTAGGTTAAAATATCTGGTCCACCGATATCAAAGTTTTGATTGTAGGTTTTTTCATTTAATAAAGTGCCTTTTAAAAATTGAATCACATCTGAAATGGCAATGGGTTGGCATTTTGTATTTAACCATTTAGGTGTAATCATAAAGGGTAATTTCTCAACTAAATCCCGAATTATTTCAAATGATGCGCTACCAGAGCCGATAATGATGCCGGCACGTAAACAAGTAAAATGGTAAATGCCTTTTGCGAGTTCGTCTTCTACTGTTTTTCTTGAGTTTAAATGTTTAGAGAGCTCATTTTCGTTTACAATGCCACTTAAATATATGACTTGCTTAACTGAGGTTTTGGATACAGTATCTCTGAAATTAATGGCTGATTTTTGTTCCAGTTCCGCATAGTCGCCTGTACTTGACATTGAATGCACTAAATAGTATGCAGCATCTATGTCCTGGGGAATTTTGACTAGGGAATCTTCATCCAATAAATCTACTTGAATAATCGATATGGATTTTAAAAGAGAGGTTGGGGGATGAAAGCGGTTAATTTCACGCACGCAACACACTACGTGGTGACCTGCATCTACTAATACTGGTAGTAATCGTTTGCCGATATAACCTGTAGCTCCTGTTAGTAATATTTTCATGTCAGTTTGTTGTTAGTTTGGTAGCTCAGTTCAGGTTTAAAGTTACGGCAAATTAATGGATCTGAACTAGGTCGACAGAGAAAATGACTAGTAGATGGTTTTTCTTTTTTTAGTGTTGACATTGTTAAAGCAAGCAGGTGACATGCTATCGGTGGAGATGCATTGTAATGCTATGTTAAAGAAAATAGGTGCTGCGATTAGCAGAATGACTGTATTAATTTATTAGTAAGTTTTAGAAGGTCTTATATTACCCCATAAACCATTTAATCAGTTTCAATTTAAAATTACTGTAGGGCGCATATTTGATAGAGGGTTCGAACCAAAACTTTTTATGGAGAATGCTTTTGTAATGGGTGAAAGTGTCGAATCCGGCTTTGCCATGGTAGCTACCAATGCCACTAGCGCCAACGCCACCAAAGGGTAATTTACTATTTGAAATATGCATCACAGAATCGTTAATGGCACCGCCCCCAAATGAAATAGACTGGATAATTTTGTTTACGATTGCATTATTTTTTGAGTACACATAGCAAGATAGAGGCTTAGGTCTTTCTTTGATAATTTTAATGGTTGCATCTAAATCTTCAAAAGCGATAACTGGCAGAATAGGTCCAAAGATCTCGTCTTCCATAATTTTATCAGAAAAAGTAACACTATTTAAAACGGTAGGTGCTATGTAACGGCTTTTCAGATCAGTATCACCCCCAAGGTAAATTTTTTCTTTATCGATTAAAGCAACTAATCGCTCAAAATTCTTTTGGTTAATAATTTGAACATAATTCTCGGCCGAACTGGTATTTTGAGGGTAAGCCAACGCTATTTCATCTTTTAAAGCTTGCAAAAAACGACCCTCAATAGATTTTTCAACCACTATATAATCAGGTGCGATACAGGTTTGACCTGCATTTAAAAATTTAGCCCAAACCAAACGTTGAGCCGTTCTTTTTAGGTCTGTATCGGCAAAAACAAAGGCTGGGCTTTTCCCACCTAACTCTAAAGTAACGGGAATTAAATTTTTTGCTGCAGCTTGATAAACTATTCGGCCAACGGGTACACTTCCTGTAAAAAATATTTTATCAAATTTA
>JAWWDX010000104.1:0-9594 GCA_033719695.1 Putridiphycobacter sp.
AAAACAAACATGATTATTGGGGGTAATATTGGTAAAAACACAGCTACATTGTCAGAAAACTATATCAGCGATTACCTAGAAACATTTGCTGCCTTGCACAATTATGTCGATTATTTTGTAGTGAATATCAGTTGCCCAAATGTGGGAAGTATGGCAAAACTGCAAGATAAAGATTTTATTTTGGAGCTTTTGAACACTTTGCAAAGCCACAACCATCAAAAAGCAACAGCAAAGCCTATTTTACTGAAAATCGCACCAGATTTAAACAATCAGCAATTAGATGAAATCATTGAAGTGGTGGCAGAAAGCAAAATTGATGGCGTAATTGCTGCGAATACCTCTGTCAACAGAGAGGGACTTAAGGCTTCTGATCAGTTTTTGAACGATATAGGAAATGGTGGGTTGAGCGGTAAGCCTGTTAAAGATAGAAGTACAAAAGTTATTTCATATTTGTCACAACACTCGAATAAAGCCTTCCCGATTATTGGGGTAGGCGGCATTCATTCGGCAGAAGATGCCATTGAGAAAATAAGAGCTGGAGCCAGTTTGGTGCAAATATATACTGGGTTTATCTATGAAGGTCCGGCCCTCATCAAATCTATTAACAAGGCAATAGCCGACCAAAAAATACTGCAAGCATGATTAAAATCATTGAATGTCCTCGTGATGCCATGCAAGGATTGCATGATTTCATACCAACGGAAACAAAAGCAAATTATATAAATAACTTATTACAAGTAGGTTTCGATACGATCGATTTCGGCAGTTTTGTATCCCCTAAGGCTATACCCCAGCTCAAAGATACAGCAGATGTTTTGAATCGTCTACACCTTGAGCATACAAACAGTAAGCTACTAGCCATTATTGCGAATAAAAGAGGGGCTGATGATGCCGTGAATTTTGAACAAATTAATTACTTAGGATATCCGTTTTCTGTGTCTGAAACCTTTCAACAAAGAAATACAAATGCAACCATTGATGAGTCATTATCTAGAGTTGAGTCTATACAAAACTTGGCTGTCAAACATAATAAGAAAATGGTGGTGTACCTCTCCATGGCTTTTGGAAATCCATACGGTGATCCATGGGGTGTAGAAGAAGTAGCCAAATGGAGCGAGAAATTACATAAAGACTTAGGGATTGAAATTCTAGCTTTGTCAGACACCATTGGTGTTTCCTCACCTGAGAATATTGATTACCTATTTTCGAATTTGATACGTGAATTGCCTGGGGTGGAATTTGGCGCACATTTACATACCACACCCGAAACAGCCACAGAGAAACTAGAAGCTGCATTTAATGCTGGTTGCAAACGCTTCGACGGTGCCATTAAAGGCTTTGGCGGTTGTCCTATGGCAAAAGATGATTTAGTAGGCAATATGCCAACTGAATTGATGCTAGCATATTTCGATACAATTAAACAAAACCTAAACTTAAATCTTCCAGCGTTTAAAAATGCTGAAATTTTAGCGCAATCTGTTTTTCCAATTTAAGAAATTATGAAAAATTTTATGTTATTGTTTTTTATGACAATTTTGGCTACTGCCAATGCTGGTGTTATAAAAATGAAATTGGCAGACTTTTCAGGAGTGGAGTTCACAGGTAACTATACTGTTGAAATGGTGAAAAGCGATTCTAATTACATTGTGGTCGACAATAGGGATGATATGAAAGTATCCGACTCAGACATTGAAATTATGGTTGCCAATGATATTTTGAAAATGTATATTAAACAAGATTTATATACTGAAAAAGACATTTCCGTTAAACTCTATTACAAGGCTTTAAACGAGGTAAGTGGTAGAAGAGGTGTAAAGATTGAAGGTGATACAATAGTGGGCACACGGGTGAAAATTTTCGCCACTACAGGCGGTAAAATTTATGTTGGTACGAAAGCAGAGCATGTTGATATTAGTATCAAGTCTGGTGGTTCTGTTCGTGTAAAAGGGACCACTAATACAGCTACTTACGACGTGAACGCGGGAGGTATTATTGCCACTTCTTTTCTAGTAGCCAAAGCTGTAGAGGCAAATATTCAGTTTGGTGGAGAAATAATTTTACAAGCTACCGAAACTTTGGCTGCAAGTGTAAAAGCCGGAGGAACCATTTCATACCGAGGCAATCCAAAATTAACCAGAAACACCATTAAGTTAGGTGGAACAATAGAAGATTTAGATGAAATTAATAAAGCAAAAGAATAGCATCCTTATACCTACCATTTTTCTGATATTACTAGCAGTATCATGTAATGAAGGCGAAAAGGGAATGGCTGTAGAAGATTATTTTCCGAGTGATACTGTTTTGGTAGAAAATGACTATCCACCATTGGTGGATTCTGCTGTTTTATCGGCTATGCAAGTATTGAATATATGTTCTTTATCAGACACGAATACGGTATTAGAACCATGTGATTATACAAAATTTAGAGTATTTCCACTTGGACCTGAAATTCCGTTTGAAAAAGGTTTTGTGCTTGAAATGAAAGAAGGTCTCTATAAGGCACCTATTAAACAAGTTCTCGTCATTGAAAAGTCTTTTAATAAATACAAAATAATTAATCGTTACTTCGGCTTCTTAATAGAATACAGAACTACTAGCCTTGGCTACAATGATATGCTAATAGGGTATAAAGATATTGAAATGGGATTAATCGCTATTCGACATGAATGGCGAGATGATAAATATGAACCAACCCATGTGGAGGAAATTAATGGCTATTTTATTAAGCCAGAACTTCAAGACTCAATTAACGATTTGTTTTTAAGTAATTTTAATGCGGGATATTAAAGTTAAGCTTAAACTGAAGATGACGGCAGTCGTAGGATTGGTAAGTCTTTTTTCTGCATGTAAATCGCTTGTTTTAACTCGGGTGTATAATGGCCATTCTAGTAATGGAAACCACGCGAGGGGTTTGTCTGTCAAGGATTCCAACTTACTTATTTCGGGGAAAGGTGGGGTTTTAAGTATTTTTGATTTAAATCAGCTTGCAGTGGTTGATACAATTGTTTTGCCTGCTTCTGATTTTAGAGGGGTTCAAGTCGGGAATCAAAATACCGTTTTACTAATGAATTCGGGACAGGATGGCCTAGTGTATAGGTTAGCCGTAAATAATGCTGAAGCCGATACAGTGCTTTTCATGAAAGATGCTTTTTTTGATGCAATTCAAATTAACAGTTATGGGACGGGCTTTATATTTGGCGATCCAATTAATGAGCGACTAACCATGTTTAAGACCAACGATTTTGGTCAAACTTGGCAGCAAATTGCCGTTAATGTTCAGCCGCTTTATAAAGAAGCAGCATTTGCTGCAAGTAATACCAATATTGCAATACAGGATCAAACAGTTTTTATCGGTACTGGAGGCGCTAATACCGCACGACTGTTGAAAAGTGAAGATATGGGCTCAACTTGGAATGCAATGAACACACCTGTGAAATCGGGTGACACCTATGGTATCTATTCGATTAATTTCTGGTCTCCGAAGCGGGGAATAATAGCCGGTGGGAGCTATGTCGACAAAACGTATAACGATAGTATTGTTTTTTATACTGGAAATGGTGGGAAATCATGGCAAAACCGATCGGTCGGATTACCGGGATACATTTCCTGTGTCACTAGTGGTAAAGCGGGTAAGTTAATTGTAGCAACTGGACGTTTAGGGGCTTACTATACAGTAAACAAGGGAAAGTCATGGGAATTACTGACTGAACAACCATTCTATTCAGTTGTCATTACAAATGATTTGATTTGCTTGAGTGGTCAAGACGGTACATTGGCTATCTTCCAAGTATCACCAATGTAGGTCTTTCTGATGCTTTCGGATTGGTTTTGTAGCCAAACTTCAACTTCGTAATCTCTCTTGTATTTCCTGTTAAATCAATTACTTTAGAATCTGCACCGGCTTTAATTTTTTGTTTCAATTCTTTCACTTCTGTGCTACCGTCTTTGTACTGAATTGAAACTTCGTGAAAATATACAGTATGGTGTAGTACTTTAAATTTTATGGCTTGATACATATCTGCTTTCTCACCTAATGTAAATTCTACAATATCTGAAGTTAGATCAAAGGTTTTTTCGCCAATAACATCCCATTCGGATGTTGTCGTGGCGGTCATTATCAAAGAGCAAGCAAGTAAAGTGGTTAAGTGTAACCAGGTCTTAAATTTTTTCATTTATGCGGGGTTTTAGTCTGCTAAGTTAAAAAGTTAACGCAAACATGTTCATTTATTATAGACTGTGATATACTTTTTTATACATTTTATTGTATATTTACTGTAAATCGGTTACAAAATGTTCGGTATAAAAACGATTTTCTCTTCATTTGCGATATTTATTGCGTGTTTTAGTTACGGTCAACAATACATTGGGGCAGGCAAAACTGCGGGAGTTACTGTAACCACAAGTTCAAATTATCAAGCTTATGCTGGTTTCTTAAAAGCTAATGCAGAAAACACTTTAAACGGAAATGGATTACTCAGTCCAACAATTAATGCTGCTCGCTTTTTAAGTCAGGCTGGATTTGGAGGGACCATAGAAGAAATTGAAAAACTTGCTGAAATTGGAACGGATAAGTGGTTAGCAAATCAGTTTTCCTTACCAGCAACCTACTTAAGAGATTCAACTCAAGCATTTTTTAATCAAGGATTGGCTAATCATATAGCGAATGGTGGAGATTCTACTACTTATTCTTATCGTCCTACTGAGCGCCATGTTGACTATGCTTGGTGGAATAATATTATGAATGCCAAAGATCAACTCAGACAGAGGACAGCTTATGCATTAAGTCAAATATTAGTTATTTCATCAGAAGGGACCTTAGGCGATTTCGGCATAGGGGTGGCAGACTACTATGATATCTTGATTAGAAATGCGTTTGGTAATTATAAAGATATTTTAAAAGAAATTACGTTACATGTTGCCATGGGTAGCTACTTAAGTCATTTGAATAATCCGAAAGCAGACCCTTCCGCAAATATTCATCCAGACGAAAATTATGCTAGAGAAATTATGCAGTTGTTTTCAATTGGATTGAATAAACTGAATATTGATGGTAGTTTACAACTAGACGGCAATGGAAATGCCATACCTACTTACGATAATACTGATATAAAAGAGCTAGCAAAGGTATTTACAGGACTGAGTGTAGCGGAAAGGCTAGATGGTGGAAATTTGTATTTTTATTTAGGTTTATGGCAAGCTGATTTTACAGTGCCCATGAAAATGTATGAAGAGCAGCATGAGCCAGGAAGCAAAACTATAATCGACGGGTATGTTATTCCCGCAGGTCAACCAGGGTTAACTGACATTGATATGGCCATTGAGCATTTATTTAATCATCCAAATGTAGGACCATTTATTTCACGTCGTTTAATTCAACAATTTGTTAAATCTAATCCTTCACCAAGCTTTATTCAAACAGTAGCAGAAAAATTTAACGACAATGGTTCTGGAGTTAGAGGTGATATGAAAGCTGTGATTCAAGCCATTCTTACCCATCCAGAAGCAAGGTCTTGCAGTGCAATTTCAGCACCCGATCAAGGGAAATTAAAAGAACCTATTTTGAGATATACACAATTTGCACGACTGTTTGGAGGGTATACACCACATGGTAAAAATAGATATTGGAACTATGCATACATAGCGTTAGAACAGGTTAATCAAGCCCCATTACATTCACAAACCGTTTTTAACTTTTATAGTCCCGATTTTGCACCTAATGGTTTGATTGGTGATAACAATATGGTAGCACCTGAATTTGAAATTCACAATACCAGAACAGCCATTGGTTATGCCGATTTGGTGTATTATTGGGTAGAAGCTGAAATATTGTTTTTAACGTGGACTTCTGACGCAATAGAAAGTCATATTACACCAAGTAACTTAAGTGGTTTAAATGAAATTGTAAAGGACACTGATGCGCTAATGGATTATTTAGACGTGTACTTATGTAATGGACAAATGTCTGACCATACCCGAACTATAGTTAAAAATAAATTTGAAGAATATACGAATTCACTGTCGGACCTAGACAGTAAAATACGATTGGCCACTTATTTAGTGTTAATAAGTCCCGATTTTGTTGTATTAAAATAACAGTGCATGAAGGAGAAAATGACACAATCGCGAAGACGTTTTATTAAAGCAGCCAGTTTAGCTGCCTTAGGGTTGTCTGCTCCTGCCTCAGCAATGGTGCAATTAAAGGCGTTGAATGCTTTAATGAGTGCACCGCCGGTATTGCCTTTTGGCAATTATAAAGCGTTAGTTTTCGTCTTTTTACATGGTGGTAACGATTCATATAATATGTTGGCGCCTAAATCGAACACAGAGTACGGCCATTATGCAACAACCCGTTCGAATTTGGCTATTCCTCAAAATGATTTACTAGGTATTTCATCTAATGACTACGGATTACACCCTAGTTTAGCGGGGATGCAACAACTCTTTAATAATGGTGACGCAGCTATGCTAGCCAATATTGGAACACTGATAGAACCAACTACCGTTGCGCAATATCAAAATGGTTCAGTACCCATTCCACTGGGTCTTTTTTCACATCTCGATCAGTACAATCACTGGCAAACAGCACATCCGCACATGCGTACCAACAAGGGGTGGGGAGGACAAATTGCCGATTTAATTGGTGCTACAAATGTCAACCAGAACATTTCAATGAATATTTCATTGGCGGGTTCAAACTTATTTCAATATGGCAACAATACGGTTGAGTTTAGTATGAATAAAAACGGACCTGAATTGCCATTCTACTATTATGATACCTGGGGGAATAACGAAGCAAGACGTGAATTAACCGATAGTTTATTGTATCACAATTATCAAGACCCTTTCAAAAAAACATATGCTGATACTTTTAAGCAGTCGTTAGAAGCTGGAATTGAATTTAAACAAGCAATTGATGCATTACCACCGTTTACTACAAATTTTTCATCAAGCAACATTTCACAAGAATTAGAAATGGTGGCAAAAACAATTGCGGCTAGAAACACACTAGGTTTTGAACGGCAAATTTTCTTTGTGCGACACGGCGGATGGGATCATCACGACGATTTGTTAAGTAGACAGGCGAGTGCCATGACTCAAATAGATAATGCAATGGTGGAGTTTAAGTCTGCACTTGATGAATTAGGAATGTTTAATGATGTAACCACTTTTGTTGGTTCTGAATTTGCCAGAACTTTAACTTCCAATGGAAATGGAAGTGATCATGCCTGGGGTGGAAACGCTATGGTAATGGGAGGAGATGTATTGGGTAATCAAATTTACGGTACGTATCCAACCTTGCAAATTGGAGGGCCACAGTACTTGGATGGAGGAGTGGTGGTGCCAACAACAGCAACGGATTCTCTTTTTGCAGAATTAGCTTTGTGGTATGGCCTTACACCTAGCGATTTACCTACAATTTTCCCTAATTTGGGGAATTTTCACAATTTAAGTACATTATCAACAAGTAATCCGCCAATCGGCTTTTTAACCATGTAATGAAAAAAGTATTACTATATATCGTTTTAAGTTTCACCACCATTTTTAACGGAACAAGTCAGTGTTTTCCTGATAGACACAGTACAGCTTGGTATGATGGTTGGATTTCTTGTGAAAAAACTGAGAATCCTAATGAAACTAGACCTGAGTCACATTGGATTTTGTACGATTTTGGAACGGTCATGGAAATGTATAATTTAAATATATGGAATGTGAATGCGCCTAAATTCCTTAGTTATGGCATTCAAACTGCTCATGTCGATTATTCCTTGGATGGCGTAACATGGGAAGAGTATGGAGAAATAACTTTAAATCAAGGTACAGGTGAAAATACATACGAAGGAGAAGCTGTTTTAAATTTTAATGGAAAACAGGCAAAGTTTTTACTAATAACCGCTAATACAACTTATGGATCGGCCTGTGCAGGATTAGCGGAAATAAAGTTGGAAGTTGATTCAGTAGAAAATCAGGAGCCTCAAGATACCAGTACAGTTATAACCGACTCAGTTTGCATTGTTGCAGATGTGTACCCTAATCCTGTAGTTACAAATGAAATTTTTGTCACCTTGACACAACAATGTGTGCCTGCAGTTCATTATACATTAACAGACATTTCAGGTCGTACCATTGTTCCAAGTTCACCTATTTCACTCAACGAGCAAATAGAAATACTAAAAGGTAGAAAAATACCAGCAGGGGTCTACATCCTGGAATTGACCAGTAACTATGCGAAGTCTGAATATAAAATTGTTAAACAATAGCTTGTATTCTCAAATCTATTAACCAGAGCGTATTTTATTTATTATATTCGTCGTCGAAAATAATGCAATGAAAAAGCTGTATAAATACCTCCTCAATACTATTCCGAGACCTTGGCTTATAAGATTAAGTTACGTTTTTAGAGTGTTTGCTCCTCTTGTCTATAAAGGCGATAAGGTAGAGTGTCCAGTATGTGAAAAGAAGTTTCGTAAATTTCTTTCATATGGATCGAAAGTTGCGCACCGCGACAACGTTTTATGTCCATATGACCTTACTTTAGAACGTCACCGAGTGATGTGGTTATACTTAAAGCAAAAATCAGACTTCTTTACGAAGCCGAACTTAAAGGTAATGCATATTGCACCAGAGCAATGTTTTCATGGCAAATTTAAAAAACAACCTAATTTAGATTATACAACAGGTGACTTATTGTCGCCAATTGCTGATTTACACTTCGATTTACATGATATTCCTTTAGAAGACAACCAATACGAAGTCATATTTTGTAATCATGTCATGGAGCATGTAAAAGATGACTTGCAATGCATGAAAGAATTATACAGAATTATGAAGCCAGGCGGTTGGGGAATCATGCAAGTACCAATTGATAGCTCAAGAACTGAAACCTATGAAGACTGGTCTATCACAACACCCGAGGAAAGAGAAAAGCATTTTTGGCAATACGACCACGTGCGACTCTATGGATTAAATTATCCTAAACGGCTTGAAGAAGCTGGATTTAAGGTGGATATTGTAGATTTTTCTAAAGAACTTCCTTCAGAAGTTTTCGAACGGTATAGAATTCCAAAAACGGAGTTATTGTATATTGTTAGCAAGTAGTAAATTGACTAAATATCTTGCATATTTGTGTCATTGGTTGGTTGAATCTAGGTCGGTTATTAATCATACTAAATCTATCAGTACCAACAATAGAAATAGTGCCAATGTATTTTAGCATTTATAAGTATTTTGTGTATCAATATCATCATCTGTAAAGTTGAGATGAATTTTCACATAACATATCAATCCCACTATAACTGTAGGTGAAAAACTAGATATTTATACTGAGCCAATCGCTTGCGTATCTTCTATTAGCGGCTTTTGTACAAATGATAGCGTTATGCAGCTTGCTTTATTCTTTTGTTTTGCATGTGTTTACACCAAATAGGGTGTATAAGGGGCAAAAATTCACTAAACTCGTCAGTAAGAATATAATGGCAAGAATGGCCAATACAATAGCAAGCGTACCAGTAATGATATTTGTAAAATACAATATTGCAATTACAACTGCTACCAGTGTTCTAATTAATTTGTCTTTACTACCCATGTTTTTTTTCA
>JAWWDX010000105.1:0-9503 GCA_033719695.1 Putridiphycobacter sp.
GCATCATGGGGTTTACTATGGGTTGGTCGTTTTCGTCCTTTACAACGTTAAAAAATGGTGGTTGTTCAGCTTGGAAACCATAGATATTTTGAATATCTACATATGCATTAAGGGTTGTTTTTTTCAAATACCACTTTTTGTCAATTCTTATGTCTAATCCATGATTAGGACCTAGTCGCAATGAGTTGAGTTGAGAAAAATCTAAAATACCTTGTTGCGTGACGTTCCATACATCAATTTGAGATGATAGCTCAGTATCTACTGGTGTATAAGGTGTACCACCAGAAAATCGAAATTTTAAACCAATTTGCCAGTCCTTTTTGAATTTTCTTCCTGCCGAAACGGAAGCGATATGTCTAACATCCCATGCTGATGGTACTAGTTCACCTGTCACATCTGTAAATTCTGACACTACAAAAGTGTATGAGACAAGACCAAAAAAGTTTTTACGGAGCTTTTGTTGCGCAAAGAATTCTACTCCGTATGTCAGTCCTTCTGACTGCGAGTTTGTTGGTTCATTGCCTACTACACCAAAATCGGCTCCTAAATTTGCTAGTGAAATACCTTTGTTTAACAGAAAGGGATAGTTACTATATTTTTTATAAAATCCCTCAAGCGTAATTTTGCTAAAGGTTGATGGACGATATTCAAGTCCAGCTACTATATGGTCAGCCCTGATATATGTGATGTTGTTGTTTTTATTAACTAGGTTTCCTGCTTCGTCGCGGTATCCCAGTACTGTGTATGCTGGTAGTTGATAATACCGACCAATATTTGCATTTATTTTCCATCTATCATTCAACGCAAAAGAACCGGATAGTCGTGGTGAAAACTGTTCCAATAAATTACTCATATCGTCTGAATAATTATTGGCATCCGTCCGTAAACCTAACGATAATGTCAATCGGTTTTTAAGTAAACTTTTACTGGTTTGGAAGAAGGCTGCATACTTTAGAATATCAATTTCCGATTGAAAATTCAGTGTTTGCACAACACCATTAATTGCAACTTTATTAAAAGTACTAACAGTATACCTCCCTGTTTCTATACCCGCACCATATTTAAAGCTAAAGCCTTTGTACTTCAAAGAGTGTTCATAGCGCATTTTATTTTCCATTTCACGACTCACAAAATCTAGTAGTTTGTTGGCTGGTATTTCAATATTATCTTGATATTTTATTGATTTGTTATTCAGCATATTTCTACTAAGCACTAAATTCTGAAAGCCATTCTTCGCATACCTGGTCCATTTTGCTCCAATGGTGTAATTCCATTGTGTACTGACTGGTAAATTACCCAAAATATATTTGTTTCGTTCAATTTGGTCGGGATCGTCTATTTTATCATTAACAGAGTCATTTAGACTAAATTGGTCAATTGCTCCTAACCCAATGACAACAAGCTTATTCTTTTCATTGATTTTGTATGTATGTTTATATTGAAAATCATTGTATGCAGGCAGGAAAGGTAGCGCCAATGCCTGAAATAGTAATTCAAGGTAAGACCGGCGTGCAGAAAACAGATAGGATGATTTCTTATTTTTGCCAAAAGGTCCTTCTAAGGTCACTCCCAAGTCGCTAAAGCCTAAGGTTAAGGTACCATTAAACTGATCGAAACTTCCTTCTTTTTGATTAAATCGAATAACAGAGCTCAGTGAATTGCCATTGTCAGCCGGAAAGGCACTTGAATAAAACTCAACCTCCCTTATAAAATTAACATTTATTAAACCTACTGGTCCTCCTGACGATCCTTGTGTTGCAAAGTGATTGATATTTGGCACTTCAATGCCATCTAGAAAAAATCGGTTTTCACTTGGCGCTCCACCTCTTACTAAAATGTCATTTCTAAATGCTACAGTGGCTCCTACGCCAGGGAAGGATTGTAAAACTCGAGAGATATCACGGTTTCCACCTGGGTTTCTTAAAATCTCTTCGGCACTGATGTTTATTAAACTGATTGGACTTTCATTATTTTCGCGATACGGATCGGCCCTTACTTCCACAACATTTAAACTATCAGAAATTTCTTGCAAACCAATTTCAAGAGTTATGGGTTTCACATTACTGACATTCAGTTCTTGAATGAGTCTTTTCTGAAAGCCAATATAACTAATCTCTAGATTGTAAAAGCCAGGTGATAAACCAGTTATTGAAAATTCACCGTTTATATTTGAAACTGTTCCTTTGTCGGTATCTAGCAAAACACACTTCGCAAAAGGAATGGCTTCGTTTGTCAATTCATTGTATATCCGACCTTTAATAATGCCATTGCTTTGGGCAACAGAAATAATTGACGCCAGGAGAGCTAATGATATCAGCAAAAATTTCATTTTGTTTAAGTTTGACGCAAAGATATTAAACAAAATTAAATGAGCAATATATTTATCTATTTAAAACTGCTAGTACTTTTTCTAAATCTTCAGGCACATCAATATTAGGTGTTTCAATTTCTGTTTCCACGGTTTGTATAGGTAAACCATGATATAGCCACCGCAATTGTTCTAAAGATTCCTGAATTTCCAATTCTGTAGGCTCTAAATCAATGATGGTTTCAAGCGTAGTTTTAGTCCAAGCGTAGATACCAATATGCTTCCAAAACTTAGCGGCAGTTAACCACTCATTGTTTGGTAGGCTAGTTTGGTAGGGTATGGGTTGGCGGCTGAAATACAAGGCTTGTTCCTTTGCATTCAGAACAACTTTTACTCTATTCGAATTAAATAATTCGGATTCAGTTCTGATGGCTTTTACTAAGGTGCCAATTTTAATGCTTTTGTCGGAAAATAGACTGAGAACAGCATCAATTTGTGAGGGTTGTACTAAAGGTTCATCACCTTGTACATTAATGATTACATCATAATTTGGATACGATTCGATAACCTCGCCACAGCGGGCAGTTCCTGTCTGATGATGTGTTGCAGTCATCATAACCTTACCACCAAAATGTTCGACGGCTTTAAATATTCTTTGGTCGTCGGTTGCTACAATTACATCTGTGACCATGGTCGATTTTTTCACCTGTTCAAAAACCCTTTGAATCATTGGTTTTCCTTTAATATCAATCAATGGCTTACCTGGAAAACGAGAAGAGGCGTAGCGTGCAGGAATAATGGCTAAAACTTTCATACAGATATTGAGTGGGTAAAGTTAATATAAAAAAATAAGGCCATTACATTTTGTAATGGCCTTATTCGTTGTTGTGATCTACTATTTAAAAATCGAATTTAATACCTTGAGCGAGCGGTAATGCACTTGAATAATTGATGGTATTTGTTTGTCTTCTCATATACACTTTCCAAGCATCTGATCCAGATTCTCGTCCACCACCTGTATCTTTTTCACCACCGAATGCACCACCTATTTCGGCCCCTGAAGTACCAATATTCACATTGGCAATACCGCAATCAGATCCAGCTTGCGATAAAAATAATTCAGCTTCTCTTAAATTATTTGTAAACACAGATGACGATAGGCCTTGGTTTACACCATTTTGAATGGCAATTGCATTATCTAATTCACCTGAGTATTTTATGAGATACAGTAAAGGTGCAAAGGTCTCTTCTTGTACAATTTCGTAGGAATTTTCTACTTCTGCAATAGTTGGACTTACGTAGCAACCAGACTCGAATCCTGGTCCACTCAAAGCTTCACCTTCCACTAATACTTTTCCTCCCTCTGCTTTTACCTTTTTAATAGCGTTTAAATAAGTATTAACTGCATCTCTGTCAATTAATGGCCCCATATGAAAATGCTCGTCTAGCGGATTACCTATTCTAATTTGCTTGTAAGCATTCACTAAAATTGATTTTACATTTTCATAAATCGACTCATGTATAATTAATCGTCGTGTTGATGTGCAACGTTGACCACTTGTACCCACAGCGCCAAATACAACACCTGGAATTACTAGTTTTAAGTCTGCTGAAGGTGCAATGATTACAGCATTATTACCGCCTAACTCCAATAATGATTTACCTAATCTTTTGGCCACTGCCTCTCCAACAGCTCTACCCATTCGTGTTGAACCAGTTGCTGATACCAGAGGAACGCGTTTATCAGCGGTCATTAATTGTCCAATTTTGGCATCTCCTACGATTAAGGTCGAAACACCTTCTGGTACATTATTGTTTTCAAAAACTGAAGCTGCTATTTTTTGACAAGCTATGGCTGTTAATGGTGTTTTTTCAGACGGTTTCCAAATACAGACGTCTCCGCATATCCATGCTAATGCTGTATTCCAGCACCACACAGCCACTGGAAAATTAAAAGCGGAAATGATGCCCACTATTCCCAATGGGTGATATTGATCGTACATTCTGTGGGCTTCTCTTTCAGAATGTAATGTTGAGCCATTTAATTGACGAGACAATCCAACTGCAAAGTCACAAATATCAATCATTTCCTGTACTTCACCCAGTCCTTCTTGGTACGACTTCCCCATTTCATAAGAAACTAATTTCCCTAATGGTTCTTTATATTCACGTAACTTTAGCCCTAATTGACGTACAATTTCACCTCGTTTAGGCGCTGGTACGAGTCGCCATTCTTGGAATGCAGTTTGTGATTTTTGAATTAGCAATTCGTAATCATCTGCTGTTGCTGCATTCACTGACGCTATCCGTTCACCATCTACAGGTGAAATTGAATCAATTTTTTCTCCTTTGGTATTTAGCCAGTTAACACCGGTTGAGGCACCATGATTTAAATTGTCTATCCCTAACGTTTTGATGATTTCTGATATTTCTGTGCTCGTTTCGATCATTTTTATTGTTATTTTTGCTTTGTTCCTACAAAAATAGGAATATATTGCCTTAATTAGTTAATTTTAAAACAACAATCTTCACATTTGTGAAGAATAATAACAAAGTTTATGAAAATCGCGAAAATAGTATTGTTTTTTGTAGGGCTTTTTGCCTTTAGCTTCTCGTCGAATGTAAATGCCTATTCAGATAATTGTAATACATACTTTCCTATCTCTGTTGGCATGGAATGGACCATGAAAAATATGGATAAAAAAGGTAAAGAGACATCAAGAAGCACAATGAAAGTGTTGGAAGCGCTGCCTGCTGAAGGAGGTCTTATTTATAAAATGCAAGGCATTTTGAGTGTAGATGGAAAAAAAGAAGAAGAGCAAATAACTAATTTTGAATACCAATGTACAAACAATGTATTAAAATTTAGTATGGACCAGTTTTTACCTGAGTCTTATTCGACCATGGAAGGAATAGAAATAGATATCGATACAGAAGGCATGGAAGTTCCAAATGAATTAGATGCAGGCGAAAAACTAAAAGATGCCTCGGTTCATATTACCGGCATGATGAATGGTATGAAAGTGATGGATATGACGGTAAATATTACTGATCGTATTGTAGAAAAATTTGAAGATATTACAACTGAAGCTGGCACGTTTAATTGTGCAAAAATTACATCAAAAACAACAATGCGATTTGGCTTTATTAATTCTTCAACGAGCAGTAACCAGTGGATAAGTAGCAAAGTAGGCATTGTAAAAACTGAAGAGTTTGATAAAAAGGGCAAGTTAGAAAGTGTAAGTGAGTTAGTAGAATTTAAAAAATAGGTGCGTTATACCATCAGTTTTATTGGGCGCTTACTTTTAGTGTGGCTATTGTTTTTTGCGGCCCAAAGATTATTGTTTGTTGCCCATTATTACTCAGATTTTGAGAACAGTTTTCTAGAGTTACTAGTCATGCCATTCCATGCCTTTCGCATGGATTTGTCTAGTTTTGCTTTTGCCATGGGGATTCCGTTTGTATTTACCGCCTTTTTTATGTTGTTAGGGGCTAGATGGCGGGGCTTATTTATTAAAATTACTCATGGAGTTATTTGGTTCATTACCATTATATTTAGCATTATTTACAGCAGTGAATTGGTATTATATTACGAGTGGAGAACAAAGCTCTCTTCTAAAATATTTATCCATTTAGAAACACCTTCTGAGGTTTTTAGAACCAGTTCAGCTACTTACACCAGTTGGTTTGTCGTTTACCTAGTTTTACAACTGATTATCTTTTATTTATTGTACAAATGGTTAATATTGAATCTAGCATTCGAATTCAATAAACCTAAAATTGGAAAGCGCTTTTTAGCTTTTTTTAGCTATTTAATAATAGGGTCATTTGTGTTTATCTTGGCGCTAAGAGGGGGGATGCAGCCAATACCTATTAGCGCAACAAGTGCATATTATTCTAAAAAGCAAATTGTAAACGATTTATCAGTTAATTCCATTTGGAACGTCATTCATATGACTTTTCAACATTTCAAGAAAGATTTGGAAGGTATGTACAATAGATTAAATGAAACCGAGGCACAAGAATTGGCCCACAGGCTATATGACTACGAAACAGCTGACACGATAAAAATTTTAAATCAAGACAGGCCAAATATTGTTTTCGTTTTACTTGAAAGTTGGTCGGGTGAAATTGTTGGCGCATTGGGAAACCCCGACAAGATCACACCTAATTTTGATCAGTTATGTAATGAGGGACTACTATTTACTAATGTCTATGCAACTTCCGGAACATCTGAAACTGGAAATACATCTATTTTTAGTGGGTACCCTACGGTTCCTGGCATTTCAATATCTTCTGAATCTGCAAAAGCACGTCGTTTACCTTCCATTTTCAGCATCCTGAAGCCACTTGGTTACGAGTCGGCATATTTTTTTGGAGGAGCGCTCTCTTATGGAAATATTGGGGGCTATTTAACCGAAATGGGTGTGGATAGAATTATAGATGAGGAGGATTTAGATATAGAGCCAACTGGGAATTTAGGAGCACATGATGAGGCCATGTTTCCGTTTTTTTTATCTGAAATAAAGAAAGCTCAGGAGCCATTCATTTACTGTCTTTTTACCCAAAGTACGCATTCACCGTATGACATTCCAAAGCAAAACGTACCGAGCCATCCAAAAAATAAGGAAGGTTTTGTTAACAGCTTAGTTTATGCCGATAATCAATTGAAGTTGTTTACGGAAGCTTTTAAAAAGCTACCGAAATTTGAACATTCTATAGTGGTATTTGTAGCTGACCACGGTAAAACCAACTATGTGAATAGCAATATCTACAGCGATAGTTTTTATCACATTCCTTTATTGATCTGGGGCGGAGCATTAAAGGATACATTTAAAGGAAAAAGAATTGACAAAATCGGGTCTCAGGCAGATATAGTAAAAACCTTGTTAAATCAAATGGGTTTGCCAACGGATCCGTTTATGTGGTCTAAAAACATATTAGACCCAAACAGTCCGGAGTGGGCTTTGTTAACCTCTACTATGTCGTTTGGTATTATAGATACTACAGGTTACGCTGCCTTTCATACTATTAACGAACAAACCGTATTTACAACTTACCAAAACAACGATTCAACAGCAAGATCTATAAGACAAAGTCGTGGTTTAGTAGAATCAATTTACAGAGAATTCAGAAGTTTTTAGTCTTTGATTAAAGAGGTTCGTTTTACCTCTTCAAATAGTTTATTTTGGGCGTCATCAATGGTGATAATACGAACGTAGGTTCCGCCTCCTTTTTCTGCAACAGATGTTAAATGTGAACCGAGGTATTCTCCTGTTTTGATGCCAACAACCGAAAATTTAATGTTTTTGGTTTCATGTGCCATTTGAATGGTACGCATATAGGATTTGCTACCCTTGTTGAAGGCGCCGTCAGTGACCATAAAAACAAGGTTGTTTCCGCCATCAATATAGCCCTTTTTTGCAATTTTAATTCCTGCTTTTATGGCTTCATCACCAGCAGTGTATCCACCCGTTTTTAAGGTTTTGATTTTTTCTATAATCTCTTCCTTGTCAGTTCCTTTTTTCAATTCAAACAAGACATTTACAGTTCCAGCATAGGCTAGTACAGACACTTGATCTTGAGGTCTCAATAACTTTGTCAGTTCAATCATTGATAATTTTAATAGTTCTATTTTACCCATCTGATTCATTGATGAAGAAACATCCACAATAAATACAAGGTTGTTAGGGGCATATTTATTAGATGAAAATCCAGTATCAATTAGTGCTGGCAGAACAAGACTTGAATCAATTGTTGTTTCAGGTACTTCAACTACTTCAGTGGGTTCGTTTTCGTCAATGATAATGACATCTGGCTCTTCGTTAACGACAATTTCTATTGGTTCTTCCTCAAACACTATTTCAGGTTCTTCAATTGCAATAGGATCTGGTTCATTTGCAACTATTTCATCTGGTAATGCTTTCACAGGTTGTTGCAGTTTTATTTCAACATAATTCGTTTTAAAATTTAAGTAGCCGTCGAAATAGTTTGAATTGTATCCATCTTTTTGTGCCGTAATATAATACAAACCAAGAGGAATGGTTTCGTGAATAATGCCATCTCCATTAGTGTAGTGCACAGCAACCATTTCACCGTTGCTTACAAAGAAAACCTTACTTCGTCTGATTGGTTCTTGCGTAATGCTGTCTACCACCTTTACGGTTACTTCAAATTCTGCTAAGCCATTGGGTGGTGGATCGGCATTGAAATCGGGACAAGCCATTAGTGGGTTACTATTACGTTCTTTTACATTTCCGGTAAGGGTAATTACAAAAGGGTTATTACTGTTACTAAAAAACACTTCAGTTTTGTAGTTGAAACGCCCTTTAATATTATCATTAATTTTTAACCGCACAGTCACAGAACTGTCGGGCTGAACTGTTTTAGAAGAATATAAATAATAAACCTCACGCGGTTTATTCACAGACAATAGGAAAACTTTTGATTGTCCTGTGTTTTTAAATGTAAAGTCGACATAAGTTGGCATATTGGCATATAGATTTCCGAAATCGTGACTGGTTTTTGAAGCCTCAATTTGAGCAGTTCCCGTGTGGGAAAATAAAACAAGAAATAGAAAAGCTATAGTGCGCATGTTACCTTAATTATCTGACAATTCTATAACAAAAGTAGTTCCAAAAATTACATATTGGCCTAATTATGACTTTTTATTGTTTAGATCTGGACTCTCAAAAATAAATAATGATTATTTTTAGGCTTTCATTTACAATCGGAATATGACATCAAAACTGGATTTATTACAATCGAAAATTGACACCGCTAAACAAGGTGGTGGTGAAAAACGAATAAAATCTCAACATAGTAAAGGCAAGTTAACAGCACGTGAGCGTATTGAATTACTATTAGATGAAGGCAGTTTTGAGGAATATGATATGTTCGTGACCCACCGCAGTCATGACTTCGGACTGGAAAAACAACAATACCTCTCTGATGGTGTGGTTACAGGACATGGGACTATTGATGGTCGTGTGGTTTATGTTTATGCACAGGATTTTACAGTTTTTGGAGGATCACTGTCAGAAACCATGGCTCAAAAGATTTGTAAAATAATGGATATGGCCATGAATGTTGGTGCACCAATTATTGGTATTAATGATTCAGGCGGTGCACGAATACAGGAAGGAGTAACCTCACTTGCAGGGTATGCTGAAATATTTGAGAGGAATATCCTGGC
>JAWWDX010000106.1:0-9458 GCA_033719695.1 Putridiphycobacter sp.
GCCAATTCCAACCCTTTTCTTTAAATTTTCAAGATGTATTTTGTAACTCAGCCGTGTAAAAACAGACGTATTGAGGCGTAACTTTATCTTTGTAACGGATTATGCTATTAGGCGTATAAAAACTAACCTATGAACATAGTAAAAATAAGAATTGGCATCACGCTACTATTGGTATTAGCAGTCACAAATGTACTGGCAGCACACCCTATAAACGACTATTATAAAGCCCATAAAAACGACCATAAAATGGAAGCGAAAATTGTGCCACCGAAAGTCGCTGCTAAAATGGTTGATGAGGACTATCCGGAAGCCATTGAAATGCTGAAGGCCATGACGGCCTTGCGCTATTTAAATTATTGGGGCGATCAACAAAAAATTAAACTGTATGCAAAGCAAGCCATTTCTGCCAAAGGAAATTATCCACTTTTGTTAGAAAAATCTGAAGGAAACAGAAGTATTGCTGTTTTCGGTTTAAAAAAGAAAGGCTTAATTCGCAGATTATTTGCGGTAGTGCAAACTAAAACCCAATTCATTTTAATGATTGGTAGAGGTAAATTAACCCAAAAACAACTGAATTGGTTGCCCTCACTATCTAAAGAGATTCAGTAGTTGACTTGAACCATGTAAATTGACTAAACTTAAAATTGGTCATATTCAAAATAGACCCATCTTGTCATATCATTGATCCATATTTAAAAACCAGGTTTCTGTAGTTTAGCGTTCTAAGAATTGTTAAATTTGAGTATTCACATACAATAAAAATGCAGTTGAGACACAAAACATAGCCAATGATAGAAGCAATAAAAATATGGTTCGACAGTCACAGCGGACTAACCAACATAGTAAAGTACGTTATTTGGCTCGTACTTGTTTTTGTTTTAATTGCTTGGCTTCGGCGCTATATGATGAAAAAACTGCCCGATAATGCTGTAAAATACAAGGCACAAAAAGGCATTGAACTCATTGGTTATGTTTTGGTAATACTCATTACCATTTCATATTTTACAGGCAGTATCAAAGATTTTGGCTTGGCCATTGGATTGTTAACCGCCGGTATTACCATTACCCTTCAGGAACTTATTTTAAGTATTGCTGGTTCATTCTATATTTTTATTGTAAAAGTATATAAACCAGGCGATAGGATTCAAATAAATGGCATCAAGGGCGACGTAATTGATATTGACAGTATTTATACAACCATGATGGAAATAGGAGAGTGGGTGTCGAGCGACAATTACAGTGGGAGGATTGTGAAGCTTACTAATGCCTTTGTATTTAAAGGTCCTGTATACAACTATTCGCAAGACTTTCCTTTTGTATGGGATGAGTTTAAATTACCCATTCGTTATGGCTCAGATATGGATTTAGCGAAGAAAATTGTGATACAGGTAGCGCAGGAACACTTGTCAGAGTATGTTAAAGAATCAATTGCCGATTGGAAACAAGTCGTTGAGAAATATTATATTGAAGATGCGCAAGTAGACCCAACCTTAGCCATTACTTTAACCGATAATTGGACTGAGTTTAATTTGCGCTACATAGTTGATTATAAGAAACGAAGACTTACAAAACACCTGCTAAACGAAGCTATTGGGCGAGAAATTGAGAAAACGAACGGTAAAGTAGTACTCGCTTCTGCAACCTACGAAATTGTCAGTATTCCAACAGTTAATTTGAAAAAAGAAGAGGGCTAATTGTTTAAAGATTTTTTGATGATCCCATATTTTTGATGTAAATGAAACAATTTTTAATCTTAATTATAATCACAAGTACGATTCTCTCTTGCCAAAAAAAGAAAGAGAACGAAACTTTGAGTCCTGGTATTATCGAAAATAAAACCTTTCATTCCACAGTATTAATTGATGGACACGATTTTGACGGAACAATTATTAGAAATTGTATTTTTGAAGACATAGAGGGCGACGGTCTACAAATAAGAGATGTTGACAACCTTTGTATTGAAGATTGTATCTTTAAGAATATTTCTGAAGATGCCATCAGGTTTCGTAATTCCGGAACGTCGAATCATGTGAAAATTTCAAGAAATGAAATTTATAATATTGAACAAAATGGCATTCTAGCACCCGAAAACCACATCAATACTGTCATAGATGGTAATCTAATCTATCAAGTTGCTACCAATAATGCTGGTAGCCAATTTGGTTCGCCCCATCATGGTATCTATTTTCAAGGTATTAATGTTACCATTACCAATAACACAATTTACGATATTTTAAACGACCAGGGAAATTGTGTGAGTATACGCACATACGGAACCGTTGCAAAAAATATTTTATATAATGCGACCGACCATGGTATTAGTTATTTTTCAGACCATCCCGGGAACGGACAGCCATTGCTTATTGAGAATAATTTTATTTTCGACAATGGTAAAAGAGGCATTAATTTGACGAGCAATGGCATTTCTGAAAACCATATTGGGTCAGCATTGGTTCGCTTTAACACCATACTCTCGCATACTCAATCACCTATAGGCACAAATATTGATTTAGAAGGGGTAGCTATAAATATCATTGGAAATATTCTTATCAGAACAGATGGCGCATCAACGTATATTTTCTCACCAGCTTCTTTTTCTGAATCTTACAATATAACAGCATCTGGCGATCTTGATTTTATTGATTTTGTAGGCAGAAATTTTCACATCAAAACGTCATCAAGTGCTGTAAATGCAGCAATAGGTGCTAATAGTTTTCCGGCAAGTGATTTCGACGGTCAGGCAAGAACAGCTAGTTCCTTAGATGTGGGAGCAGATGAGATTTAAAAATGTATGAACGTGTTAAAACACCGCATATCTGTTCGTGAAAAAGTTAACGTTATAATTATTAGTTTTTTATTAAGTTTACAGTATGAAGAATACAGCTTTACTACTTTGGTCGCTGCTGCTGTTTAGTTGCGGGAGTACAAAAAAATATCAGTCAAACAATACACCAACATCACCTTATAAAAATACAGCTACATACTACGAAGGAAAGTACACCACTTTTCTAAACGAAGGGGAAATAGAACAACGGTCTTGGTTTCATTACATGGTGTCAGTTGATGGAAATGGTACATATGTAGTCAGGACTTTTTATCCAGAAACACGAACCATGACTGCGCAGATTTCGTATAGGTCAAAAATGACATTGGTTAAAAATGGACCTGCAATGGAATGGTACGACGACGGATCAAAAGTGTATGAAGGTACGTATTTAGCCGGGAAAAGGCATGGTGTTTGGAAGCGATATTACTACGGGACTGATATTTTAAGCGATTCCGGAAGGTATGAAAATGACCAGAAACAGGGAAATTGGCAGGAGTATGACAACAAGGGTAGACTTGAAGCTAAATATGCGTATGTAAATGGTGAAAGAGACGGTGATTTTTTTCAATTTGATTCGCTTGGAACCATTGTGAACAAAGGTGTTTATAGATCAGATACCATTTTCGCGGAAGATAACCCGACAACATTTGCATTTGATGAAGTTAATCCATCATTTTCGAATTGCAACGAAAGTGAAGATATAAAAACAGAGGACTGTGGGCACCTTAAGATGGCCTACTATATTCGTGATAATTTTGAGTACCCAAAATTTGCCAGGGAGAATTATGTTCAAGGAACTGCTTTAGTGCAATTTGTCATTGAAAAAGACGGATCCGTAACAGATGTTAAAGCCATCAGAGGCTTGTGTGATGCGGTGAAAGTAGAATGTGAACGCATCATCAAAAAAATGCCCAAATGGGAACAACCTGGTATGCAAGCAGGAGAGCCTGTGAGGGTGAGGTATACCATTCCAATAAAATTACGCTTAGCTTAAGGCAATGGTGTGGCGAACGTTTAAAGAGTGGTCTGCGGCTTAAAATGCGCTCTACTCTGAAAAGCCTTTTGGTGTTTAGTTTGTAAATATTTAATTCGAATAGATAACCAACATGAAAAAAAGTGATTTGCCACAAAAAATATGTATTGTTTGCGAAAAGCCTTATACTTGGCGCAAAAAGTGGGCAAAAAACTGGGATGATGTAAAATATTGCAGTGAAAGGTGCCGCAGATCTAAACACCATGACAAAAAAAGCTAAGCTCATATTTCCGCATCAATTATTGGCCAACCACCCCCTCCTTTCTGAAGGTGGTGACATCTACTTAATTGAAGAATATTTGTTTTTCAATCAATACAAATTTCACAAACAAAAAATTGCTTTTCACCGTGCCAGCATGAAAGGCTATGAAGCATACCTACAAGAAAAAGGAATTCAAGTAAATTATATCGACGCTAATAGTCAATTGTCAGATGTTCGTCAACTGATACCGCACCTTGAAGAGAAAGGTTTTACTGAAATTCATTTTGTCGATCCGGTCGATAATTGGTTATCCAAACATATAAAAACGGCCACGAAAAACAGTGAACTGAAGTCGTGTGACTCACCACTTTTTTTGAATTCAGCTAATGCGTTAACACATTTCTTTAAACCGCAAAAAAAATCATTTTTTCAAACGACATTTTATAAACAAGAACGTAAGAAAAGAACAATTTTAGTAGATGAACAGCAAAACCCAGAAGGCGGTAAATGGACTTTTGATACCGAGAACAGAAAAAAATACCCGAAAGGAAAAACACCGCCTGCTATTCATTATCCTAACACTAATAGCTATTGGAGTGAGGCGTTTGATTATGTGCATAATAACTATTCCAATAATTACGGAGAAGTAGATAAAAACCCTTTATATCCCATCAATTTTGAACAGGCGGAAGTCTGGTTTAGGCAATTTCTAGAATTCCGATTTCACCAGTTTGGCGATTACGAAGATGCGATAGTTAAAGAAGAATCATTTTTACACCATAGCATTTTGTCACCCCTATTAAATTGCGGATTATTGACACCTGACTATATTGTAAATGAAAGCCTCAGTTTTGCCAAAAGTGAGGGTGTTCCCATTAATTCTGCTGAAGGATTTGTCCGACAAATTATTGGCTGGAGAGAGTTTATAAGGGGGATGTATGTTTGCAAGGGAAATTATGCACGAACACGCAATTATTGGCAATTTACCCGCAAAATTCCAGTAAGTTTTTACAAGGGTACAACAGGGATAGACCCAGTAGACGATACGATAAAGAAAGTACTCAGAACCGGCTATTGTCATCATATTGAACGTTTAATGATCTTAGGCAATTTTATGCTGCTCTGTGAATTCGATCCTGATGAAGTTTATAAGTGGTTCATGGAACTATTTATTGATGCTTATGATTGGGTGATGGTGCCAAATATTTATGGCATGAGTCAGTTTGCAGATGGCGGTACTTTTGCTACTAAACCTTATATCGGTGGTTCTAACTATATCAAAAAAATGAGCAATTATAAAACAGGCGAATGGGCCACTATTTGGGATGGATTATTCTGGCGTTTTATTAGTACACATCAAGATTTTTTTAGTAGTAATCCAAGAATGGGCATGATGGTTCATTCTTTCAATCGCATGGAAACAGAAAAACAAGCGGCACATATTAAGACTGCCGAGACGTTTCTTTCCAAATTTTGTTAAAAAATTCACCATTACTTAAGGCTCATGTTTCCTACTAATTTGAGAACATTACTTTTGCGTTTTACAAAAAAGTTTATCATGAAAAACATCAATATCTTTATAGTGGCAGCTACTTTGTTAACAGTTGGTTGCGAAAATGAAGTGAAAACAAATTTAGATAATACAATTATCGAGAAAGCGGTAGACAGTACAAACGTTATGAAAACACCATCATTACAATCACTTTTAGACGAAAGAAAAGCCAATTTTGAAAAAACGGCAACAGACGATAAGAAACAAAAATATGCTGAGGGTTTGCAGGCGGTGAGAGATAGTCAGATTGTGGAAAATGCCCTTCAATTAGGTGACATAGCACCTGATTTTACATTAACGAATGCCAGTGGAGAAGCTGTTAATTTATACAACGAGCTAGAAAGTGGTCCCGTTATTTTAATGTGGTATCGAGGTGGATGGTGTCCATATTGTAACATTACTTTGCATGCCATGCAAGAAAATTTGCCAAAATTCAAGGCGCATGGAGCCAATTTATTGGCCCTCACACCAGAATTACCAGATAGTTCCATGTCGACCACCGAAAAAAATGAATTGGCTTTTCAAGTACTTTCAGATGTAGACAATAGAATTGCGCGCACATACAAAGTGGTTTTTAAATTGACTGAGGCGGTTGGTAATTTATACGAAAATGGATTTGGTTTAAGCAAGTATAATGGTAACAATAGTAATGAACTGCCTTTGGCTGCAACTTATATAATTGGACAAGATAAGGTTATTAAATACGCCTTTTTAGATGCCGATTATCGCAATAGAGCTGAACCGTCGGAAATAATAGAGGTTTTGAATAGTCTGTCAAAATAAGTACGCAAATAGTAAAATGCTATTTTAGTATCACTTTTTTGCTTATTGATGTAGCTTCGCTCGAGATATTAATGATATATATTCCTCTTGGTATGCGGTCGGGTATTTGTATTGAGCTATTCGCATCCGACAAGAATTTTTTCCAAAGTAAACGACCATCCATACTATATAGTTTAAGGGTACCTGTTTTGTCAATGCCAGTTATGGTTAAGTTGCCGTTAGTTGGGTTAGGGTAGAAGTTGAGGTTGTTGTTTTCATAGCTAGGCTCACTAGCAGTGCCGCACATGATAGGATTTAATTTTTGCCAAATGGTATCGTTAAATAAATTTGGAACAAAGCTGTTATCAGGCGAGTCTCCCATCCGCACTACAATTAAATTGTTGCTCGGCGACACATTTAAAATTTGTCCATTTTTGCCCATGGCTGCGTAAACATCCGTTGGTGCATTTTGCATTAAATTCCCTGGGAAAGCAATTTGTATCCCTGGCAACATAAACGACGATTGCCCATTTAGCCACCATAAATAACCATATGAATTATTAATGGTCTGAGACGGTGTTATCATTTCATTTAAATAGTTCACATCTGTCATTACTTGTGTCCCATTCCAATTGCCATTATTGAGCATTAATAAACCAAACCGCGCCATACTTCTCGGTTTAGAAAAATAAACACTCTGATAAGGAGGTACTGGCACAAATAGGCCATCCATGCCTGTGGGCACTTTTAATTTAGTATTTAGGTAAAGGTTAAAGTTTGAATTTGTGGCAGCCGCTACTACATCTTGCAAAAGGGTATATGGCGCGTTATGATACGACCATCTTGTTCCCGGATCTGCTAGGTACTGCAGACAAGAAGGTATTGTACAATTGAGGTCAGTAACGCCGTCATCTAGGCCTGTAGTCATACTCAATTGATGGCGAATGGTAATTCTTTCTTCTTGGGCTGCGGACAAGCTCGTCCATCCTTGACCTAAATAAGTTGAACTGGTGTCCGTAATTTCTAAAAAACCTTCTTCTTGGGCTTTACCAACCATAAAAGCAGTTAAGGTTTTACCTGCCGAAGCCCAATACCATATGCTGTCTTGTGTAAAAGTGCCGAAGTATTTTTCAATGGCAATTTTACCATCTTTTAATACAATAAATGCCTTGGTGTTACTACTTTCTAAAAAATCATACAGAGGCGGTAATTGGTCGGCACACCAACCTAATTCTGTCAAACCTATAGTGTCCCATTGATTACTATTTACAGGTGGAAAATATAAATTTTGTCCAACTCCTGAAGTTAAAAATGAAATGAGTAAGTAAAGTAAAATAGACCTTTTCATAATTGAAGATTTACTGTATGACTAAGTTAAACTAAAAAGGTTTAAAGGTACAATATGATTTTACTAAGCTCTATCAATTTATTAAGTCTTTAAGGAAAATAATGAAATGGTACTCCATGCTTTTTTTGGGTTTTTAAAAAATACTATATTTGTATTTTACTATACGATAATGCCTTTTGTAATTGATATTTAGGACTTTTACTATACGATAGAAATTAAAAAAACATAATGAAAACAATAGCTATATTATTATTTAGTATCTTATTAGTTGCCTGCTCAAGTGAGGGTGGTAGTGTGTTAGAAGAAAGTGAATCTCATACGACACAAAAAAGTCACTATTTGGTTGGAAATTGGCGAGCTGATGCTGAAGATGCTGGTGTTGAAATATTATTATCTTTCAATGAAGACGGAACATTTAGTCAGGATATGGCTGGTCAAAAGCAAACAGGAACTTGGGAGAAAATTGATGAAGATCGCGTGAAAGTTAGAACTGAGCATTTAGCTAACGGGCAGACTTGGAAACTTGTTGAAAAAGGAAATGGCAAAATGAAAGTTGTATTTGCCGCTGGCGATTCTGAAGATTATTCCAGTCAACCTATCTTGTTTAAAGCTAATTAAACTTTGTAAATATTTTAATTTATGCTCTGTCCATAGCATGTGGTAACCATGCTGTGGATTTTTATTGTTTTACAGCTTCATGTATCCGTAATATTGTGACTTTTATGTAAAACAAGCATGTTTGATGAAAAACAGAATCTTTAAAATTGTTAAGTGGATGTTAGTAACTATCATATTTATTGTATTACTTTTTACAGTTGTTGTATTTTTCTACATGCGCCAAAATAAATTTGGGAAGAATCCTGAAGGACCGCGACTGGAGCGAATTAAAAAATCACCAAATTACAAGAACGGTAAATTTCAAAATTTAAGTGATACGCCTAGTTTTGCTGAAGGATATTCAATTGCTGGTGTCATGTATAATTTTCTCTTTACAGCGTATCCGCGAACAAAACCTGAATCAAAAATACCTTCAATTAAAACCAACTTAAATTCCATACCAATAGAGGAGGATGTGCTTGTTTGGTTTGGTCACTCTTCATACTACTTGCAATTAGCAGGTAAACGCATCCTTGTCGATCCCGTTTTCAGTGGGAATGCGTCACCGATTCCCGGTTCTATGAAATCGTTTGACGGAACCGATATTTATGGGGTTGAAGATTTACCAGAAATAGACTTTTTACTTATTTCACACGACCATTACGATCATGTTGATTACAGTACGTTAATTCAGTTGAAAAATAAAGTGAATCAGGTTATTTGCGGCTTAGGAGTAGGAGCACATTTTGAGTTTTGGGGGTATTCCACAGATATAATTGTAGAACAGGATTGGTATGATTCCGTTCAAATTGCTGACAATTTTATGTTGTATGTTCAACCATCTCGTCATTTTTCGGGTAGGGGCTTTAGCCGAAATAATACCCTTTGGGTGTCCTATGTTTTAAAGACAGCAAATTTCAGCCTCTTTTTAGGTGGCGACAGTGGGTATGATAGCCATTATAAAGCAATTGGCACCCAGTATGGTCCGTTCGACCTTGCAGTACTAGAAAACGGCCAATATAACCCAGCTTGGCCATACATTCATCATACTCCAGAGGAAGTTTTACAAGCTGCTGTTGATTTAAATGCCCAACGTGTACTGCCTGTTCATTCTTCAAAATTTGCTTTATCTAATCA
>JAWWDX010000107.1:0-9400 GCA_033719695.1 Putridiphycobacter sp.
CCATATGTATTACTGAATTTATTGCTTAAAAAATGGTGCTTATAGTTTATTTTTTCATTATTTTTTTTCTTCTTCGGAGTTATGCGGATTAGTTATGAGTTTTTTAGGCTTCTCAAATCAATAACCATAAACCAATAGCTCTCTATTTTAGATAAACCACTAGTCATAGTCTTTAAAGCAACTGCACCCCCCTTTTTCTCATAACTAAAAACCAATAACCCTAAACCTTTTTACAGTGTTCCCCTTTTCTCTTGCTCTCTTTCTATAGACTCAAATAAAGCTTTAAAATTACCAGCTCCAAATCCTCTGGCACCCATTCTTTGAATGATTTCAAAAAACAATGTTGGCCTGTCTTCCACCGGCTTGGTGAAAATTTGCAATAAATAGCCTTCTTCATCTGCATCTATCATAATTCCCAGTGATTTTAGCCTTTCTATATCCTCTCCTAATTTATGATTATGCGCTTGCAGTCTTCCTGGTACCGCTTCATAATAAGCTTCTGGTGGCGTTGATAAAAACTCCACACCTCTTGCTCGCATTTTAGCAACAGTGTCAATTATATTGTTTGTAGCAACAGCAATATGCTGAACACCAGGGCCATTGTAAAAATCGATATATTCTTCAATTTGAGATTTCTTCTTCCCTTCGGCAGGTTCGTTTATTGGAAACTTAATTCTACCATTTCCGTTACTCATTACCTTACTCATTAAGGCTGAATATTCCGTTGTGATTTGTTTGTCGTCAAATGATAAAAAGTTTACAAAACCCATTACATCTTCGTAATATTTTACCCATGTATTCATTTCATTCCAGCCAACATTTCCAACCATATGATCAATAAACTTTAATCCAACTGGCTCCGGATTATAATCGGACTCCCACTTCTCATACCCGGGTAAAAATGAACCTGTGTAATTTTTTCTTTCTACAAACATGTGGACCGTTTCGCCGTATGTATAGATTCCAGCTCTCACCACCTCACCATGCTCGTCTTTTTCAACAGTTGGCTCCATATATGATTTTGCCCCTCTTTTTGTGGTTTCTTCCCATGATTTTTTGGCGTCTTCCACCCATAATGCCACAACTTTCACACCATCACCGTGTTTGGCAATGTGCGCATTCATCCAGGAATCTTCTTTTAAAGGTGTTGTAAGTACAATTCGAATTTTATCTTGCTTTAAAACATAAGATGCAAAATCTTTACACCCAGTTTCTAACCCTTTGTAAGCATGCGATTGGAACCCAAAAGCAGTTTTATAAAAATGAGCGGCCTGCTTTGCATTGCCAACAATAAATTCTACATAATCTGTTCCTAATAGCGGCAAAAAATCTTGTGCCCCTTCAAATATTTTTTCTAATCCGTATTCTACGTTTTGTACTTCTTTTTTACTCATTGTGTTTTGTTTTTATGATTTAAGATCTTCAGTATATTGAGCCTTATCATTTGACGTACGACAATACGATATATGACTTGAAATATTTTTACTTAAATCAGTTTTTTTAGCTTTATATTATTTTCAAAGACAAAAAGATATGAACTCTTTATAGTCATATCCTTACTTAAAGTTTTGCCTTAAATTTAAATATCATATTTTGTATTCTATTTACTTTTTTTTCTAGTTCTTCAAATTGTGAATCGTTAAAATAATTCAATTTGTGTGATATAATAACTTGTGACTCCCATTCAAAAGCTGATCCAAGCGCAGTTTCAAGATATGTTTTAAAATGCTTGTCAGTACTTTTACTGGTTCCTTCAGTAATATTTGAAGGAATAGAGACCGCGCACCTATTAAGTTGACTGATCAAACCAAACTTTTCTTTGGCTGGAAAGGTTTTAGTTAAGGCATAAGTGTCAACAACAAGAGCTATACTTTCTTGCCAAATCAACAATTTTTTAAAATTATGCTCAATCATTTCTTTTCAATATTATATCTAAAACCTTTATTTCAATTTCCCACAACCTGGTCCAGTCTTACTTCATCAGTCGTCAAGTCTTGGGTAGTTTAGTCTGTTATCCAACTCTTATAATAATCTTCAGCTTCCAATTTCATAGCCTCTTCAGTAATCATCATTGGCCTGAAAGGATCGATCATGACAGCTAATTCTTCAGTATGGGTTTTTCCCACACTTCTTTCAATCGCCCCTGGGTGCGGCCCGTGAGGGATGCCGCCTGGATGCAATGTAATCTGCCCTTTTTCAATATTATTTCTACTCATAAAGTCGCCATCAACATAATATAATAACTCTTCAGAATCTATATTACTGTGGTGATAAGGTGCTGGGATTGCTTTTGGGTGATAGTCGTACATTCTAGGTACAAACGAACATACAACAAAGCCTTCAGCTTCCCACTGCTGATGAACAGGTGGTGGTTGATGGATTCTTCCCGTTATAGGCTCAAAATCGTGGATTGAAAAAGCATATGGGTAATGGAATCCATCCCAACCTACAGCGTCAAATGGGTGATATTGATGTGTATATTCCCACAGCATTCCTTGCTTTTTTGACAAAACTTTAAACTCCCCCTTTTCGTCATGCGTTTGCAAGTCGGTTGGCAACCTAAAATCTCTTTCACAAAACGGAGAGTGCTCTAGCAGTTGACCGAAATTATTGCGGTATCGCTTTGGCGTTACAATAGGACTGAACGATTCTACGTATAGTAGGCGATTATCATCAGTATCAAAATCTATTTGATAGGTCGTACCACGTGGAATAATAATATAATCACCGTATTTAAAATCAATATTGCCGTACATGCTCCGAAATTTACCAGAACCTTGATGTACAAACAGCATTTCATCTGCATCACTGTTTCGATAAAAATAATCGTTCGAAAAACTTTTGGGCGCCGCTAATCCAATGTGCAAATCATTGTTGACTAATAACGTTTTTCTACTGTTAATGTAATCTTCTTCTTGCGGCAAAGAAAAACCTTTAAAGCTCAATGCTTTCATGTTTTTTTCAATCGCAATTTTTGGACTCAAATCGCCCAACTGTTTTACTTCTGTTACAACAGTTGGTGGATGTAAATGATAAATTAATGACGACATACCAACAAATCCAGCTGTACCAAAAAGCTCTTCTTGGTAGAGACCGCCATCAGGTTTTTCAAATGTTGTATGTCGTTTAGGTGGGATTTTTCCCAATGTATGATATCTAGGCATAATTTTTTATTAAGTTAAAATGAATTAAATTGGAACTAATCATTCCTTCAATTAGGATCATATTCACTCTGGGTTCCTGATAATCAGAAACCGCAAGTAACTCAATAAACCAGTCCAATTACTTTCCATTGTGATTGCTTTGGATGCTAAACAAATATAATAAAACTTATTTAAAGCAAGGTGCTAGCTTTTGATATAGAATTGAAAATAAAATATATTTTTGTGCGAAATATTGAAAATGAAAAACATTCTTGTTGTTGGGTCCTCTGGTCAAATTGGAACAGAGTTAGTATTGGAACTAAGAAATAGATACGGAAATGAAGCGATAGTAGCTGCAGATATAAAAGAATCAAATAATACAGCCTTAAAAAATGGTCCTTTTGAAGTGCTTGATATCTTAGATCTGTCGGCTTTAAAACGCATCATTGAAAAACATAACATCAAAGAAATCTATCTACTTGCCGCCCTACTTTCAGCCACAGCTGAAAAGAACCCAGAATTTGCATGGAGGCTCAATATGGAAGGCTTATTCAATGTTTTAAATTTAGCAAAAGACAAAGTAATAGAGAAAGTGTTTTGGCCAAGTTCAATTGCAGTATTTGGACCATCAACACCTAAAAATAAAACGCCTCAAACCACCATCATGGAACCTACTACTGTTTATGGTATCAGTAAACAAGCAGGTGAAAGGTGGTGCAAATACTATCACGACAAATATGGTGTAGATGTAAGAAGTATTAGGTATCCTGGATTGATTTCTTACACCTCGCCACCAGGCGGTGGAACGACAGACTATGCTGTAGACATATTTTATTCTGCTAAAAGAGGGGAAACATATGATTGCTTTTTAAGTGAAAACACTGGTCTACCCATGATGTATATGGCAGATGCAATTAGGGCAACAATCGACCTGATGGAAGCCCCCGCAGAACAAATAAAGATCCGTTCAAGTTATAATGTTTCAGGCATATCATTTACGCCAAAAGAAATAAGTGATGCGATTAAAAAAGAAGTTCCTAATTTTCGCATAGCCTACAATCCAGATTTTAGACAAGCCATTGCCGACTCTTGGCCATCATCTATTGATGATACTGAAGCAAGAGCAGACTGGGGTTGGCAACCTAAATTTGACCTGCCAAAATTGATAAAAATTATGTTGGAGAACGTTTTGGTCGACTAAAAGAGATGGTTGATGTCGGCATTACAATAGTTGGTCGAAAATTAATAATTAATTGTTAAATAATTATTAATTTAGGCTTCCAACCATTAATTGTTATGACTAAATATCTTTTGTTGCTAGGAATTTTATGCACCTCAAGTCATTTGATTTCTCGTTCAAATCCAATTTTAGGCTACAGCCATATATTGCAAGCCGAAGGTGAAGGTGAAATCAACAAAAAAGATGAACTTGGGAGAAAACAGGGCCAGTGGATCATAAAAGGTAAAGATAGACCTAGCAGTGGATACCCTGAAAATGGAAAAATTGAAGAAGGGCAATACACCGACAATCGAAAAAATGGTTTTTGGACCAAGTATTTCAAAGATGGTAAGACGCCAAAGCTGATTGGTGAATTTAAAGACGGAAGACCCAAAGGAGAATACACTAAACTCTATGAAAACGGTAAAGTGCGTGAAAAAGGCACTTTTGTTGATGGCAAACAAAGTGGTACCTACACAACCTATCATCCCAATGGTAAAGTAGCTCAAGAAAAGAATTTTAACGAAGCGGGATTAGAAGAAGGTGTTCAGAAATACTATTATCCAAACGGGCAAATTGAATTCGAATTTGAGAAAAAAAATGGTGTCGCCACAGGAAAAGCAGTTAGGTATACTGAAGATGGGCAAATAAAAGAAATCATCACTTATGGCAAAGATGGCAAAGTTGAGCAAAGAGAGGTTAAAGAGGTTAAAGTTGAAAAGCCAATAGTTGCTGCGGAAGGCAACGGTGGGCCAAGTGGTGAAAAAGGAAATATGCGAGGAAAAACCTTCGATCGTGACGGCTACAATAAAGTATATAATGAAAATGAAGAACTGTGGCTAGATGGTAAATTCAAAGCAGGAAAATTATTTGATGGCAAACTTTATAAATATGATGCTGACGGTATTTTATTGAAAATTGAAGTGTGGAAAAATGGAAAATATCATTCAGACGGTCAATTGTAAATTAAAATAATAATATTGGAAAAACGTCTCGCTTATAACGAGGCGTTTTTTTATTTTTGAAAAATCAATCTAAAAAAAATGAAAGGCAACTTAAAAGTATATAACACTTTAGCAGGTGAAAAAATGACATTCAAACCCATTCACGAAAAGTATGTAGGGATGTATGTGTGCGGCCCTACGGTGTACAGCGACGTTCATTTGGGGAATTGCCGGACATTTATTTCATTTGACATGATATACCGGTACCTCAGCTTTTTAGGGTACAAAGTTCGCTATGTTCGAAACATAACAGATGCTGGACATTTGGAAAGTGATGCAGATGAAGGTGAAGACAAAATATCAAAAAAAGCAAGATTAGAACAGCTTGAACCAATGGAAATTGTACAACGTTATTCTGTCGATTTTCACGATATTATGCGTATTTTCAATGCCCATCCACCAACTATTGAGCCTACTGCAACTGGTCATATAATTGAACAGATACAAGTCATTCAAAGTATTATAGATAATGGTTTTGCTTATGAAAGCAATGGATCCATTTACTTTGATGTGGAAAAATACAATGCCACTGAAAACTATGGCGAATTGTCTGGAAGAAAAATTGAAGACTTAATTTCAGGAAGTAGAGATCTAGATGGACAATCTGAAAAGCGAAACCCTTTAGACTTTGCCCTGTGGAAAAAGGCCTCTCCAATGCACATTATGCGCTGGCCATCACCTTGGAGCGACGGTTTTCCTGGATGGCATTTGGAATGTACTGCTATGTCGACTAAATACTTAGGAGAGCAGTTTGATATTCATGGTGGAGGAATGGATTTAAAATTTCCCCATCACGAATGTGAAGTGGCACAAGGTAAAGCTTCAACTGGCAAAAAGCCTGTGAACTACTGGTTACACACCAATATGTTAACGCTTAACGGTCAAAAAATGAGTAAATCAACTGGTAATACGCTTTTACCACGAGAACTATTTTCAGGTGAAAATGATTTGCTTGAAAAAGCCTATCACCCAATGGTGGTAAGATTTTTTATGATGCAGGCACATTACGGCAGCGTACTTGATTTTTCATCAACAGCACTGAATGCTGCTGAGAAGGGATTTACAAGACTCATGACAGCGGTGAAAACACTAGATGATTTGAAAACAAGTTCGGAGAGTTCGGAAATAATAGCAGATAAAATTGCAGCATTTTATGAGGCTATGAACGACGATTTTAACACCCCAGTATTAATTGCCCATTTATTTGATGCCGTTAGGTATATTAATTCAGTAAACGACGGCAATGCGTCCATAACTGAAGCTGACAAAAAGATATTAGCCAGCACCATGCATGGTTTTATTTTTGATGTGCTTGGGTTGGATGTCGTGGCTGAACAGTCAAATGAAAAATTTAATGCCGTGATGGCAGTTGTTTTAGAAATTAGAAAAAACGCTAGAGCCAATAAAGATTTTACGACCTCAGATTTAATTAGAGATAAAATGCAAGCCGCTGGCATAACCATAAAAGATAGCCGTGAAGGCACTACATGGACAACTTAACAACGTAAAAAAATGACGTTTAAAAGACGTGACTTTTTGAAGGTTTCGAGCCTGGCAATGGTTGGAATAAAAAATAATAGTATTTTTGCGGGAATTATTACAGAAATTGAGATGACTAAAATTAACAAACTAGTAAAATTGTTTGAGCAAAAATTTGTAGCTCACCCATGGCATGGTGTTACGCTAGGAGAAAATGCACCTGAAGTGTTAACCGCTTACATTGAAATAAATTCAAACGATCAAATAAAATACGAAATTGATAAACCTAGCGGGCACATTATCATTGATAGACCTCAAAAATATTCTAATATTGTACCTGCTTTATACGGTTTTGTGCCACAAACCTATTGCGATACTTTAGTAGCAGATTATTGTATGAAGCAGTCTGGTAAAACAGATATTGTTGGTGATGGTGATCCCTTAGACATCATTGTATTGTCGGAACGAAACATTGATAGAGGAAACATTTTAGTTGACTGTATACCAGTAGGCGGTTTCAGAATGATTGATGGTGGTGAAGCTGACGATAAAATTATTGCTGTTTTAAAAGACGACCAAGCCTACGGAAAAATGAAGAACATTGAAGAAATTCCTTCATTGGTGCTCGACAGAGTAAAACATTTTTTCATGACTTATAAATCAAATCCAAATTCAGATGGCTCAGATAAAAAAGTAGAAATTACCCATACTTATGGCCGTGAAGAAGCTATGGAAGTCATTAAATTATCAAATAAAGATTATTTAAATAAATTTGGTGACGTTAATGCTGATTTTGTAGAAACGTTAAGAGCCTTAATTGGCTAATCCAATTTAGATATCAATTTTTAACCCAGACCATCAATGTCTGGGTTTTTTTTGGTCAAATCTCTACTTTTTCACCTAAATATCTCGGCTCCTTTCCAAATAACAAGTCTAACATCATTTTTACTCGCGCCAATTTTTCGCGCATTTGTGTTCGAAAACCATATTTGATGTTGACATCTTTAGCATTATATGCAACAGCATTTATATTATACTTATTTGCTAAAAACAAAGCTCGTTCGTTATGGAATAGCTGTGAAATGATGGTAACAGAATCTAGACCAAAAATTTTTTTACTTCGAACTACCGAATCAAAGGTTCTAAACCCTGCATAATCTAACACAATTTTATTCTCGGGAATACCAGCTGCTATCAAATCATGTTTAATAGTAGTGGGCTCGTCGTAATTAGCTACAGAATTGTCACCACTCACCAACACAAAATCAATTTTACCTGCTTTGTATAGTTCTATAGTAGCGTCAATTCTGTATTGGTAATAAAGGTTTACGGTGCCACTTTTTAAATGCTTTCCTGTGCCTAAAAATAGGCCAACCTTATTATATGGTAAATGTTTTAATTCACTGTAAACATCATTTTTTGCGCTGCAAGAAACATAATAACTGATCGCAAAAATCGTCAAAAGAATTAACATAGAACTGAAGAGTCCGATTCTAACTAAACGGGTAATCATTGTCATATTTTTTACAAAAATCAACAACCATTATGCTGTTGAATATCAAAACCTCTTAAAAAAAACTAGAATTTATTATTCGTTGATGTTCTCAAAGTTTCTGATAAAATTGATACTTTCTCGAAGGAATTAGTCCTTTTCCTTGTCTCAGGTATAAGAAGACAACACTAACAAAAATGAAATCAATTAAATATTATTCGGGCATAACTATAATCATAGCTACATTGGGGGTAACAATCAAAAGGTGGTAGCTGAAAATGCAACGAATAATAAACCAAAATCCCAGTCGACTCAAAGACCGCCTCAACCAAATATTGAAGATTTATTCAAAATGGATATTAACAGAGACGGGATGCTTACCAAACTTGAAGTAACTGGCCCGATTTTAGAAGATTTTGATAAAATTGATCTTAATAAAGATGGCTTTATGACGCGAGAAGAATTAGGTCAGTCCCCCAAGCCACAGGGACCTCCTCCAGGCGGGGCAGAAGGGCGACCTCTTCGGCGATAAAGTCACTGCGTTAATATCGACTTTGAATTATTTCATTAGCACTGGTACAGATTTTTTTAAGTACTGCTATGTTGATGTCTGATAGCGATTTAATGTACAAACAACTAACAGATGTTTTAAAGGTGCCTAGCTGTGCCAATTCAGTTTTAAACATACTAAAGCCTGCCACAATATAGATAGATAGCTTTCCCTTACGTGGCGAAAAACCAATATTAAACCAATCACCTTCCCTTCCAGAATCATACTTGTAGTGGTGTTCTCCAAAACCAATCAAGCCATTAGACCATAATTTAGGTTCCTTACCTGTGACTGATGCCATCAAATCGATCAAATCTAGGCATTCATCATATTGTTGTTCAGTCGATTTTGACTTCAAAAAATCTAAGACTTCTGATCGCATTGGGTTACAAAGGAATATTTCCGTGCTTCTTTTTTGGTAAATGCTGTACTTTGTTTTTTAGAATTTCAAATGAACGGATTAACTTTTTACGGGTATCAGCAGGCACAATCACCTCATCAATAAAACCATGG
>JAWWDX010000108.1:0-9330 GCA_033719695.1 Putridiphycobacter sp.
AGAAAATAAGCCAAAAATGATACCTGGTCCTGAATGGCGACTAATTGAAGTGAGCGCTCCAATTGTCAAAAACAGACCGGAAGTATATGCCCTTCTGCAATCAGGTATTGGCAATACATTTAGCGATCAAACAGATTACAATTATAGGTTAGGAGCTGATTTAGGGATACAATTTAACATTAAGCAACTTGGTGGTCTAAATATCTCCGTTCAGTCTGGTTTTGACTACCAAAGTTTAGAGAATTTTGTTAACAGTCATTCAGTTGTAAACTATAAAAGAACAGGTTCTGTTAATTATTTAGCGTATGGATATGAATTTGCTGATGTTGTGAAGTTTCAAAACACAGTATTAGTAGGATATCAAGTATTTCCAAAATTTGGATTCAAAATTGGCGGTAGTATTGACCAATATTTTACGTCCAAAATTAAAGTCCATGAACGTGTCGGTGACATTGCAGCTGTGAGTCCTTATCAGTGGGGTAAAAATGATTTTATTCGAAATACAGATTTCCAAATCGTTGGACAAATAGCATATGATCTTTTCACTAAATTTTCAATTATTGCCAGTGCCGATTTTGGACTGATGAACCAAATTAATCACATAAAAAACCCGAGCTTAATGCCAATAAAAAATCGAAGTCTTTCATTTGGAATAAAATATAGGTTGAATTAAAAAGATGAACAAAACGTTGCTATACATATTGCTGATGCTTGCTTTTGCCAGTTGCAAAAAAATCAAGTCTGACCTTGAAAATGCGGCAAGCAATCTCCCTATCTACAAAATTGAAGGCAGCATCAACAATGAATCTTTCGATTATACAGTGAATGATACTTCAATATTTATGAATCATGGGATAGCTGACATGAATGGGGTAACAACATTCTTTTCAGAATTCTCAAATGAAGACAATTCCACAGCTCTAAAACTGGAGGTGCTTGCTCCCGAAAAAATATATAAAGAACTCAATCAATATCAATTAGGTGATCAGCTCGTCCCGTTTCTTGTACACCAAGCAGGATGTTATGATTTAGATTTTAGTGTGTCACCACCAAATCCCCCCCTAATATATTTTCAGGAAGAAGATAATTTCACATCTGATAAACCAGTTGAACTAGAAGGCTATGGCATTTTTGAAATTCCAGTTCGGTTTAAAGGACTAAGTAGTGAAACCTATTCAATTACCATTAAACATGGGTTTGAACCAACCTTGTTTTCGGCAGCATTTACAGTAGCGACAAAATTAGATGGCATTAGTGTTAAAAGTGATAACATAACCGATAACCACCAATGGTTTCTTGATGGCGTAGCTTTATGCCAAGATTATTCTTGTTTGTTCACAACTGAAAATGGATTGCACAATATCACACATATCATCACAGATCATTTAGGTAACACCTGTACAGATAATCAAATCATTTATGTTTATGGAAACACCGTCAAATGGCAATTAGAAACAAATGCGTGCTCATCAGAAACACAATCCAACAATTTTGGAGAGGTTATCATTACCTATACTGAAAATAATGAAACCTATAGTTCTGCCTTTGCTAGCGAAAATGAAAATTTAAAGTTCGCAATTCAGAACATTGAATATTTTAGAGAATCACCAACTAGTAACGCCATTTCTTTTAAATTTGACACCTCTTTCAGCGGCACTTTATACAATGCGGATAAATCTAAAAAGAAGATATTGTCAGACGTAAGGGGCACGTGTAAATATAAAATTGAATAAATGAAAAATTTAATCGCAATTGTTTTTTGTCTGATGTTTCAAAGCAGTTTAGAAGCGCAAATAACAGTTTCTTCCAGTGATTTTATTTCAGGACCAGACACCGTTTTAATTTCAACAGTCACAGACTATACAAATATAAACTATCAAAATACAGGCGCGAACTATACGTGGGACTTTTCTTATGTGGTAATCGATAGCCAAAAGGTTGATACATTCTTATCAATGTCGTCGGCTAGTTTCATCTATCAGCTTGCCTACAATAACTTTTTAAGCCCATCCTACCAAGCTTCTTATTTTAAGAAAGCTGATGCCAATGCAATACCAACGGGTGGTTTGCCAATTGACATTCAAAATCCTGTTATATTTGAAAAAGTTTCCAACTCAAAATTTGAACGTGTAGGTTTAGGTGCTGAATTAAATGGTGTAGCTATACCGATCACTGCAGACACTATTGATGTAGTATATGAATTCCCAATGACCTATCAAGATGCTTGGACATCCAATTCATACCTATTTTTTGACCTCAATCCTACTTTTGACGCTCAGTTCAAGCGCCACCAAAATCGCAATTCAGTTGTTGACGGCTACGGGTCCATTACAACACCTTTTGGCACATTCGACTGTATTCGCATTAAAGCTGAACTAAACTATACAGACTCATTATTTTTTGACTTTTTAGGTACTGGTGGTCAGTGGATTCCTCTTCCAACACAACCTGAAATTCAATATCAATGGATTGCAAAGAATCAGAAAACGCCTGTTTTTACAATTAATGTTACCAACTCACTAGCTGGTCCTGTCATTTCTAAGGTTGAATTTAGAGATAGTTATGGTGTTGCCAGCATACATGAAACAAAAAATTATGTTGGCATTAACATTTATCCCAATCCAGCCAGTGAAATTATTAATCTAACAGATATAGATAACATCACTCAAATAGCGGTCCGCACATTAGATGGAAAAATCATTTATCGTCAAACTAATCTTAACACAAATACCATTTCGTTAGATTGTTCAAACTGGCCCAAAGGCATTTTCATAGTTGATGTGGTCTCCAGCCAAAAAACAATCAGTAAAAAAATTATTTTACATTAATTCTCCTACTTTTGCAGTGAAAGAGCAAACTACTTTGTCGCTTCATTAATGAAGAGGAAAGTCTGAGCAGCAAAGGGTACCATACTTCCTAACGGGAAGGGTTCGAGAAAACTCGGATACAGACAGTGCCACAGAAAATTAAACTACCTTAGTGCGCTAGGGAAAAGGTGAAAAGGTGCGGTAAGAGCGCACCGCCCACAAAGTGATTTAGTGGGGCATGGTAAACCTTATGGGCTGAAACATCATGTAAACCAAGGCTTGAAACTTACCCGGTTGATCTTGGAGGGTAGATGGATTGAGCCTCAAAGTGATTTGGGGCCTAGATAAATGACAAAGAATTTTAGAAATAAAATTACAGAACTCGGCTTATCGGTTTGCTTTTTCTTTTTTTATCTTTGCATAAAATTCACATTCAATTAGTATGGCAGAAGCAAAAAAAACCAGTAAAAAGGTATTGGAATTAATTAGCCTTTTATCAAAACCAGAGGCTAAAACTCAAATTAAAGCCATTCAAGATCTTAAAATACATGGTAATGAAAGTGCTATTGAGCCACTTGTATCTCTGTATGTTGAAACCAAAAATAATGCAATTAAATCAGAAATTGAAGGATTGCTGAATACTTTAAAGGTAGATGGTGTTCAACCCTTTATCGTAGATTGCTTGATAAATGATGACTTTGCTGACGCGCAACAGATGCTGTTAAGTTCAATTTGGAACTCAAATTTAGACTATTCAGATTACTTAAATGAAATAGTTGAAACTGCTGTCAATGGAGATTTTATGACCGCAATGGAGTGTCTTACGATTTTTGAAAACCTCGAAGTCCAGTTATCTGAGGAGCAAATCATGCCTCCGCTACTCACAATCAATCAATATTTAAACGATAACAATGGTGAAGATTCGCCTAAACATCAATTATTGACAGAGGTAGCTGTTTTTTTGAACAGATTGAACCAAGCACTTTAAAAATGGCAAAAAATAAATTACAGCATTTTGCTGATATGAAAACCATGCCCTTTGTATTTGAACCTAATACTTCGGTAGTAATGGCTGATGCTTTTGAAATGAAAGGGAACTGGCATTCGGATTTTTTTAAAAATGACCATCCAATTGTAGTTGAGCTCGGTTGTGGAAAAGGAGAATACACCGTTGCTTTGGCGAAATTAAATCCCAAAGTTAATTATATAGGTATCGATATAAAAGGAGCTCGTATATGGTACGGCGCAAATGAAGTGCGTGAAAAAAAACTTAAAAATGTTAGTTTCGTAAGAACAAAAATAGATTTTATTACGTCTATTTTTGCACCAAATGAAGTGTCCGAAATTTGGCTAACTTTCTCTGACCCACAAAAAGAAAAACCGAGAAAAAGATTAACCAGTAGTCTATTTATCAAAAGGTATCGAGAGATATTACAACCAAATGGTATTATTCATTTAAAAACAGATAGTGATTTACTATTTGAATTTACACTCGAAGAAATAGAACAGAATAATTATAATTGTTTACAGCAATCTTGGGATATTTACAAAGATTTAATACCAAAAATTTCAGCTGAACAAGCCGAAATATTAAAGATCAAAACCAATTACGAAGAAATTTTTTCAGCCAAGGGTAATAGTATAAAATATTGTCAGTTTAAAATCAATTAATGCAAGCCGATTTCTACCAAAATATTTTTGATGTGGTCAAAGAGATACCATTTGGAAAAGTGACCTCCTATGGCGCAATCGCAAAATATTTAGGCGCCGCCAAATCTAGTCGTTTGGTTGGCTGGGCTATGAATGCATCTCACGCTCAACCTGCAGAAATACCAGCCCACCGCGTGGTGAATAGAAACGGACTACTAACTGGAAAAATGCATTTTTCTTCCCCAACCAAAATGCAGGAATTATTAGAAGCAGAGGGCATTGTGGTAATAAACGACCAAATTCAAAATTTCAAGTCGGTTTATTGGGACCCAGAATTAGAATTAGGGAAGCTTTAACCTAAGAATAACCACTGTTCCTATTGGTTTTCCCAGCGCATCAAATTGATCGATTATTTCAAAATTCTTTTTGTTTTCTGATTCATTTAAATTAGACAAGCGCTCTTGAACAACCTGCAAAGCGGTCGATTTGTGATATTGATCCTTTTGTGAAGACTGTTTACTCGCATTTTCACGACCAATCCCGTTATCAGAAATAGTGCAAACTATGTATGTATCAGATTCAATGTCAAAAGATAGTTGAATTACCCCTTTATACTTAATTCCTTTAAAGCCATGTATGATCGCATTCTCAATAAATGGTTGCACAAGGAGTGGTGGCAAAATTGGCTCATTAGTATCTATACTATCATCTATTGATACCACATAATCAAAGTCAAGACTTCCCGTTAGTTTTTCAAGTTGAATGTAGTTTTGTAGCATATCAAGTTCAGCATCTATAGAAATAAGCTTTTCTCTTGAGTTTTCGAGTACTTGTCTCATCAATTTAGAGAACTTTGAAAGCGCGTACCGAGCCTTTGCAGAATCATTTAAAATAATAAGGTGGTGAATTGAGTTCAGCACGTTGAAAATAAAATGTGGATTCATTTGTAAACGCAATGCTTTCTGTTCTAATTCGAGTATCGATTTTTCCAGTTCAATTTTCTCGATAATGACTTTGTTCTTCTGCTGCTGACGTTTAATAATTCTATAAATGATTAAAAAAATGGCTAAAGCACCAATAAGGATATAACTTATCAGAAACCATGGCTTTTGCCAGAAGGGCGTCAGAATTGTAAACGTTACAGCAAGTGGTTTCATTGACCATTGATTATCAATTGATCCTTGAACCAGAAATTTATAATTTCCTGGTTGAAGATTTGAAAAGGTAACCGTCTTGTTTTTACTAGGTTTAGACCAATCTCTATCTACACCTTCAAGTTTCCAACGGTATCGAATTTTATTCTGAAATGTAAAGTGATGACCCTTTACACTAAAGCCAATATGGTTGTCTGTATGGGCAAGCCTCAAGGGCTTCCCTGTTTCATAATCATTAGCATACACTGTTTGACTGATGGACTGATAATAAATTTGGATATCATCAAAATAAATTTGAGGCGGTAGTTTTTGAAGACTATCGAAACCTTTTCCAGCATTATAGACAAATAAACCATCTGTTGTACCAAACCATAATTGCCCTTCGTTGTCCTTAAAAGCAGCATTTATATTTGTTTCAACTCCTTCAAACCCTTCATCATAGCCGAAATGAGTATAAGTTTCATTGGTTATATGCCATTTGGTTAACCCTTTCTCGGTTCCAATCCATAAGAATTGCCCATCTATTTGCAATTGATACACATTATGAGACAGAAGACCTTTCTGCTTCGTAAGCCACTTCTTATGATGCAAGCTGTCATTTTTAATTTTTACAGATAATACTCCTTGCTCTATACTACCAAAAAAAGCAAGACTATCGTTTATAGCGACATTTCTAAAGGCCAATAATGAATCAAAAAACACAATCTGTTTTCCTTTAAAATAGCCAGCACCATCATTACAAGTAAAAAAGACAGCTTGCTGTGTTTCACTGTATGCAAGTCCTGTTATTCTACTGTTGGAAATTGGTCCAGCTTGTTTGTTAAATCGAAAATCATTTGGCCACTCTTCAAAATTGCGACAAGAATAAACGCCGTTATTTGTGCCGACGTAAATGATATTTCGTTTTTTATCTTCAGTAAAACATTTTACCCATGAACTACTTAAGCCATTTGATTGTTTGATATTAAAAATTGAATCTCCTGAGACAGACTCACAAATTACCGATAAGCCCTCTCCTTCTGTTCCAATCCAAATTCTACCATATGAATCCTCAAAAATCGCTTTTGATTTGGTGGTCTTAAAACCATTATCACCATTATAAAGCACAGACAAGGAATCGTTAATTTTCTGAACACCCAAACCTTGTGTAGACACCCACAAATTTCTCTTTTTATCTTTTAGGACTGCGTATATATAGTTGTCAAATAAGCCATTCGATTTATTATAGGTAACAAATGGTGAATTATTAAAAATAGACACGCCTCCACCACTGGTTCCAATCCAGAGATTTCCCCAGGGATCTATTATCAGTGTCCTTGTGTGATTATTAGAAAGGCCTTGGTTAATTCCAAACTGAGTCAAGGTATTAGATTCATTATCCAATTGAAACAACCCCTTGTCCATAGTGGCAATCCATAATTTATTTTCTTGCACAACTAGATCGTGAATAATAGACCTGTTTAATTCATTTGTGTTTTCTACACGCGTAATTTTGTCCTGTCTATAAAAATACAAGCCATTGCCGTAAGTACCAATTAGCCAGCCTCCCTTGTAGTTGATTACCTTCCAAATATTTTCGTTTTTTAATCCCCTCGACCGGTTCAAATGATTTAACGGATCTTTTACTTGCCAAATTCCCTTGTTAGTAGCAATCCACAAGTTCTTTTCTTCGTCAATAAAAAATGAATTAACTTGAATATCAACATAATATCTATGCGCCTTAAAACGATCTTCCTCTACAACATATAAGCCTTTATTCGATCCTACCCAAATCTGATTACCGTGTTTTTGAATGCAGAGTGCGATTTCATCCACTGAGCTAAATCGAATTGTTTTTACAATTTCTAAGTCGTCACCTAATACAGTCACCCCCCCTTTTTGCGCACAAAACATCTGGCCATCTGTATAATTTAATTGGTATACTCGATTGGAGATGAGACCATTTTCATGTGAGAGATAGCGCATGGTTTCGCCATCATAAATTGCAATACCTCCTCCCTGTGTGCCAATCCATGCATAAGCGCGCTTGTCAAAATTTATGGCATAAGCTTGAGATTGTGGCAAGCCGTTTTTGCTATTTAAGTATTGGAAATTATATACTTGAGCTTCGCTATGCAGCGAGCATGCAACAAAAAGCAAAAGACCAATCAGTTTTTGCAACATGTTACTAATGTAACTATTTCTTTTGATAAATCAGCAATGTGCAGTACGCCTGAATGCCATCTCCTGCACCAATATAACCCATTTTTTCTCCTCTAGTCGCTTTAATAGAAATAGCGTCTCTGTCACAATTTAATATTTCAGCAATTTTTAACTGCATGGCAGGGATATGTGGATTCACTTTAGGGTTTTCAAGAAGCACAGTAGCATCCATATTACCAATTACATAACCTTTTTCTAAAACCAATTCATAGGTTTTTCTCAATAAGACTGCACTATCAATTCCTTTATATTGAGGATCCGTATCTGGAAAATGAAAACCTATATCTCTAAGATTAGCTGCTCCTAATAAAGCATCACAAATAGCATGTAATAAAACGTCGGCATCTGAATGACCTACAGCTCCAAAACTGGACGGAATTTTAACGCCACCTATAAATAATTCGTAACCTTCGGCTAGTTGGTGAATATCAATACCAAATCCTGTTCTTATGTTCATTACTCTTCGCCTAGTTTCGTGCTATTTTTATCACCAAATCTAAAGCTAAGCGAAAATCTAACTGTATTTGCTAGCGGGTTGTTTTGCGTAACTGATACCAAATAAGAAAGATTTAAACCAAATGAATAGGCTTTTAAACCAGCACCAAAGGTCAAATACTTTCTATTACCTTTTACAGCACTTTCATGAAAGTAGCCAGCACGAAAGGCTAAAATATCACTGTACCAATACTCTAAACCACCTCCAATATTTATTTCTCTCAATTCTTCAATTAATTTGCTATTTTTTTCTACGACATACTCATTATTTTCGTCAAGGTAATAAAGACCAGGCGCATCATAAAAAGATTGCAAAGCGCCTGCAATCACACCCACGTTATTTTCTTTACCAGAAATAATATCGGACTGATCTTCAGGATTTCTGAAAGGAAGTGTTGGTACCAATAACTTATTAAAATCAACAGCTGCTGTTATTGAATTGTACGAATCAAAATTAACTTTCAACGCTGTCCCCAGACGCAAATTTGTTGGGATGAAATCTCTATCAGAATTATCGGTATATGACATTTTATTACCCAAATTAGAGACAACTGCTCCAAATGAAAGTTGAGACTTAAAGCCACCTAACAGTATTTCTGGGTTGACATATGACCAAGATAAATCAGCTGCGCCTGCTAAACCTGGCTTAGAGGTTGCTGTACCGTTTGATATTTGCCCGGTTAGGTTTGAGAAAATAAATTTTCCGTTAATACCTACCGACATTTTATCTGATAACTTAAATGCATAGCCACCTAAAACTTCATATTCATTAGGGTTATATGGTACAATTGTGGCACCTACATTATTGGTAAAAATAATTGTTCCTAACGAAAAATATCTTAGAGATCCCCCAACTGCATGTCTTGTTCCTATTTTTTTATAGCCTGACAAGTATGACAATTTAATATCATCTACCAATCCTCTTAGCCAAGGCGAGTATGACAATGAGACTTCTGCCTCGTTATCAGAAAATATTAATTTTGAGGTGTTCCAATGAAACGAGTTCGCATCTGCCGAAGTCG
>JAWWDX010000109.1:0-9291 GCA_033719695.1 Putridiphycobacter sp.
TGCCCTTAGAAAAGTAGGTGTGCCTTACGAAGCAGGGTTTGAGGATAAAGCGGAAGATTTGTTAAAAGCTCAAGCAGAAGAGATTTATCAAGCTATTATCAGTCAAGACTCTGAAATAAAGCAAGCAAGACCAGATATGGAATTAATTGCACTAATTGCCTACTTAGAGCGACTTGGATCAGATGCTACCAAGGCTGTTGCTGAAAACGTTGAACCTACAAATTAAGCGCTATGTTAAAGTACATTAAAGGACATTTGACTTCAATCGACGGCATTGAAATCTATCCAATTATCTCACTTGTCATATTTCTTGCCTTTTTTGTAGGTGTAATATGGTACTTGGTGAAAACTGATAAAAAAACGATAAACGAATTAAAACAAATGCCTCTTGATGAGGATTAAAATGAATATTATGAAAAGATTAAATTCTATCAAATCAAGCATTTTATTGCTTTTAGCGTTGGTGTTTTCTCAACTCGGCATGGCACAGGATGCTGTTGTAACACCAAATATTGACCGACCGATATACGAAGACTTAGGTATTTCTTCAACAACGTTATTTACGGTTATGTTACTATTTACAATCATTTTAATTTTGATTTTAATAGCAGTCATGAACTCAACCAAAAACGTTTTTGGATTTAATAATTCTAAAAAAGCAGCAAAAGTAGGACTTGTTTTATTTGGACTAGGTGCTACCTCTTCAAGTTTTGCGCAAGAGACTGCAGCAGGTGCAAGTGCTGCATTTATTTCATTTCCAGATTCAGCTTTTTGGGCGTTTATGATTCTTGATATCATTTTAATTATGTTGATTTTATACTTTGTAGGACTGATGAAAGGCGCCCTTTCTCAATATGCACCAGTACGAGCACCTAAAACAGTGTTTTCTAGATGGAATAAAGCCCTGACAAATGCGGTTGAAATTGAAGATGAAGCATCAATTTTATTAGACCATGATTATGATGGTATTCAAGAACTTGATAATGATTTACCACCATGGTGGAAATACGGATTTTATATCACAATAGTTTGGGCAGTTATTTACTTTTCAGTTTATCATGTGTTTAAAGCAGCGCCACTTCAAGGTGATGAATATTTAACTGAATTGGCTGAAGGAGAAAAAGAAGTTGCTGCATTTAAAGCATCTAATCCTAACTCTGTGACTGAGGAAACAGCAAAACTATTGACAGATGCAGGTGATTTAGCAAAAGGTAAAAAGATTTACGAAACAAACTGTGTTGCTTGTCATATGGCAAATGGTGGTGGTGGCATTGGTCCGAACCTAACAGACAAAAATTGGATTTATAATGGCGACATAAAGGGTGTTTTCCACACTATTTCAGAAGGCGCCAATAACGGTATGGCCGCTTGGAAAGATTTGTTAAGCGGTGATAAGATTGAAGCTGTTGCAAGCTACGTACTTTCATTGCCAGAGGCGGAAGGTGGAAAAGAGCCACAAGGAGAGAATATATTTGAGTGAAAAAAGTAATATAAATCATAAAAAAGAGTGTGATTTGTCACGCTCTTTTTTGTTTTAAAAAACGACCTTTACATAAAATTTTTTAGATTATGTCTACCGAAGAAAAACCAGTAAATGAAAGATTTAGAGACTCCATTTCAACTGTCGATAAAGACGGTAAAAGGGTTTGGGTTTTTGCAAAAAAAATATCTGGAAAATGGTTTAATAAGAGGCAGGTCCTTGCCTACAGTTTAATTGCTTTTTTATTTGCTGCACCATTTATTAAAATAGGTGGTGAGCCACTATTAATGCTAAACATCATTAAACGAAAATTTGTCATTTTTGGTAAAGTTTTTTGGCCAGAAGATTCGTATTTATTTGCTATTGCAATGATAGCAATGGTTGTGCTTATAATTGTGTTTACTGTTGTTTTTGGTAGACTTTTTTGCGGTTGGGCTTGCCCTCAAACAATTTTCATGGAAATGATTTTCAGAAGAATTGAATTTTGGATTGATGGCGATTGGAATCAGCAAAAAAAATTAGATAAAATGCCATGGAAAGGCGTTAAGCTCAGAAAAAGACTTCTCAAATGGGGAATTTTCTGGTTGATTTCTTTTACAATTGCGAATATATTCTTGGCCTACATCATTGGCTCAGATGAATTAATAAAAACAATTACTGATCCACCAAGAGAACATATTGGCGGACTGATTGCCATTTTTGCATTTACAACTGTGTTTTTTGCTGTTTTCACATGGTTTAGAGAACAAGTTTGTATAGCGGTTTGTCCGTATGGCCGACTTCAGGGCGTTCTTTTAGATCAAAACTCGATAGTTGTGGCTTATGACTACCAAAGGGGTGAAGGAAAAAATGGACGCGCTAAATTTAGAAAGAATGAAGACCGAGCTGCGGAAGGTAAGGGCGACTGCATTGATTGTGGTCAATGTGTACATGTATGTCCTACTGGAATTGACATTCGCAATGGCACACAACTAGAATGTGTTAATTGTACGGCCTGTATGGATGCCTGTGACTTTATGATGGAAAGTGTAGGATTAGAAAAAAACCTCATCCGATATGATTCTGAAGCAGGAATTAAAACTGGAAATAAATGGAACTTATCGGGAAGAGCAAAAGCTTACATTGTACTGATGTTTCTATTATTAGGCATTTTAGTCACTTTGCTGGCAACCCGTTCTGACGTTGAAGCCACTATTTTACGAGAAAGAGGAACATCCTATCAAAAAATTAATAATGAATATTCAAATATATTTACTGTACATTTGATTAATAAGACCAGTGAAGATTTACCAATTCAATTAATGGTGGAAGATGACAAAGCAACTATTGAAATAATAGGTGGGCCAATCACACTTAAACCTGGAGAACAAAGTAAGCGTAAAATTTTAGTAAAAATGGCTGAACTTGATTTAACGGGACCTAAAACTCCTATAAATGTTTTTATATCTTCGGGTGACGAATTAATTGAAAAAGTGAAAATTAACTTCAGCGGACCTGGCTTTTAAATAAATATTGTATGAAATTTAATTGGGGACACGGCATTACATTAGCAATCATTGCATTTATGTCGTTTATAATTTACATAGTTGTTCAAACTTTTGGACTCAATGCCGACTTAGTTCAAGATGATTTCTATGAAGAAGAAATTCGAACAAATGATAAAAAACTGATGTCTCAAAACTATGAGAAATTAAATGATAAAATCACTGTTAATCAAACTGAAGAAGGTATTGTGATTACATTTCCTAAGGAATTATCAGATGCAACAGGACGAATTCAGTTTTACAGAAGAGATGATAAAAGGTTAGATAAGTTTTTTGATATTAAGCTCGACAGAAATCAAACTCAAATTATTCAGTATGACAATTTCCTAACTGGTAAATATGACATTAAAATAGAATGTCAAAAAGATGGCGCCGAATACCTTCATCAAACTTCAATTTTATTTTAATTGCTTTGGTCTGCTTTCATACTGGGTTTAGCTGGAAGTTTGCATTGTGTTGGCATGTGTGGACCTATTGCACTCATGATCCCTACAGGAAATAACCGACAATTGAAATGGCTTTCAATTCTTTTATATCAATTTGGAAAATTACTAACCTATATTATAATTGGCGCCTTGTTCGGACTCGTTGTAGCAAGCGTTTATAATTTTAATATTCAATCTATTATAACCATAGCTAGTGGCGTACTACTATTAGTTTTTGCATTCATCCCTCAAGTTCTAAATCTTATTGAAAAAAGAGGTTACCAACTGTTTAATGGCCTTATAAAATTCAAAAACAAATTGGCTAGTGCCCTAAATAAAAACCGTATAGAATATAGCTTTTATATCGGTTTTCTCAATGGATTTATCCCTTGTGCCATGGTGTATTCGGCAGCATTAATTGCACTTTCGCAAAAATCCTTTATGAATAGTATTGTCTTTATGATATTTTTTGGACTAGGAACAGTGCCTTTAATGACCCTTTTTTATTTTACTGCTAACCAACTAAAAACTAAACTTGCAAAACATGCCACAAAATTTAGAATGTGGTCGTTCATTATTGTAGGCATCTTTCTGTTATGGCGTGGCATTTCTTTCTACAATCAACCTATTCCTCAAGCAAAAGAAGGAGATCTATTTCAACTTTGCTTACCTTTCTAGTGGCATCCACAACTTTCTGAACCGCACGATTTTTTTGATTTCTTTTTGCCAAAAAATTGATAAAACAAATAGACTATGGCACCAAGAAATAATATGTAGACAATTAAATTTTGCATTATTTTATTTTAATATTTGATACGCGATCAATGCTGCAAAGTAGGCTAAAACTCCCATATACGCAAACTGAATTCCGGTCCACTTATACGACTTGGTTTCTTTAAACGTAACCGCCACAGTACTGAAGCATTGCAATGCAAAAGCATAGAACAGTAGAAGGCTTATGCCTGTTGCGAATCCAAAAGTTGCCATGCCGGTTGTGCCATTTTTTTCCTTTTGCATTTTTTCTTTGATTGTCATAGGCTCTTCCGAATTTATATTGTAAATAATGGCCATAGTACCAACAAACACCTCCCTAGCTGCTAGTGACGACAACAGGGCCACACCAATTTTCCAGTCATACCCCAATGGCTCGATAATTGGCTCAACAGTTTTACCAATAACCCCTAAATATGAATTCTCTAGTTGAAGCGCTGCTACTTTAGTATCAAATTCTTCACTGGATAATTCTGGATAATTTATGTTTTCGATCTGACTCGCATCATTAAATTTATCTCCACCATTTGTAGCCAAGACAAATAAAATGATTGAGGTTGCTACAATTATTTTACCTGCATTTGTAATAAATGCCAACGAATTGGTCCACACGCTAATACCAATATTTCTCAAACTTGGAATTAAATACCTAGGCATTTCTATCATCAAATAGCTCTTTTCTTCGAATTTTAGAAATAGCTTAAACACCCAGCCTGAAAATAATGCTGAAAAAATACCTAGTAAATACATCCCCAGCATAACTATACCTTGTAAACCAATAGGCCCATAGTAAGTGTCAGGTATTACCAAAGCAATCAGAATGACGTAAACAGGGATTCGAGCAGAGCAAGTCATTAGGGGGGCGACCAAAATTGTGATCAATCTTTCCTTGCGATTTTCAATTGTCCGTGTGGCCATAATAGCTGGAATGGCACAAGCCATACCAGAAATCAAAGGAACCACGCTTTTGCCTGACATACCAAACCTCTGCATCAGTTTGTCCATTAAAAATACAATTCTAGTCATGTACCCTGTTTCTTCAAGAATTGAAAAGAAAAAGAACAATATGGCAATTTGCGGAATAAAAATTAGGACTCCACCTATTCCAGGAATCAAGCCTTCAGTGAGCAAACTATTAAAATACCCTTCAGGAAGCGTTTGCTCAATTAAACCAGCAGAAGCTGTTGTTGTACTATCAATCCAATCCATAGGAATAGCCGCAAAATTAAAAATGGACTGAAATACAATAAACATAATGGCTAAAAATATCAGATAACCCCAAAACGGATGCATTAGAACCTTATCTAAATTGGTTGAAATATCTGTTGCTTTTGTTCTATTCTCTGTGTATACATCAGAAAAATAAGAATTTATATTTTTATAGCGAATAATTGATTCATTGACACGCAATTGTCTCAAATTCTTTTGCCCTGCTGTTAGCAAGTCTATTTTTTCAGAAGCTTCAGTGAATAAAAGATGCAAAAAATATTCATAGGGTTTAGTAAAACCATCTTTTGTGCTCGCCACTAAAAAATCTTTTTCATTAATATCTAGCAGGTAATTTTCAACTTTAGCCTGTGAAATTGGTGTTTCATCAATGAGTAGTGCTTTTAATGTATCAATCCCTTCTCCTGTTTTTGCTGAAATACCAACAACTGGACAATTAACAGCAGATTGTAATTTCGCTAGATCGATTTCAATGCCCCGCTTTCTGCCGGCATCCAACATATTTACCACCAAAATAACTGGTAATTCTAAATCATTTATTTGATGAAAAAGATAAAGGTTTCGTTTAAAATTTAACGCAGATACGACAACAATCACTTTATCAGGTCGACTTTGTAACTCTTTTTGGGTCAAGTACTGATAGACTACTCTTTCATCCTCAGATTCAGGAAAAATACTATTAACACCTGGTAGGTCAATTATTTCTAAATCCCTATGCTCATGAGATAAAAAACCTTGAACTTGATCGACAGTAACGCCTGGATAATTTCCCGTTTTTTGCTTAAGACCACACAACATGTTAAACAATGTGGTTTTACCAATATTGGGATTACCTAATAAAGCTATTTTTATTGTTTCTGCCGCCATTTAATCTGTTTCAACTAATATAAAGTCAGCTTCAGAACTTCTAATAATTACTTTAGTACCGTTTACTAAAATAGATAAAGGCCCTTTGAAAGGTGCTTTATTTTGAACAGACAACTGCACACCTGGCATAATGCCCAACTCTACCAGTTTCATATTTAAGCGTTCATTTTCTACCAATAGAATTTTGGCTACAATTTTCGATTTTAGTTTGGAGAGAGGCAGAACCATTTGTCTTTATTTAGAACAAATATAAATAATAAATCAAAATAGTTTTACTAAAAGTAGATGATATTTATCAATTAATACAACTATAAACTGACAAAAAAATGCCACTCAAAATATATTGAGCGGCATCAGTTAAAAATATGTCAATGCAAGTTAAACAGTTGTGCCCCGCCAACTCATCATTCCACCTTCTAGGTTATAGATTTTTTCAAACCCAAGCCCCATCATTTGCATACAAGCTTGACCACTTCTTGCTCCACTTCTGCATACCATTACGTATGTTTTAGATCGGTCATAAGCATCTATCTTATTCATAAAATCAGGACTAAAAATGTTGATGTGATGTGCACCTTCAATCATTCCCTCTGCGATTTCTTCTTCAGTTCTCACATCAATAATTGTAATATCAGCATTTTCAGCCATCATTTTTTCCAAGGTGTTAGGATTTAATATCTCCATCATAATATGTTCGTTTTTAAATTTATTTTCTACAAAAGTCGACGTATTTTTCTATTAAAATTGTAATTAATATCACTTATACTGCAATTCCAGCACTTGAAACTGGGAATTGACGATCCACTTTCTTAAATAAGCCTTGCAACACCTTTCCTGGTCCAACTTCAATCACTTCAGTACAGCCATCTGCAATCATTTGTTGCATAGTTTGTGTCCATTTAACTGGTGCTGTTAGTTGAGCCATCAAATTTTTCTTAATTTCTGAAGGATCAGTTACAGCACTAGCCGATACATTCTGATATATTGGACAGCTTGGCATTTTAAACTCTGTGTTTTCAATTGCTTCTGCAAGTTCAGCTTGAGCAGGTTCCATCAAAGGAGAATGGAAAGCTCCGCCAACAGGTAATTTCAGCGCTCTTTTTGCACCTTTTTCAGTTAATTTTGCGCAAGCCTTATCAATTGCTTCATTACTACCCGATATCACTAATTGGCCAGGACAATTATAATTTGCTGCAACAACAACACCATCAACGCCAGCACAAACCTCTTCCACAATAGCATCTTCTAGTCCTAATATGGCAGCCATGGTTGATGGTACTGCTTCACATGCTTTTTGCATAGCTAAGGCGCGTTTCGACACTAACACTAAACCGTCTTCGAAATCTAAGACACCATTAGCAACAAGAGCTGACAATTCACCAAGAGAATGTCCTGCAACCATTTCAGGTTTAAAATCGGCTCCCAATGTTTTTGCTAAAATAACAGAATGCAAAAATATTGCCGGCTGAGTTACTTTTGTTTCTTTTAATTGTTCGTCAGTACCATTGAACATTATTTCAGTGATACTAAAACCTAAAATTGAATTCGCTTTCTCAAATAATGATTTTGCAAGGTCAGAATTTTCATATAAATCTTTACCCATTCCAATAAACTGTGCTCCTTGACCTGGAAAAACGTATGCTTTCATTTTCTTATATTTTGGTTGACAAATGTAATATAATTTGCAAATATCAATTTTACAGTTAGCTTTTCATTTTTAATCGCCTCCGTATTAAGGTATTTATTTTTTTGGTAACTTTAACACAAATACAAAAAAAACACCTTATGAATCAAGAAGATTTAGTACTGTATGTTGTGGGAGGATTGGTACTCTTAGTCCTTATTTTTAAATCTGTCATTCTAGTTCAAGAACGCACCTATTATGTGATACAACGCCTGGGTAAATTTCAAAAAATGGCAGGACCGGGGTTAGGGTTTATCATCCCTTTTATCGATTCAAAAGCTGGTGTTATTAACATGCGCGTGCAACAACTAGACGTAGATGTAGAAACGAAAACACGTGATGATGTTTTTGTGCATTTAAGAGTTTCTGTTCAGTTTCAGGTTATGAACGAAAAATTATGGGATGCATACTATTCATTAGACAATGCTAGGCATCAAATTGCATCTTATATTTTTGACGACGTCAGAGCAGAAGTTCCAAAAATGGAACTGGATGATGTGTTTGCAAAAAAAGATGATATCGCCATTGCCGTGCGCAAAAATTTAGCCGATTCAATGTTTGAATATGGCTATTTCATTGTGAAGGCTTTAATAACTGATATTGATCCGGATGCTCGTGTAAAAGATTCAATGAATAAAATCAATGCTGCTAAAAGAGATAAAGAGGCCACTATGGAAGAGGCAGAAGCTTCAAAAATTAGGGTTGTTAAAGCTGCTGAAGCAGATGCTGAATCAAAACGATTGTCGGGAGAAGGAATTGCTCAACAGCGACTTGAGATTGTGAGGGGGTTTAAAGAATCTGTTGAAGATTTTCAAAAGTCTTTGAAATCCATTACACATGAGGAAGTAATGCAATTTGTACTCTTAACACAGTACTTTGATACACTCAACAACATAGGTGCAAACGGTAAGAACAGCTCTATTCTTATTCCTCATTCGCCAAGTGCAATGGCAGATTTTCAGCAGCAAATTGTAAACGGAACGCTTGTGGGCGCCAAACTGAAAGAGGCATCTGACGATAAATCAAATACGCCGTCGACACCTGATCACTAATTATCCTAAATGGTGAAGAGATTAATTCTAAGCATAATATTGCTGTGCTGGGCAATGCGTGTTGGATTTGGACAAAACCCACAAATTGACTCATCTGGCATCAGGTTGATGTTTTATAATGTCGAAAATTTGTTTCATCCAAGCAATGATTCACTAAAAAATGATGACGAATTTACACCTGATGGGGTAAGATATTGGAATTGGACAAAATATGAACGCAAGCTTGCTCAAATCGCACAAA
>JAWWDX010000110.1:0-9122 GCA_033719695.1 Putridiphycobacter sp.
AATAAAACCTTATTTCTCTTAATATTCCGTACTGGTGTATTAAAAGTTTAACTTATCGGTAGTAGCCGCTTCTAACTCATAAGCTGACTCAATTGTAAACGACTCACTTCCCTTTACACATTCTTGCTCTCTAGTGGTCGTAAAATCACCATCCTCTAAATTACCAGACACGGTCGATTCTACTTCAATCTCGCCATTAGGTGTCGATTCAATGTCTATTTTTGTGTAAGTATAAGAACAGGATATACATTTTTGGCAACTTGTTGTTAATAAGATAGCGAATAATGTTCCGGTAAAAAGAATTCTTGTCATAACTTTGAAACGTATTGAACAAAGATAAAAATCTCATGAAAAGAACAGTAATTGACACTGAAGATAATTCCAAAACTTTGTTAATAGACAATACAGAAGTAACCTATCATTCACGCCACGGTGCCATTACCGAATCGACACACATATTTATCGAAAATGGTTTGGCAGCCATCAAACACAAACCACGGCTTACTGTTTTTGAAATGGGGTTTGGAACTGGTTTAAATGCCATACTTGCCTATGAATTTGCAAGAACACACGGCAAAAAAATACAATACCACACCATTGAAAAATATCCTATTACCAATACAGAAGTAACTGCCTTTTACGAAACCATTCTACAATACAACCCTAACCTACTGCCAATTTACAAACAATTGCACAGATTGGAATGGGACACAAACAATATCATAGATGATTATTTTGAAGTCAAAAAAATAGAAAGCGATATACTCGATTTTCACATTGGCAACAACTATTACGATATCATTTTTTTTGATGCTTTTGGACCGAAATTTCAGCCTGAACTATGGCAACCAAATCAGCTCAAAAAATGCTATGACGCCTTAAATAGTGAAGGATTTTTAATCACATACTGCGCCCAAGGACAATTCAAAAGAGATTTAAAGTCTGTTCTTTTTTCAGTTGATAACCTACCCGGTCCTCCAGGAAAAAGAGAAATCACTCGTGCCAAAAAAGCCTAAAATAAAAACGAATACTTAATTTTGAAATTTTTAAAATACAACCCATGCTAGCGGAATTATTCACAATCGAAAATATTTTTACCTTATTAATGTTAATTATGCTTCAAGCCGTTTTAGGCTTTGATAATTTACTTTATATTTCTCTTGAATCGAAAAAAGCACCGGCTGAAAAGCAAAAAAAAGTTCGCCAACAGGGAATCGGCATAGCTATCCTCTTGAGAATTGTATTGCTATTTATATTAGTATCAATTATCAATGGACTGCAAACACCATTTATTGCAGCCCATACCAACACTGTAGAATTTGATATTAATTTCCATAGTTTAATTGTCTTGTTTGGAGGCGGATTCATTATGTATACAGCAATTAAGGAAATCTGGCATATGATTTCACATCAAGAATTTAATTTAAAAACAGAAGGATCAAAAAAAACTGCCAAATCTGTGGTCATTTCAATCGTTATTATGAATTTAGTATTTTCATTTGACTCCATATTAAGCGCCATAGCATTAACAAATCACATTGGAAATTCTGCTGTTGAAGTAACACTTATGTCAATTGCCATCATAGTCAGCGGTATCATAATGATTTTTATGGCCGATCAAGTGTCGAGTTTCTTACAAAAAAATAGAATGTATGAAGTGTTAGGCCTATTTGTTTTGTTTATTGTTGGTATCATGTTATTAACCGAAGGTGGACACTTAGCTCATGTAAAGCTTTTTGGCAACCCTATAGAACCAATGAGTAAAACAACTTTCTATTTTATCATCATCACCCTTGTTATTGTAGACTTAGTACAATCTCGTTATCAAAAGAAAATCATTAAATTGGAGCAAACTGAATCCAAAGCATCACAAATTGAAAAATAGTGGATATTAAATCGCAAATTGAAAGGTTATCACAAGAATTATCGGCGCATAACCATGCTTACTACGTTCTAAACAAACCAACGATATCAGATTTCGAATTTGATCAGTTGTTAAAGACCTTAGAAAAATTAGAGCAGGAACATCCTGAATATGCGCTTGAAAACAGTCCTACCAAACGCGTAGGAGGTGATATCACTAAAAATTTTGAAACTGTTGTTCACCAATACCCAATGCTATCATTAGCAAATACATATTCTAAGGAAGAACTAATAGACTGGGTTAACCGAATAAAAAAAACCATTGAACATGAGATAACTTATGTTTGTGAATTAAAATATGATGGAGTAGCCATAGGTATCCAATATAAAAATGGGCAACTCTTCAGGGCAGTCACAAGAGGCGACGGAACCAAAGGAGAAAATGTAACGCAAAATGTTCGAACAATCCGAACAATCCCCTTGCAATTAACAGGCGACTTTCCACTTGATTTTGAAATAAGAGGTGAGATTTTTCTACCTGTGAAAAGTTTTGAAAAAATCAATGCGCTAAGAGCAGAAAAGGGAGAAGAACTCTATGCAAACCCAAGAAACACTGCAGCAGGCACCTTAAAACTACAAAATTCAAAAATAGTGGCCGAACGAGGCTTAGACTGCTTTTTATATGGAATTTATGGTACTGAAGGAAAAGACAATCATTTCGATACTGTAGCCTCTGCTGCCAATTGGGGATTTAAAATCCCTAAACCTGACGATCATTTCATTAAAAAGGTAAAAACAATTGATGAAATGATGGCCTTTATCAATTATTGGGACATAAACAGACAGCAACTCCCTTTTGAAATTGATGGGATTGTGTTTAAAGTAAACGACTTTGACACGCAAAAGATGCTCGGCTTCACCGCAAAAAATCCGAGGTGGGCTATTAGTTACAAATTTAAAGCTGAACAGGCCGAAACAAGACTAGAAGCTGTCACTTATCAAGTAGGTAGAACAGGCGCCATTACGCCAGTAGCTAATTTAACGCCGGTTTTATTGGCTGGTACAACTGTTAAACGTGCGTCACTGCACAATGCCGATCAAATTGAAAAACTAGATTTACATGAGCGGGACTCAGTTTACATAGAAAAAGGCGGCGAAATCATTCCTAAAATTGTTGGCATTAACCTTGCTTTACGACCGGAGAACAGCCAGCCTATTACTTTTATTACCCATTGTCCGGACTGCGGCACGGCTTTGATTAGAAAAGAGGAAGAAGCCCAACACTATTGCCCAAACGAAACTGGCTGTCCTACTCAAATACTAGGCAAAATTGAACATTTTATCTCAAGAAAAGCTATGAATATTGATGGTATTGGTCCCGAAACCATTGCCCTATTCTATCAAAAAGGACTTATTCAAAAACCGGCAGACTTATATGATTTGAGCTTTGATAAAATCATTGAACTCGACAGAATAGCTGATAAATCAGCCAATAATATTATCCAAAACATCCATAAATCAAAAGCTATTCCATTTGCCAAAGTTTTGTTTTCACTTGGCATCAGATATGTTGGAGAAACGGTTTCAAAAAAACTAGCAAATCATTTCAAGAGTATCGACAGGTTGATGTCCGCCTCATTCGAAGATCTAATTGCCGTTGACGAAATTGGCGATAGAATTGCAGAAAGCTTAATTTCCTATTTTCATTCTGAAGAAAATAAACTTCAAATTGAGAAATTAAAAATTGCGGGGCTGTCTTTCGAAATTACTGATAATGTGGAGACAACTGACAAACTGGATGGAAAATCTTTCGTAATTTCAGGTGTTTTTACATTATTTTCTAGAGAAGAATTAAAGGTCTTAATTGAAACTAACGGTGGAAAAAATACTAGCTCTATCTCTAAAAAAACAGATTTTCTTGTAGCAGGTGATAAAATGGGGCCATCCAAATTAGAAAAGGCTAAAAACTTAGGGATACAAATAATAACAGAGCAAGAATTTGCCGAAATGATAGCCTAAATGAGCGTTTTAAAAAAGAAAGAAGGTATGGATGTACCAGACAGAAAAATAATTCTTTTGCCAGCTGACCAATGCAGGACGGTCCTTGTTATTATAAACAAAGCAGAGCAAATTCGTCACAACCAACTACACCAACTTTTTCCAAAAGCTATCTTTACATTTCTGACAGTCAGATCGGAAAAAAAGGATAATTCATCAGGACAAAACTTTACGTTTCACAAATCAGATATTCGTTTTGGACGTGTAAAAAATGAGCGATTAAAAGACTTAATGGCTATTGATTTCGATTTACTAATCGATTTGAGCGAGCATCCTAAGCTAGCCCGTTTCAGCACTAAACTAATCGCGCATTTACGAGCTGGAACTTTTGACAAAACACACAACTACAATTTTGATTTGTTAGTAAAAAATTCTACCGCTATTGAAGAGATTATTAATACTATTGCAAAACAGTTAAACCTATTGACTTTAAATAAAAACACATGATAAACTTAAAAGGCGTTGGCGTTGCCATGGTAACTCCATTTTTAGAAGATAAATCTATTGATTTTGAAGGTCTCAAAAAATTGACCCATTATTTGATTGACAATGGCGTAAACTATTTGGTTGTGCAAGGAACAACTGGAGAATCGCCCACCCTAACAGCTGAAGAGAAAGCAGCAGTTTTAGATACAGTCATCAAAGCAAACGCAGGAAAACTGCCAATAGTATATGGCATTGGTGGAAATAATACCATGGCTGTTGCAGAAGCACTTTCAAGTTTTAACACACCAGGTGTAGATGCCATCCTATCCGTTTCACCATACTATAACAAACCGACTCAAGAAGGTATTTATCAACATTTTAAAACACTTTCTAAACATTCCAAACTGCCCATCATCTTATACAATGTTCCGGGTAGAACCAGTTCAAATATGCTACCAGAAACCGTTTTAAGACTTGCCAATGATTGCCCCAATATTGTGGCTGTCAAAGAAGCGAGTGGTAACCTTGAACAAGCCATGAAAATAATTGAAAATAAACCCAACAATTTCTATGTCGTATCTGGAGACGACGCACTCACCCAACCCTTTGTGGCTCTTGGCGGAGACGGCGTCATATCCGTTATTGGAAACGGACTACCAGCATTATTCTCAGAAATGGTAGCAGAAGGCTTAGCCGATAACACGGCAAAATCAAGGGCGTTGCACTATAAATGTTATGGGCTAATTGACCACTTATTTTCGGAAGGCAATCCAGCTGGCATCAAAGAAGTATTAGCTCATTATGATATTTGTCAAAATCATGTCAGACTGCCTTTAACGAATGTTTCTGTCGAAACAAAAGGGCGAATCGTCGAATTTCTCCAGAATCTTTAAATATTTTTATTCGTAAATTGACAAATAACTATATATTTGTTTCCTAACCAAACAATAATTCATGAAAAAACGCTTTTTACAAGGATTCTCATTCTTTCTAGTGGCCAGTATTGGACTTGTAAGCTGTAATGATTCTAAAACAGATTTAGATTTAGATTTAGATGAAACGGCGGATACAACAAAGATGGAACAAACTAACGAGCCGGCAATTTCCTATTCAGTTCCTACGCCGAATGATTTATTTGAAATCATTAAAGCTGTTGGAGGTGAATTAGACATGTCCCTCATAAACTCTGTAGAAAATAAAGACAAATACGTAGATCTCAAATCTAAAGCATTAAATTTTGGTGTGTACTCTGCGGACTTAGGTTATATGAGTTGCTTTGACAATGGTATTGAGTTTTTGAAATATACCAAAGCTGTTGAAGATTTAGCTGGAGACTTAGGCATTTCAGAAGTGTTCGATAAAACTTTGTTAGATAGAATTGAAGAAAATGAAGAGAATTACGATTCTTTGTTTAACATTTCAAGTCAAACCTATTATGAGAGTTATGCTTATCTTGAAGAAAATAAAAAAGGACAGGAGTTATCTTTAATCATTATCGGTGGATACATTGAAAGTGTGTACATTATCAGTAACCTAATTGAAAATTTTGATGAAAACTCTGAAATTGTTGAAAAACTTGGAGATCAACACTTAGTATTAGGCCAAATTATTGATTTTTGCGCGCAATATGCTGACATTGAAGCAGTATCAGAAGCACTTAGTGATATTATAAAGCTACAATCTGTATTTGAAGAGAATATGGACTATATGGAAGGAACAAATGCCAATGGTTCTAATGTTTCAAATGACAATGATATTCCTACTTTCGCTAGTGGAGGAAGCTATCGTATGAATCAAAAAACATATGACGCTGTTAAAAGCGAAATCACTGAATTAAGAAATAAAATAACTCAAAAATAAAAAGAATGAGACATAAAATTATTTTTGGAATTGCACTTTTAGGACTTATTGTTTTACAATCTATTCAAGCACAACAGAGCTGTAGAAAAGTCCACGAATTTTGTAAAGATGTCATTCCTGCTGATCAACAATCGAAGAAATGGGAAATGGATAACCAGTCTAAGTACGCTACTGTTGAAAAAGGAAAGGTATACGAAATGAGTTTTATTGCATACCGCGATTATGTTTATAGAATTTCAACTTGTACTGATGTTGAGGATGCTGAAAAAATAAACTTTGAGATTTTGCATACAGAATTAGTAAGACGTCCAGATAAGAACGGGAACCCCCGTATCTTTAAAGAAAAAGTTTCTATCTTCAATAACAAAACTGAAGACATGGCTCAATTCTATAAGTTTAGAGTTGAAAAATCGGAAAAACTATATATTAAAGTAAATGTTCCTATTTCTGGCAAAAGTGAAGCCAAAGAATTTAAAGATTCTGACTTTGTATGTGTTGGTGTGCTGTTGGAGCATTCAAAAGCAGAAAGACTAGGATTTTAATACTTAATAATTACTAACTTTAAACCGTCTTGGTTCCGCCGAGACGGTTTTTTTATTCTATAAATGTTCGAATCTAAACAAATTCAAGAAATTGAAAAATGGCTTGCAAACAAGCCTAATATTGTCATTACAGCGCATAAATCTGCTGATGGAGATAGTATAGGCAGTTCATTATCCTTATACCAATTCCTAAAAAAACAAGGACATACTGTGTCTATTTGTCATCCTGATAAAATGCCTAATTTTTTCACATGGCTAACTGATGCAGACCAAATTCTGACTTTTGATGAGGACAGAGCTAATGTTGAAAAGCTGTTAGCAGACGCCGATATTATTTTTTGCTTAGATTACAATCACCCTTCTCGTGTTGGCGATATGCAAGCGGCACTAGAAAATACCAAAGCAAAAAAAATCATGATCGACCATCATCAAAAACCCTGTGAAGAAGCGTTTGACATATTGTTTAGCTTTCCTAAAATTAGTTCCACCTCGGAATTAATATATGAATTTATTGCTGCATTAAACCAAGAGTCAAAAATTGATGAAACCATAGGAACACCCATTTACTGCGGTATCATGACTGATACTGGATCTTTTCGATTTCCGTCAACCACAGCTCGAACACACCAAATCATAGCCAATTTAATTACAAAAGGTGTAAAAAACCACACCATACACGAAAATGTTTATGACGTTAATACCATTTCTCGGATTAAATTAAATGGCTTTGCCATGTCTGAAAAGCTCACGGTTCTTCAAAACCTTCCAGTTGCCTACATTGCCCTAAGTGCAGACGAATTACGAGAATTCAATGCCACCAAAGGCGACACTGAAGGACTTGTAAACAAAGCGCTTTCCATTAAGGGCATCAAAATGGCTATCTTTCTTAAAGAAGATAGTGGCTATATCAAAATGTCGTTCAGATCAAAAGGTCAAACCTACGTCAATGAAATGGCCAGAATGCATTTTGAAGGTGGTGGACATATATACGCCGCAGGTGGCAAATTTGAAGGCACTATAGAAGCTGCCATTCAAAAATTAGTAACTTTATTACCCGATTACGTTACGAATTCAAATGAATAATAAACTTTTTTTACTGATTACTGTAGGAATATTTATACTGGGTTGCCAGTCAGAAAATGATGTGGAAAAACCGATACCACAATGGTCGCAAGAAGCGTCAATAAATATGAATTCAACATTTTCTCAGGAAGAAACGGAAGCTATTGAAGCATATCTAAGTCGCCGCCCCGATTGGAAGATGAAAGAGACGGGTACTGGCTTACAGTATTTCATTTACGAAAAAACTGAGGGGATCAAGCCACAAGTAGGCGACATTGTTTGGGTTAATTTCTCGGTCAGCCTCCTCAATAATAAAATCTGCTATACTTCAAAAAGAGGCGATCCGGAATCCTTTATGATTGAAAAATCGGATATTGAAAGTGGCATACACGAAGGTGTCCAACTCATGTCTGAGGGAGAAAAAGCTAAATTTATTCTACCAAGTCATATTGCCCACGGCCTGATAGGTGACCTTGACCAAATTCCACCTTTAGAAACCGTTATTTACGATATTGAATTGCTAAAAATTGACCGACCATATGAATAAAATCTTATACATACTTTCTATAGTCATACTAACCGTTAGCTGTGAACTTGCAGGCGTGAATGAACCAACTGTGGTAGCAACAGATACTACAACTACTTTATCGGCAACAGATTCAGCCTTTATAAATCTAAAAAAAGAAATAAAACCGATAAAATCAGACACAGCTACTGACGAGAAAGGATTGCCAATGGTTTGGAATGGTAAAGACGGACTGCGCATTGAATGGGAAACCAGAACATCTAAAGATCCTATTGGAAAGAATGATTTACTTTTAGCTAATTACGAAGCTCGTGTGGCACGAGGAGAAGTGTACGACTCGAACCGAGAAGCAGGAAAACCCCTACCACTTAAACTAGGCATTGGTCAACTAATAAAGGGATGGGAAGAAGGCCTATTGCAAATGAGTATTGGCGATAAGGGCAGGATTATGATTCCTTCTAAATTGGCCTACGGCGAAAATGGATACTTAGGTAAAATACCTAGAAATGCCGACATCATTGTTGAAATAGAAATTGTTAAAAAGGTAAAACCATTAACCCTCGAGGAAGGTGTAAAGGTGTATCAGTACACTATGGGGAATCCAACAAATCCACTTCCTATCAAAGATCAAGCGATTACATTCGATTATTTCACTTATAAAACAGGTAAAAATGCTGGTATGTACGACAATTCATATGCGAAAGGTCAGCCATTTACAGTTAAATTTGAAAATGATAATGTAGTAGATGGCTTGCACCAAGGACTTGCAGTACTGCGAGCAGGTG
>JAWWDX010000111.1:0-9122 GCA_033719695.1 Putridiphycobacter sp.
GATATTCGACGGACTGTCATAGTCTCTGAGAATACCTATATCAAAGTCTTTTGGATTCATAGCGCAAAAATACAATTTAATTTATCCTATACTTCTAATTTTTGAACGCAATCAAAAGAAAAAATAAATACATTTGCATAAAAACAACATTATGGCTACTGACCAATATACACATCCTGATTATTATAACATTGACGATTTACTGTCAGAAGAGCACAAACTGATTAGAGAAGCAACGCGTACATGGGTAAAACAAAATGTTTCACCGATAATTGAAGATTATTACGAGCGTGCGGCTTTTCCAGAACACTTGGTAAAGCAACTTGGAGAAATAGGTGCCTTTGGTCCTTATATTCCTGAAGAATATGGTGGACCAGGTTTAGATCAAATATCATATGGTATCATCATGCAAGAGTTAGAGCGTTGCGATTCTGGATTAAGATCTACCTCGTCTGTGCAAAGCTCATTGGTTATGTACCCAATCTACAAATATGGTAACGAAGCGCAACGAAAAAAATATTTGCCAAAATTAGCCGCGGGTGAATTTTTAGGCTGCTTTGGTTTAACAGAGCCTGATCATGGTTCAAATCCTGGTGGAATGACCACTAATTTCAAAGATATGGGCGACCATTATTTGTTAAACGGGGCAAAAATGTGGATTTCAAATGCACCATTGGCAGATATTGCTGTGGTATGGGCAAAGAATGAAGAGGGAAGAATCCATGGTCTGATTGTAGAAAAGGGAATGGATGGTTTTTCGGCACCTGAAATGAAGGGCAAGCACTCTTTAAGGGCATCAATTACTGGTGAGTTATTATTTGAGAATGTAAAAGTTCCTAAAGAGAATTTATTACCAAATAAATCAGGTTTAGGTGCTCCTCTCGGATGTTTAGATTCGGCAAGATATGGTATTGCATGGGGCGCTCTAGGTGCTGCAATGGATTGTTATGACCAAGCTTTGCGATACGCTAAAGAAAGAACACAGTTTGGTGTGCCAATTGCAGCCTTTCAATTAACACAGAAGAAACTAGCTGAAATGATTACCGAAATTACAAAAGCACAGTTACTGACTTTTCGATTAGGACAGCTAAAGAATGCCGACAGCGCCACATCAGCTCAAATTTCAATGGCGAAAAGAAATAATGTTGACATAGCTTTGAAGATTGCACGTGAAGCACGGCAAATTTTAGGTGGTATGGGAATTACCAATGAATATTCAATTATGCGCCATATGGCCAATTTAGAATCTGTTGTTACCTACGAAGGAACCCATGATATCCACTTGTTGATAACAGGTATGGATGTTACAGGCATTTCTGCATTTACACGAACAGAACCTGATTTGAGTAAAATGTAACAGAACTAAAATCAATTTAAAATTTAAAGGAACCCGGTAGGTTCCTTTTTTTATGGAATAATTCTTCCTACACCAGCATATTTCTCTCGCCAGTATTTCGAGGTTTCTATGTCGGTTATTATAATGCCTCGGCTAGTAGAAGAGTGCACCATTTTTAAAGGGGCACCTTGTTCTGAAATGATGAGCCCAACATGTGTAATTTTATGCCCGGTTTTAAAGAAAACAAGATCACCTTGCTTGGCATCTTTTTCCTTAATGCTTTCTGAGTGTGCTTTTAAATCTGCGGCAGAACGAGGTAAAGAAATGCCGTAATTACTAAAAACATAGCCAATATAACCTGAACAATCAAATCCTTTCGGAGAATTTCCCGCCCATTGGTAGGGGGTACCAATATATTGCATTGCGTAAGTAACCAATTCTGATCTTATTTCCACATAGTCTGAACGCTTATGGTTATCAGTTGTGCGGATTCTTGCTGTTTCACTTTCAGTTTTGCTAGGTTTGTCACCTTTCGTTCTGATTGGTGCGCCAATATTAATGCCATGTGGGGTTATCGATTGTAATTCTTTATGTATAAATGTGTCGAGTACCGTAGCTTCTGTAATTTTGTTTGCAGAACGATACCATTTTTCAAGGTCTATCAAAAACTGTTTTAATTCTGCAATTTCAAAATAATGTGATTTAATATAAATATCAGACTTACTGTGGCTTAGAAATGATTGATATAGTGATACAGCATCTTTAAGTCCTGTCTTATGTTTCTTTACCCAGTCCTCATTTGCTAATAATTGAAACTGTGCTAAGCTTTTGTAAAAAGTAGGCATACCGCTGTAGTCATAGTCTGGTATAGCCAATAATTTATTTGATTTTCGAATAACTTTGGTGTAGTGTTGCTGGCTGTACAGTACCTCTAATTGGTCAATTTTTTTATCCTGACCCCATGATAAATGAGGTATTGCCACAAATACTAATATAAAAAATAGCCATTTATTCATAATTCAAAAATAGGAGATTTAACAAAGGTAAAACACCTTAGATCCGAACTTGTTTCCACAGAAAACTGTTAAGTACTCAATTTGATTTTTCATACGACTATCTTGATTTAAAATCTTATTTTTGTCTTAAAATCAAGAATTGAAATATTTTATCATATCAGGTGAAGCTTCAGGTGATTTGCACGGCAGTAATCTAATGCTTGCATTGCAAGAAATTGATTCAACAGCAAGTTTCGAATTTTGGGGTGGTGACCGAATGCTTGCAGTAGATTCGCACATTAAAATGCACATCAATGATCTGGCATTTATGGGATTTGTTGAAGTATTGGCAAATATTAGAACAATTCTTAAAAATTTCAGAATCTGTAAAGCACAAATTGAATCTTTTCAACCAGATGCTTTAATACTAATTGATTATCCAGGATTCAATTTGCGAATAGCTGAATTTGCTAAAGACAGAGGAATTCCTGTGCATTACTATGTCTCGCCTCAAATTTGGGCATGGAAGCAAAACAGGGTACATAAAATTAAAAAGGTTGTTGATGAAATGTACACAATTTTGCCATTTGAAAAAGCGTTTTATGAAAGGTTTAATGTTGATGTTCATTATGTAGGGCATCCATTGGTGGACGCTATTAAAAGGTTTAAGGCGGAAGCTACAGAGCCTTCGGAATTTAAATTAAAATATGGTTTGTCGGAGCAACCTATACTGGCAGTTTTACCAGGAAGCAGAAATCAAGAGATTAAGAAGAAACTACCTATCATGCTGAAGGCAGCCAAACAGTTTCCAAACTATCAAATAGTAATAGCTGGTGCCCCCAATAAAAACAAGGCATTTTATGAAAATATTGTCAGTGACCACAGTGCAGCTATTATAGAAAATGACACTTATAATTTGCTCAGCTCAGCATCATTGGCAGTAGTAACTTCTGGCACGGCAACTCTTGAAACGGCCTTGTTCAAAGTACCTCAAGTTGTCTGTTACAAAGCCAGTACAATTTCATATCACATTGCCAAAAAATTGGTGAAGGTTGAATACATTTCGTTAGTGAATTTAATTATGGGAAAGCTTGTTGTTAAAGAGCTTATTCAAAGTGATTTAACTGTTAAGAACATTGTGAAAGAATTGAAAAGTATGGTTAGGTCGAGTGAGGCAATGCAACAGGACTATCATGCCCTTGAGAAAATTTTAGGGAGTGGTGGTGCTTCTGAAAAGGTTGCATCTCTTATTTTTAAGTCATTACGGCCTTAGAATTTGATGATGACTTAAACCAATATTAAATGTTAATAATTTAGCTTGTAAATCTTAAATAACATTTGAATCACTTTTACCTTTGTATTGTGAAATCAATTCAATTTCTTTTTTGGCTTTTTACAACCATGACCGCTTATGCACAGCAGCTTGATATTGGTATTTTGAGAAGGTACCAGATACAAGATGTATTGATATCATACCACAACGGTTCATATAATATTTTTGGTGATAGTACAAAGGTTTTTACAATGCTGCCTACTGAATCGGTGCAATTAAAACGTAGAAATCAGAAAATTTTGGTGGTTCAAGGGGTGAGAGAATTAGGGTTATTTGATTCTGTTAGCATAGAAGAAACATTACCAAATCATACATTTAGAATTCAAGGCTTAAAACCTCAAAAAATTAAGGAGCGAAAGTATTACAACAATGTGCTTGTTTACCTTGATGAAAAAGGGGGATTGAAAATTATTAACAGAGTTAATATAGCTCATTATCTTGGAGGGGTTATTGAAAGTGAAGGTGGTGGCGGAAAGCATTTGTCTTATTATAAAGTACAAGCTGTGTTAAGTAGGACTTATGCTTTGAGTCATTTGAGAAAGCACAGGGAAGAAAATTTTAATTTATGTGATCAGGTGCACTGCCAAGCCTACCATAACATGCTTATATATACACCAAGTATTAAAGCGGCAGTAGAGGAAACAAAGCAGATAGTAATGATAGACCAATCAATGGGTTTGGCAAATGGCTTCTTTTTTGCTAACTGTGGGGGGCAGACTAGCGAGGCCGATTTTGTATGGAATAGGTCAGTGCCATATTGTAAAAGTGTTATAGATACATTTTGCATTCATACTCGGCAAGCAACCTGGGAAAAAAGAATTCCACGTTTAACGTGGGAGTCTTATTTATCAGAACAATTTGGGTATCCTGTATCTGACTCGGCTTACAATTATTTATTGTATCATTTCCGTCAAGAGCACCGACATGCGTTTTATCAAATCCCACAATTAGGGATTCCGTTGAGGGATATCAGAGTTCATTTTAAATTACGTTCCACTTGGTTTGACTGTTATTTAGATGGGAATGAAGTCGTATTAAAGGGGAGGGGATTCGGGCATGGTGTAGGATTGTGTCAAGAAGGCGCTATGAATATGGCAAAGCATGGATATTCTTATGAAGAAATAATGCACTTTTATTTCAAAGGAGTTGGCCTGATTAACTATTATGATTACCTTTTTTATAAACAATCCAAATATTTCAATTATAATAGTTTAAAATAAAAAAAGCATTCATTTCTGAATGCTTTTTTATGTTATGATGCATACTTCTTATTCAAAGAATACTGTACAGCCATTTGTACAATTAGCGTCTGCACCGGTACCATTACCTACGAACGTGTTTTGACTTTCAACAGCTGCTGCATTGGTTTGCGCAGTGCCGTTTGCAAAAATTAAACCACCTGAATTTACATACATACCGTAACTATTTGCGTTACCAATTGTACAATTTGCAATGTCTAAACGACCGTTTACGTATATGTTTGAATATTCATAACCCCAATAATCACCACCATCTGAAATGGTTGTAAATGCTAGCTTATTATTTGGACTGTTAGATTCAATTTTAAGACCTGACCAGTACCCAGCGGCAATTTCTTTACCTTTAATGGTGATGGGATTTGCTGCTGTTCCAACTGATTTTATGCTACCAGAACTGGTAACATCAATACTTTGTGATGCAGCCATCAAGATTTTTGTACCAGGAAGTAATTCTAGACTTGACTCAACATCAATACTGTTTACAAGAAGTGGCGTAGTAGTAGCTTGCCATACCTGTGGTACTGAAATGTCTCCAGTTCTCACTTCTATGTAGTCGAAGATGTTGCCGTTATTATAGTTAGTAGCGCCATCTAATTTCGAAACTTGGTCAGCTCTTAGGCTTAAACCAGTTGAATTACTGCCAAAGGAATTTGTAGAGAAGCTAGCCAATTGTCCTCCATCTTGAACAAATAACCCAAAATTATCACTATTGTTAATGGCAGAATTCTCAACAGTTAATTGCGCGTTGTCACTCACGTAAACAGTGGCATATTCCCAACCCCAATAGGTTCCACCGTCACTCACTGTGGTATGTATTAATTTATTATTTGGATTGTTAGATTTAAATGCAATACCGGCCCAGTATCCTTTAGTATTTGTTTCACCTTTTATTTCAATTGGTTTTTCTGCCGTTCCAGTTGCGTTGAGATATCCACTACTTTCAATAGTGATGGAACTACCTTCACACATGATAAGTTTCGTCCCTGGCACCAAAGTTAGCTCAGAGCTAACGTAAATATCGGTACAAATCTTATAGTTTTTAGCTTGTAGCGTGGTGGGTGTTGTGATATCGTCTGTTAGCTCTTCTGAAATCACTGAAGGGTCGTATTCACATGAGCCATCATCCGTATCAGCCTTTTTTTCATAGTTATTTGCCAAAGGGTCCGTACATCCTTCCCGTTGACAAGCTGTATTTAGGATTAGTCCTAATCCTAAAAATAGAATAGTTGCTTTTTTCATCATATTAATTTTTAGTTTTATCAAAGATAAAGGGACTATCTTAAAATGCGGATAGGGTTTTCCCTAGTATGACCTTTTAATCTAATATGCCTAGTGCAATCACTTTTTTTACGAGGCCTGTGATGTTGTTAACTTCTAACTTCAGAAAAATATTACTTCTATGCATTTCAACAGTCTTATCTGATATCTGAAGATTTTTTGCAATGGTTTTGATAGGGATTTCTTTCATTATTTCTCTAATAACATCTAGTTCACGTTTTGTAAAGTGTACTTCTTTGTTCAGGTTAATTAAGGCATTTGCTATTTTTTTAGCATTTGGACTAATGTATTTTTCGCCGTGTAAAACATTTGCTATGCCTTCCAAAATAGTTTCTACTGGGTCTGTTTTTAAAATGTATCCTTCCGTTTTTTTTGCCATTGAGTTAATGGTACTAGGATCGGAAATGGATGTAAAAATTAAGATTTTAATCTGGGGGATGAGTAAGTAAATGTCATCAATAAATTCTACGGCATTATCGCTTCCAAACTTCAAATCTTGAATGAGTAAATCAGGTTTTTTCGATTTTAACTGATCAAACAGCTCAGACTTGTTGGAAGCTAATAAAACGGATGCATTTTGATACTTTTTATGCAATAGATCTCTTAAGCCTTCCAGTACTAAAAAATGATCGTCTGCAAATAATACAGTCATATTTGCTTATTTATGGTGATATTGATTAGTGTTCCAGCATTATTGGTGCTTTCAATTTCAATTGTCCCCCCCATAATTTCGACCCTTTTTTTGATACTTTTTAATCCTTGTGAGTTCATATTAGAAGCGACGTTAAATCCTATCCCATCATCTTCAATACTAATGTTAAGTCGTTTATCTGTATGTGCTAATTGAATGGTGCAAATAGTTGCATTAGCATGTTTTAAGACATTTTGAATAAGTTCTTGACAAATACGATATAAGGAGTTTTTGTAAATTGGTGATAATTCTAAAGCGTCGTTATTTAAAGAATAGGCTATAAGTTTTGTAGCCGAAGTGGTGTTTTCATTAGCGTAATTGATAATAGCTTCGTCTAAACTCGCATTTGCAAGCGATAGCGGCATTAAGTTGTGTGAAATTCGTCTAGTATCTTCATGTAAAATTTTTAAATGCTCAATGATTTCCAGATTGTTTTCAGCACCTTTTTGTTCCATTTTTAATCGAACGCCTGTGAGGGTAGAGGCAATGCCGTCATGTAGCTCGTTTGCTAACCGTTCTCTTTCTTTCTCTTCACCCTCTATGGTGGCTAATAAAATGTTTTTTTCCACGGTTTGCTGAAGCTGTGTTATTTTTTGTTTTTGCTTATTTCGGTAGAGGCCATACAAGAAGATAAAAATGGTTAATAACACGGCAAGGCCATATATTAAATTATTTCGCTTGTTAATTTTTATTTTTTGGTTTGCAATTTCTAAGTCATTAGCAAGCAAGGCCTTTTCTTTTTTTTCTGACTCATATTTGATTAACAGTTCATTTATTTCGTTCTTACTTTCAATATTGGCGGTAGCAATATACAATGAGTGGGCTGAATCTAAATGCTCAAATGCTTTGCCATATTGTTTTTGGCCTGCGTAGGCGTAGCTTAAGTTCTTTAAAATAGCATAACTTGTATTGTTGTTTGAAAGTGCTTGACTTAATTCTAAAGCTTTAATGCCGTGTGTAGTTGCGTCGGCATAATTATTTAGAGCCACCTCCACCTTTAGTAGTCCAATATGGTCTAGTAAAATGTAATGTGTTTGTTGGTATATTGTAGCATACTCAAGTGATTTTAAATAGGATGATTTGGCACCTTCATAATTTTTAATTAGATATTGCCATTCCCCTCTACTCAAATAACCGACTATTAGACCAATGGGATTATTATATTTTTCGCTTAAATAAATGCTTTCTGTAGTAAGTTTGGCACCTTCTTCAATTCGCTCCAGTCGTATGGCTGAAATTGCTAAAACAGCTGTAATACCTGGCAAGTTTATTGTATCATTGTGTTCATTTAATACCTTTACAGCCTCTGAGCTATATTGGTAAGCTGATTCAAAATCGTTAATACTAAAGAAAATGTTAGCAATATTACTTTTAATCAGTGCAGCTTTTAAGTCATCATTATTAGCCTCGAGAATTTCTACGGCCTTCGTAAAAGCTTTGATGGCTTCTGGATATTCGTTGTTATAGGAATGTACTGCTGCTATGATATTGTAATGCTTAGATGCTTTATAAGGCAGTTTATTCTTAGAAAAAAGGTTTAACCCTGCTTTAGCATTCTGGAGGGCTATTTCTGTTTTGCCAAGCCTGAACATAGCTTTCGCATAGTTGTAATAGTAGATATCTTGCAGTTTAACTGGACTATTGTCTCCGGCTATCTTTTTTAATTCGGTATACAAAGAGTCATGCTTTTCGGGATGTTGCAGTATGTTTTCACATACTTCAACAATCTCTAGTGAATCTTCAATAAATCGAGATTGGGTATAGCAATAGTTTGGGAGCACAATATATACCGCAATAAATACGGTCAGTAGACTTTTCATAACTTTATAAAACTCGCCTAAATTTAATCAAAAAAAGCGTTTAAACTTTGGTCTAAACGCTTTTGATTTTGTTATCGTTCGAATCACTTATTATGTTCTATGACATAGTTTAATACTTTGGTCATTAAGTGTACTCGATCTTTTCCTCTCACATTATGTTCATGCATTGGATATGGAAAAAAATCTACTTGCTTTTCGGCTTCAATAAATGCTTTCACCAAAGCTAAATTGTGTTGCATAACCACAACATTATCGGCCGTGCCATGGATTAGTAAAAGGTTACCTGTTAATGCAGAAACATAATTCATAAGAGAAGAATTTTTATACCCTTCTTCGTTTTGCTCTGGTCTGTCCATGTATCGTTCGCCATACATAATTTCATAGTATTTCCAGTCGGTTACCGGTCCACC
>JAWWDX010000112.1:0-9099 GCA_033719695.1 Putridiphycobacter sp.
GTATAAAAACTCAAACAGCCACCAACTACCAGGTGGGCTCAACCACTGAATGCCTCCTTCTATTCCCACTTGATAAGAGGTGATAGAAATGTGAGGTGAAAATAGCAGTATGGCAATCAGTCCTGATGTGATATATAATTTAAGGCGTTTTTTGGGTATAAAGAACAAGGACGATATACCCATAAATCCCACCGTAATAAAAGCAAAATAATGGGTGTACATGCAAGCAGCTACAGATAGCGATAAGCCAATGATAGTCAATATACTTTGGCGTTTTGTTAAGGGGTCTTGAACAAATTTTATTATAAAGTACGCTGATAGCAATGTAAACAATAAGCCAGGGCTATAAGGTCTGGCTAACTCAGACTGTATAATTGGAAAAAGAAGAACCGCCCACAATGCAGATGAAAACAACCCAACAGGGTGTGAGTATCTTTTTCCTATTAAATATATAACGAAGATAGCTGCTGTTCCAAATACCACAAATGGAAACCTCATTGCAAATTCAGAGGTGCCAAATAAGTTTGACCACAATTTCATGAACAATTGCACGCCTGCAGGATGCATGTCGCCAGTTTTGACTCCGAATTCTAACAAAGCAGTAAGAGAGTTATAGTTAAGCCTTGTTATAGCGCTCAGTTCATCACTGCTAAAGGAGTGGGAAACAGCAGAAATCATACGAAGCGCAAAGCCTAATATTAATATGATTATAATTGCAAGATGTTGCTTTCTTTTCACGACTGTAGCGAAGGTAAAGAAAATTGTAATTGGAATATTCTCCTATTACAGAATAATTATATATCTTTCAGAAACTTTTAAAAAAAATAATTATGAAGAAAATTTTACTTTTTGCAATTTTAGGATCTACTAGTGTTTTTGCTCAAGATTTGTACGTTCAAACAGCTGGTGCAAGTGGGAGTGGTATAGTTAGCAACAGATATACTGATGCTGGAGATACGATTGTTGCAAGTGCAGATGACTTTACGGTTAATGTAGGAGATGTTTGGCATGTAACAGATATAACTGTTAGCGGTTTCAGAAATGGCACAGGAGCTGACATGACATCTATGAAAGTTGAAATATTTGCAGATGCTGGAGGAATGCCAAGTGCAACAGCAATTTACTCTGCTGATCATACAATTGGTGCAATTCCAGCCCCTGCTAATGATACAGCTATTACTATTACTTTGAATTCAACTGTCGATTTATCAGCCGGAACATACTGGTTGTCAGTTGTTGGTGCAACACCTGGGACAAGTAGATGGAATTGGACAGCGGTAAGTGGAGCTTTTGATGCACCTGCCATGTTAATTGATGCAGATAATTACTTTGGCTTAGGCGCTACAAGCTGGTCAACTTTACCTAGTTTAGGTTTATCTTTTACTGACTTGTCATTTAGAATAGGAGGAAACGGCGATTTTGCTAGTGTAGAAGATGAAACTTTAGCTAAAATTTCATTGTATCCAAATCCTGTTACTGATATCATGACAATTGGTAATGTTGAGGCTTCAGAAATCAATTCAATTTCTGTTTACAGTATAAGCGGACAGTTACAATCACAATTACCTGTAGCTTCGCAAATAGATTTATCTAATTTGGCTTCTGGCACATACGTTATTGAAGTGAGCACTCAAGCTGGTGTTATTAGAAGAAAATTCAATAAAATCTAATCAAATTAATTCTAAATACTAAAAAAGTCGAACGTTCGTTCGGCTTTTTTTTGTTTGTAAGAATATATAATAAGTTTTCTAGCCTAACCTAGCCTTTGTCTTAGTCCTTCGTACATAGCAATACCTGCTGCTACAGCAACATTAAGCGAAGCGATTTCACCTTGCATAGGTATTTTAGCTTTTTCACTTGCTTCAGCCAGGAGTTTTGTGCTGATACCATCCTCTTCAGAGCCCATAATAATAGCAGTTGGCAGCGTTAAGTCTAAATCTTGAATGAGTTGATTGGTTTTTTCAGTTAACGCTACTACCTGAATACCGCTTGACTTTAAAAAATGGACAACAGAAGACAAATCTTTGGCTTTGCAAATTGGTATCCTCATCAATGCCCCTGCAGAAGTTTTAATGGCGTCAGATGTTACCAATACACCTCCTTTTTCAATAATGACAATTGCATCTATGCCAGTACATTCAGCTGTTCTGGCAATAGCACCAAAATTTCTAACATCTGTAATTCTGTCTAAAATTAGAAAATTTGGTACTTCACCATCTTCAAAAATGCGGGTGGTAATATTTTCAATATCTTGGTATTGAACTGGTGCAATAAATGCTATGACGCCTTGATGATTCTTTCTGGTTAAGCGATTTAATTTTTGAATGGGAACGAATTGAAGGTTATATGTTTTATTTGCCAGTTCTTCCTTTAATTCTTTAAAAAGGGTTTTTTGCATACCCCTTTGAATCATAATCTTATTTATCTCTTTCCCTGCTCTCACTGCTTCAATGACTGCTCTTACACCAAAAACAATGTCATTATCTAAATTTTCTGACTTTTTATTAAACTCTTCTCGCATCACACATCATATTTTATGAAAAAAAAATCTGTTCTTGCTAGAACAGATTTTTTTTAAACTGTTATTTTTTTTTAAATTGTAAGAATATCAACTTCTTTTTTCGCACACAATTCATCTATTTTCTCACCAAATTTATTGGTAATGTCTTGAACATCATCTTCTAAATTTTTCTGTAAGTCTTCCGATAAGCCATTGTCTTTTAATTTTTTAATTTCATCAATGGCATCTTTTCGATTATTTCTTAAACTTATTTTACCATTTTCTCCTTCGGCTTTGGCTTTTTTTGCCAATTCTTTTCTTCTTTCTTCGGTTAACATAGGCACATTGATAATGATCATTTCGCCGTTGTTTTGTGGGTTTAAACCTAAATTTGAATTGATTACACCTTTTGCTATTTCATCCAACATATTCTTTTCCCAAGGTTGAATTGTCAGTGTTCTAGCATCAAGGGTATTGACATTAGCCACTTGACTTAGTGGGGTTGAGGAACCATAGTAGTCAACCATTACACTGCTTACCATAGAAGGCGTAGCTTTGCCGGCTCTAATTTTTCGAAGCTCTTCTACAAGGTGAGCTATAGTGCCATTATTGGCTTCATTCAGAGAATCAAAAATAAAATCAATTTCTTCTTCCATTACCATTCGATTTATAGGTTAGTTATTGGCTACTAAAGTACCAATTTTTTCTCCTTTTACAATTTTTTCTAAATTCCCTTTTTTATTCATATCAAAAACAATAATAGGCACATCATTTTCTTTACAAAGTGTAAAAGCTGTCATATCCATTATGTTGAGTCCTTTGTTATAGGCTTCATCAAAAGTGATATTGTCGTATTTTACTGCATTGGCATCTTTTTCAGGGTCTGCTGTATAAATGCCATCAACTCTGGTTCCTTTTAAAATAACATCAGCTTGCATTTCTATGGCTCTTAAAGCAGCCGCAGAATCAGTTGTAAAATAGGGGTTTCCTGTGCCAGCTCCAAAAATTACAACGCGCCCTTTTTCAAGGTGTCTTGTGGCACGTCTTTTAATGAAAGGTTCGGCAATTTCGCGCATTTCAATGGCTGATACTAATCTAGTTTTCATATCTTCCTTTTCTAACGCAGCTTGCAGCGCCATTGCATTGATCATAGTAGCAAGCATTCCCATGTAATCACCTTGCGTTCGGTCCATGCCTCCTTTTTCAGCTTGAACGCCTCTAAAAATATTGCCACCACCAATTACAATAGCTAATTCAATATCATTATATAGTTTTTTTATTTCAAGTGCGTATTCTGCCAGACGGGCATTGTCGATACCAAATTGCTTATCGCCCATGAGTGATTCACCACTTAGTTTCAGTAAAACTCTCTTATATTTCATTTATATAAATTTGAAAACAAAAAAAAAGAGAAATTTAAATTTCTCTTTTTTTTTTAATTATTTTAAAGCAAATCGTCTAAAGTCCGATACGGTTAAGTCTTTATCGGTGTCTTTCAAGAATTGCTCGATTGATTTTTTATTATCTCGAATAAAATCTTGGCTTAATAAAGTATTTTCTTTAAAGAATTTATTTAATCTACCCATGGCAATTTTCTCAGCCATCTCAGCAGGTTTACCTTCTTTGATAGCTAATTCTTTACCAATTTCAATTTCATTCTGGATTGTTTGTTCATCAATCCCTTCTTTGTTTAATGCTAATGGAGCCATAGCAGCCACTTGCATAGCAACTTGTTTGCCAGCATCAATTGCTGCTTCTCCACCTTTTGTAAGCGCTACCATTGTTGCTACTTGGTTTCCTGGGTGGTTGTATGCTACAACAGCCTCACCTGTTAAATAGGCATAATTAGAAAGGACTAACTTTTCTCCTACAACACCTACATGCTCAATGATTTTATCTGCTACAGTAATATCGCCTTCGTATGTACAAGCATTTAATTCTTCAATTGTTGTTGCGTTATTTTTAGCAGCAATGTCAACTAAACTTTCAACAAAAGCATAGTAATCAGAATTTTTTGCAACGAAATCAGTCTCGCAGCTAAGCGATAAGATCACACCTTTTGCATCATTGTCAAAAGTTTTAGCTACTACTAATCCTTCAGCAGTTTCGTTTTCGCCTCTTTTTGCGGCTACTTTTTGACCTTTTTTTCTTAGGATGTTAATGGCCTCATCCATACTTCCTTCTGCTTCAACTAATGCTTTTTTGCAATCCATCATGCCAGCACCAGTTTTTTGTCTTAACTCATTTACTTGAGATGCAGTAATTTTCATTGTAACGCTCATTTTATATTATTTTTCTACTTCTTCTGTAGTTGCTTCTTTTTCAGCAGCTGCAGATTCTTTAGCTTCTTTAGTTTTATCTTTAGCATCTTTTCTTTCAGCTAAACCTTCCATAATCGCACCAGTAACGATATCAATTATTTTTGCGATTGATTTTGTTGCATCATCATTTGCTGGAATAACAAAGTCGATATTTCTAGGATCTGAGTTCGTATCAACCATTGCAAATGTAGGGATGCTTAATTTATTTGCTTCTCTAACTGCAATTTGCTCTTTTAGTACATCTACAACAAACACAGCAGAAGGCATTCTAGTCATATCTGCAATTGTACCGTAGTTCTTATCTAATTTCGCTCTGGTTCTTGATAATTGTAAACGCTCTCTTTTTGAAAGGGTGTTTAAGGTTCCGTCTTCACCCATTTTGTCAATAGATGTCATTTTACGGATTGCTTTACGCACCGTTCCGAAGTTGGTTAACATACCGCCAGACCATCTTTCAACAACGAAAGGCATTTTTGTAGGCTTAACTCTAGCCTCAACGATTTCTTTAGCTTGTTTTTTAGTCGCTACGAAAAGAATCTTTTTACCAGACTTTGCAATTTGTTTTAATGCTGCACACGCTAAATCAAGTTGTGCAACTGTTTTGTTTAAATCGATAATGTGGATACCTCTTTTTTCTGCAAAGATATATGGTGCCATGTATGGATTCCATTTTCTTTTTAAATGTCCGAAGTGAACTCCGGCTTCTAATAGCTCGTCGAATGTTGCTCTTGCCATTTTGTAATTTTTTAAATTGTTTACTTTCTTTTTAATTTTTCTTGCGTCTTTGCGCTATTGGTGAAAATCAATAGTTAAGTAGTACATTACTGTAGTCTCAACCATTTAGATACTAAACCAATTGTTTTAGATAGAATATTAACGTTTCGAGAATTGGAATTTCTTTCTCGCTTTTTTCTGTCCTGGTTTTTTTCTTTCAACCATTCTTGGGTCTCTAGTCATTAAACCTTCTGCTTTTAGAGCAGGTTTCAAGTCAGCATCAATTTCTACTAATGCTTTTGAAATTCCCAATCTAATCGCTTCCGCTTGACCATTGATACCACCACCATCAACATTAGCTACCACATCATATTTACCTACTAAATCAGTAATGGTAAATGGTTGGTTAACTTTGTCTAAAAGCATTGGTGTTTTAAAATAAACACTCAAGTCTTTCTTATTGATTGTGATTTTCCCAGATCCTTCTGAAAGATAAACTCTAGCAACAGATGTTTTTCTTCTACCTAAAGTATTAATTACACTCATCTTATTGTCTGTTTAAAATTGAATCCAAATTGATAGCCTCAGGTGTTTGAGCATCATGTCCGTGCTCTGTTCCAGCATACACCTTAAGGTTTTTGTAAATAGCATTTCCTAATTTATTTTTAGGTAACATGCCTTTAACTGCCATCTCAACCATTCTAATTGGTCGTTTAGCCATTAATTCTTTTGCTGTAAGAGATCTTTGACCGCCAGGGTAACCTGTGTGACGAATGTACGTTTTTTGCTCCCATTTATCTCCTGTTAAAGAAATCTTTTCAGCGTTGATAACAATCACGTTATCTCCACAGTCGGCATGCGGCGTAAAATTTGTCTTGTGCTTTCCTCTGATCATAAACGCTACTTTACTGGCAAGCCTACCTAGCGTTTGTCCCTCTGCATCAACCAATAACCACTTCTTATTAGCGGTTTCTTTATTGCCTGAAATTGTTTTGTAGCTTAATGTATCCACAGTATTAATCTTTTTAATTAATATATAATTGTCCCAAATTGGGGGTGCAAATGTACGAACTTCATATTTATTAACAAAGAATAATGAAAAAAAATTATTTCTTTATTTTTTACCCTTGAAGTTATGTATTTATATAATTTTGCAAATATACTCAACAGAGCTGAATAAATTATGAGTGATCCATTAAAACATGAGTGTGGGATAGCACTTTTAAGACTCAAAAAACCGCTTCAATTTTACCTTGATAAATATGGAACAGCCTTTTATGGCTTGAACAAGATGTATTTGTTAATGGAAAAGCAACATAATAGAGGTCAGGATGGTGCAGGACTAGCTAATATTAAGTTGGATATGGAGCCAGGTGAACGCTATATTAGCAGAACCAGATCGATTGCTCAAAAGCCAATTCAAGAAATCTTCAAAACAGTTAATGATAGGTTTGCAGAAATTGAAGAGGAGAACCCTTCACTATTAAAAGATGTTGATTACTTAAAAAGCAATGCAGGATTTACTGGTGAATTGTTCTTAGGTCATCTGAGATATGGAACGTATGGTAGAAATAGTATAGAAAGTTGTCATCCTTTTTTAAGACAAAGCAATTGGATGACGCGATCGCTCATTGTGGCTGGTAACTTTAATCTAACGAATAATGATGAGTTATTCAATGTACTGTTAAAAATTGGTCAGCACCCTAAAGAGAAGTCTGATACTGTAACAGTTTTAGAAAAAATTGGTCATTTTTTAGATGAAGAGAATTCAGCCTTGTACGATAAGTTTAAGCCGTTGGGGTACTCCAATCGAGATGTATATAATTTAATTTCTGAGCAAATTAGTGTGCCAGATATTTTAAAACGTTCATCAGAAGACTGGGATGGGGGCTATGTAATGGCTGGTTTAATTGGTCATGGAGATGCATTTGTACTTAGAGATCCAAACGGAATCCGTCCTGCTTTTTGGTATGAAGATGATGAAATATGTGTGGTAACTTCTGAACGACCAGTGATTCAAACAGCATTTAATGTCTCCATTGATAAAATTAAAGAGATTAAGCCAGGTCATGCCTTAATCATTAAGAAGGATGGTGATGTTAGACAAATGGAGATCAATAAATCAACAAAAGTAACGCAATGCTCTTTTGAACGTATTTATTTTTCGAGACCTGGTGATAAGGACATATATACCGAACGAAAAGAATTAGGGAGATTGATGCTACCTCAATTGCTGAAGCATATTGATAATGATGTCGATAATGCTGTGTTCTCGTTTATCCCGAATTCAGCAGAAACAGCTTTTTATGGGTTAATTAAAGGGTTGGAAGATCACCAGAATAATTTAAAATTTGAGTTGCTGAAAGAAAATGCAACGCGATTGACGGATGATGAATTGCGAGTTGTTTTAAATAGACGCACGAGAATTGAAAAAATAGCTATTAAAGATACTAAGTTAAGAACCTTTATTACGCAAGATGATGGGAGAGATGATTTAGTGGAACATGTTTATGACATTACCTATGGCACCGTCAAAGAACATTCCGACCATTTAGTGGTAATTGATGATTCTATTGTTCGAGGAACTACTTTAAAGAAAAGTATTTTAAGGATATTAGACAGGTTGAATCCAAAACAGATTGTGGTCCTTTCTAGCGCACCACAGATACGGTATCCCGATTGTTATGGAATAGACATGGCTAAGATGGGTGATTTTATAGCATTTACGGCTACAATAGCTCTGTTAAAAGCGAACAATAAGGAAAATGTTATAGAAGATGTCTACAAAAAGTGTAAAGCCCAAGAACATTTACCAAAAGAGCAAATAAAGAATTATGTAAAGGAGTTATACGCTCATTTTTCAGATGATGATATTTCCCAGCAAATTGCGAAAATGCTAAAGCCAGAAGATATTCAGTCAGATGTAAAAATTGTTTTTCAAACGGTAGAAAATCTGCATCAAGCTTGTCCTAACCATAAAGGAGATTGGTATTTCACCGGTGACTATCCAACACCAGGTGGCAATAAGGTGGTAAATAAGGCGTTTATCAACTATATGGAAGGTAGCAATGAACGTGCCTATTAATGATTGATCGGCAATTTGTTTAGTTGAAAGTCAATCTCTAGCTCTATTTTTTTAATACAAAGCGCAGAATGTCTGCTGTTGATACAATGCCAACAACTTTTTCATTTTCAGTAATAGGTAAAGCATGAAATTCGCCTTTGGATAATACCCGAGCTACATCAGCTACAGTCACGCTAATATCTGTTGAAACTGGATTTGAAGACATAATGTCCTTTACAGTATATTGATGATAAGCCGGGTTATTGTCGTCCAAATCAGCGCCTCCTATTTTCCTCATAAAATCAACTAAGCTAACCATACCTACTAATTTTTCATTATCTACAACAGGTATGTGCTGATGAAAATTCCTTTTTTCATAGATGTGCTTTACGACTAATAATTTTTCACTAGGTGTGACGCATTCTACATCTTTTGTCATGATTGAAGTGATAGGTGTAGTTTCCATAAAAAATGATTTTGTTAGACAAAGTTACAATATA
>JAWWDX010000113.1:0-8991 GCA_033719695.1 Putridiphycobacter sp.
ATAAATATTAGTTATTATGCGCCAGTTGATCTTCAGTTTTCTGACTTTCCGAAAATTTGTGTTGGTGATTACCATGTGTTTTCGCACTCAATTGATGCTGCTGACATCAATAGTTCTACTTGGACTTTTGGTAACGGGCAAATTTCGAATGCATTCAATCCTTCCATTCAATTCAACCAATCGGGAACCATTGGTGTAAACTTGGAAATAGTTACCATTAATGGTTGCGTATATAATTTTTCATCAAACATTGATGTGGAAGAAAACCCGATAGCTAATTTTTCATATGAACCCGAGAAACCACTGAAAGGAACAGAAGTCAGTCTTACCGATTTATCGACAGGGGCTGTCTCATATTTATGGGACTTTGGAAATGGCTTTGATTCTAACGACCCATCACCAACTGCTTCGTATCCAAAAGCTGGAAATTATCAAATTACTCAAATTGTATTCTCTGAAACGTGTTCAGATACTATTATAAAAACCATTTTAATATCAGATGAACTAATATTTTATGTGCCAAACATATTTACGCCTGGTGAAGGGACTTCAAATTTAGAATTCCAACCGGTTTTTACTTCAGGAATAGACCCGTATCAGTACCATTTGATGATATTTAATCGAAATGGAGAAATCATTTTCGAATCATTTAACGCTGAAAAAGGTTGGGATGGTAATTATGGTAATACGCCTGTTCAAAACGGGGCATATGTTTGGCAAATTCGATTTAAGGAAACTTTATCATCAGAAAGTACCTATGTTCGGGGGTATGTCACAGTTCTGAGGTAATTACTAAATAACCTGTAATTTTTATTTGTCATTTATATAAGTATATTTAACATTACCACTCAACCCAAACCCCTAAAAGTATGGTGTTTTTAATACTAGGAATAATTTTAACATTAATTGGTGTTTTTCTTCTTACTTGGTCAAAGAAGGCTGCAGGAAAGTCAATGTCGATTGCTTCAACAGACATCACTGATACGCGAAATTTGCTGGAAACCTATGAGTCAATGTCAAATGCGCATGGGACTGGGCATTTTAACATGTACGTGAAACTGTATGGAAAAGCTTATGCTGATAAACCGCTGATTGCTGAGTATTCTAAAAGCGAATGCATATATTACAGCATAAAGGTAGACCGTGAATACGAAGCAGTAGAAACTAAAACAGATAAAGAGGGTAAAGTAACTCAGCAACGGGTGAGAAGGTTCGAAAACGTTTTGGATAAGGAGTTTTATGCCCCTGGTTTTGCTGTTCACGATCAATACGGTAGAATCAGAATTAGCCATAACAATGCGAAATTAGAAACCATTGAATCATATGCCACTTTTGAACGGGAAGAAAGTCAAGAAAAAATCAGGCTCCCATTCAATTTTGAAGGTTTGATTAGAGATCATTCAGGTGCTGAGGGGCGCACCATTGGGTATAAACATATGGAGCGATCAATACCAGTTGGTTATAACTTGTTTGTAGTGGGAACAGCTACGGATTCGCGTGGAGAATTAGAAATTGCAAAAGCGAACGAAGCCGACAAGCCATTTTTAATTTCCATAAAATCAGAAGCGGAAATTATGGCCGATTTAATTCGGTCTTCAAAGCGCTCGAAAGGCTGGGGCTATGGGCTCATAGGAATTGGATTGGCAGGACTCATCTTTGGTATATTACAGAAAATGGGCCTGTTTTAATTAAAAAATAAATTAAATTTGTGAACTAAAGAAAAACGTATGTCGAACGGATTATTAAAAGGAAAAAAAGGAATTATTTTTGGAGCACTTAACCCGCAGTCTATTGCGTGGAAAGTTGCAGAACGCGCTCATGAACAAGGTGCTGAAATAGTTTTGACCAACGCACCAATTGCTATGCGAATGGGTGAAATTAACGAATTAGGTGAAAAAATTGGTGCTCAGATTATTCCAGCGGATGCTACAAGCTTGGAAGATTTAGAAGCGCTTTTTACCAAATCAATGGAAGTGTTAGGAGGAAAACTAGATTTTGTATTGCATTCAATAGGTATGTCTGTAAATGTGCGAAAAGGTCGCGACTATACAGATCAAAATTACGATTGGACCATGAAAGGGTTAGATGTTTCAGCATTGTCCTTTCATAAAGTAATGCAAACCGCTATGAAGTTAGATGCAATGAACGATTGGGGGTCTATCTTGGCTTTGACATATATTGCTGCACAACGTGTTTTTCCAGATTATAACGACATGGCCGACAACAAGTCATATTTAGAGTCTGTAGCAAGAAGTTTCGGCTATCACTATGGTATTAAAAAGCACGTACGAGTGAATACGATCAGTCAATCACCAACTGTTACTACCGCCGGTAGTGGTGTTAAAGGCTTTGATAATTTCATTAATTATGCTGAGAAAATGTCACCTTTAGGAAACGCTTCAGCTGATGACTGTGCAAATTATGCCATTACATTGTTTTCTGACTTAACCAGATACGTAACTATGCAGAATTTATATCACGACGGTGGGTTCTCTAATTCTGGGGTAACACAAGAAGTTATAGAGCAATTTGGAGCTAAGTAATTTGACTTTAAACTATAAAAAAAAAAGCACCTCAATTAAGAGGTGCTTTTTTTTGGGGGAGATTACTTTTTTATGCTTTAGATGGCGCTCAATGGAAAGCAGAAGTCGATTTGTAAATGGTTAAATTTTACTTTGAATGGTCGACCAAATTGTTCTTACCTCGTTTAAGACCAAAGCAGTGGCGCCCCAAATAATTTTATTATTGATGTAAAAACAGGGAATATTTTTGAGGGTTTGTCCTAAATGGTTTGGTATGTCACGTTTGGTTTTATTGGCGGGATGCACTAAGTCATCTAATGATATATTGAAAACCGATTTTACTTCCCGCTTGGAAAGTACAAAATCGTCTGCTTTGTGCGTAAATCCAATGAAGGGGGTGACTTCAAAATTACTAACTGGTATGTAGAGAGATGTAAGTCGACCTAATAACTCAATTTTTGTCGGTTTAATGCCTATTTCTTCATAGGTTTCTCTCAAAGCTGTATGCGATAAGTGCGGGTCTGTTTGTTCCATTTTACCCCCTGGAAAACTTATTTGACCTGAGTGCGGACTCCCATCTTTTGTGCGTTCCATTAAAGTAATGTTCAGGTGGCTATCTGACGTCGTCAGTAGGCATAATACAGCCGATTGCTTGGCGGGTTGGTTTGGTTGTTTTAACAGACTTTCTTTGGTCCGATAGGGGATCATTTCTAAGTGGGCAGCATCACCAGGCAAATTCTGTAATTCCTTTTTGATTAATTCGTAAATTGCACCCGATTCTATCAACGATTTCATAATCTAAAAATACAAAATAAAGCATTAAGTCAGTATGGAAATTTCAAAAACCGAGGCACTAAATATTTTACAGGTTTCTGATGTAAATGAAGTCGAAGAAGCTTATGAACAACTATTGTTTACATGGAAACAAAAGTATTTGGGAAATATGCCACCAATGCTGTTAGTGAAGGCTCATATCAAGAAAATTGAACGGCTTACAAAGGCGGCAGCTCATTTTATTCCATTTGAAAACAAAGTAAATCAACCAGTATCAAGTCTTAATCAGCAGCTGCAATTAATAGATTACTTGCAACAATACCATCAGCAAATTATGCAGTTAAAATTACAAGTGTCGAATACAGACAATGGCTATACTTTAATAGAACTTTTAAATCAGTACATAGCCATTCAAGAAGCACTTTTCAGTAAACTATCATGTTACGCACCTGAACAAGCTAATCAACATATTGACAACATAAAAATTTCTCAGCCATCCGATTTTTACCTTGCAGAGAAGGAATTAATAGAAAAAGAGATTCCTGAAACAGAAATATTGAATTATCTTCGTAGCCAATTAGCAATAAAAGACGCGGGCGTTGAGAGCCCCTTATTGTTAGAAGTTCTTAAAGCAAAAAAACAAACTAATAGTGGAAGCAACTGATAAAACTTACGAAAAACTGAAAGCACTTTTGGACAAGGAAAAATTTCCAAAGCCATATGTGTTTAAATTTATTGTATTAACAGATAGTGATGCTGAGCAAGACGTGAAAGCTTGTTTTGATGCAAAGGCAAAAATTTCGTTGACCTATTCAAAAAATAAAAAATATACAACAGTGAGTATTTTGCAAACAATGGCCGGTAGTCAGGACATTATCGACAAATATCTGATGGTAAGTAAAATTAAAAATGTGATTCATATCTAATGGGAAATACAGCAGGATTAAATGATGCGAATACATATGATGTTGTTATGGGTGTATTGTATGCCATTACAGCAATTGTTTTACTTGTAACGGCATACATTATTTACACCAAGCAATTCCGTCGACAAAAAATGGAAGCAGTGCAAACCGTTAATTTTGTAACTGCGCAGTATAATATCTATAAATCCAAAACTCAATTGCTAGTTGAAGTACCTGTGATGATGGCAGTGGTAGTACGTTTATTGGATGCAAATGAAAAAACTGTTATCGATTTGTTAAATGGAGAATTAAGCAAAGGAGAGCACATTATAGAATTTGACCCAACTAACTATGAAAATGGGAATTACTTTCTTAAATTAGAGTCGCCTACAACGCAAATATTGAAAAAAATTACAATAAGCAACTGATTTTATCGTTGAATAACTATGAGATATTTTACCGTCATATTGCTTGTCTTTGGTCTATTTATATCGGCGCAAACTACCGCGCAAACGGTATCTCAAAAAGGCAGCTTGTTTGTTGATGTCACAATTCCTACCAATGAACAAAACAGGGCGTTCAGTCGTACCATGGAAGGCATGTTTAACGGCGCAATTGGTTATCAATATAATGTTTTCAAAGGGTTAACTATAGGAGCGGGAGCCAAGTATAGCTTCTTTGTTAACAATCGCATTGAATTTGGCGGTACTATGGGCGGCGGCGGTACGCACATACCGGGCGGTTTCTTAAAAATAGGCTACGAAAAATTTACAACGGATAGAATTTCACTCTATGCTGGTATTAAGGGTGGCTACGCTAATATTATGGTATACAATGACTCTTGTGCAGCCAAACTAAATGGCCCTTTCCAAAAACCAACTTTCTTTTTAGAACCCCAATTAGAAGTTAATATTTTAACAGAAATTGGTGCGCCCTCTGCTTTCAATATGATTGTTAGCTATGGTTGGAACTTTCAAGAATTTACATCTGATTTTATTTGTAGGAGTAGTTTTCCCGGATTTATTGAGGAATTCAGTGAGGGGTATATTCGATACCTAAGTATTGGTTTTGGCTACAAACATTATTTTGGTGGCCGTTAATTAGCTTCTTTTTAATAGGGGTTTTCACAAATCATGGTTTAAAACATTCTTATTACTCAATAAATTGGTTGAAAACACCACCTATATTTGTTAGGTGGAAAAAATGCTTCATATTAATGATTCTGAAGTCAACGCCTTAATAAGGTTAGTTGAAGATCCAGATCCTCAGATTTATACCCAAGTCCGACATAAATTGGTAAGTTATGGAAGTTCCATCTTACCAAACATTGAAAACACTTGGTTAAAAGGTGCGCATAACAACGATCATCAGTCTAAATTAGAGGATATTATTAGTGAAATTCGCATCTCTGAATTAAGCGAAAAACTTGTCAAGTGGAAAAATTCTTCTAATAGAGATTTGTTGAAAGGGGCATTAATCATCAGCCAATATCAATATCCAAACATTACAGAATTGATGTTGGAAAAAGAGATTGAAAAGATTCAACAGAAAGTTTGGCTTGAAATTAATGACAGTAATACGGCTTTCGAAACGGTTAAAATTTTTAACCATGTGATGTTTGATATTTGTGGTTTTAAAGGCAGTAGGAAGAATTTCTTCTCTCCAAATAATTCGTTTTTATATTCTGCTTTAAGACAACGACAGGGTACTCCACTCACGTTGTCTATTATTTATTCCATTGTAGCCCAAAGACTTGAGATTCCTATATATGGTGTAAATTTGCCAAATCAATTCATATTAGGATTTGTGGATGAAAATAAAACACTAAAAATGCTGAATATAGATTCTGAACGCCAAGTGTTGTTTTACATCAACCCCTATGCAAAAGGCCGAATTTTCGATCACATTGAGATCGAAAATTACTTAAAAGCCCTAAAACTGCCTATCGAAAAAGAACACTATGAACCATGTTCAAATACAGTCATTTTAAAAAGAATGCTTTCTAATTTATGTTTTTCGTATAAAAAAATTGGCGACAAGAAGAAAGTAGAAGAGTTAAAGAAATTAAATGCTATTTTATAGTTTTACTAGCGATTCAAACGACCTTGAATAATTCTGAAAAATCATTTTACCTTTCAAAGCGATTACGCATCAGGACTTTTTTAAAAGTTGTTTTATTGTTAAAACTATTTGTCTTTAACACGTTTGCTCAAATAAGTCTTGAACAGTCTATCGGTGAAAATATCACACCTAAATCTATTGTTGCAGATGGAAGAGGGTTGTTTAGTGCCCAAAACATGATGTATAAGCATACCGTGTCGATATACTCGTCGCAAGGCACTTTGCTGAAAACCATTCATGATGCTGTTGATTTGCATGCGTTTGGGTATTCAGAATATGAGAGTGCTATGTACAGAGGTGCGCCTGTAGAGGCTTGTTTTACGCCCAATGGTAAGTATTTATGGGTATCTAATTATGCCATGTACGGACCAGGATTTGAAAATGAAGGGTGTGACGGCTGCAAAGGCGACCAATATGATCCAAGTTTTTTGTATAAAATAAACACCTTAACTTATCAAATTGAATCGGTGGTTAAAGTAGGGTCGGTTCCAAAATATGTTACTATAACTGACAATGGCAGGTTATTATTAGTGAGTAACTGGACTAGTTCAGATGTTTCTATCATTGACCTAGAAACTGAAACTGAAATTAAGCGTGTAAAAGTAGGGGCTCACCCGCGTGGAATTGTGGTTGATAAATGGAATCAAAAGGCTTATGTTGCTGTGATGGGGAGTGATAAGATAGCTGTGATTAATCTGTTGAATTATTCTGTAAGATATATTAATCATGTTGGCAAAGCGCCACGACATCTAATTTTAAATAAAGCAAATACATTTTTATTTGTGGCAGTGAATTCCGCAAATCAATTGGCTAAGGTAGACTTAATAACAGGTAAGATAGACGTTTGTAAAACGAATTCAGGTCCTCGGAGTATGGTGCTGTCGGCTGATGAAAAGTATATTTACGTGGTGAATTACTATGCCAATACGTTCCAAAAAATTGATACAAAACAAATGAAGGTTGAGGAAACCGTTCGGACTTTTCAGAAACCAATCGGCATTGCCGGTGACTGGTATAATGGAAATATTTGGGTTTCATGTTATAGTGGTAAAATACAAATTTTTAATGACGCTAAGCTTACACGAGTTGAAAATAAAAACACACCGGTCAGTTCAGTGTATGCGCCTAAAATAAAAATGGCAGGTTTGTTACTAAATATGATGACTTTAGAGGCTAAGTTGGAGTCAGCAGATGCACTCACAAAACAAACCTTAGCAAATGATTTAACAAATAACCGCCACAATCAAACCAATTATGCTGAAGAAACAAATACTGCGAATGACACCCTCATGAGCGATTGCCATTATGCTTTGATTGTTGGAAGTTTTTCAAAAATAGAAAACGCTTATTATATGCAAGCCTTGTTACGAACACAACAATTAACTTCACAATTAGTGCCGTCTTCTAATAAAAACATGACCATGGTAGCGGTTAGTTGCTATAATAGCAGCCATGATGCCATGCAAGCTGCTAAGGCACTCAAAAGTGAACACAATTTAAATGCTTGGATTTACTATAAATAACGAGGTTTTACTTCAATTCTTTTAAAATATCTTTGATTGAATTATAGGTATTTTTGCGAATAGTATCAAATGCTTTTTTCGGAAAATATTGTACTTCTGTAATGTTTTCAGCTGCTTCAGGAGTAAAATTAGTACTGTCATCTGCGGCTTTTAATAAATACCAATATGTTTTCTTTAAATGCTTTTTGTCTTTCCGTTTGTAAACGTGCCAGGTATTGGTGAGGTGTTTTACAATTTCTGGTGCATTTTCAATACCACATTCTTCCATGATTTCTCTCACGGCACCTGCTTCAGGTGATTCTCCTTTCTCGAGTTTTCCTTTCGGAATATCCCATTTTCCGTCCCGTTTAATGAACAAATAGTTCTGATTAAGTTGTACCAAGCCGCCAGCTGCTTCAACATATTTATAGTCGGCAAACACGTCATTAAAAGTCTGTTCCGACTCTATTTCAATGTATAGCTCAGCATAATCTGATTTTTTAAAAGATTTTAAACCGTTTTTGATTTCTTCTACTGTTAAAAATTCCTCTTGTGAAGCTGGATTAATTTCAAAAAATACAGGTCTGTTATCAACAAAAACTTTATAAATTTGCATATATGATATTAAATAAAGATAAGGCGCTAAAGGTAGCAGAATTTTTACTTCAAATCAAAGCAGTAAAGCTACAACCTCAAAATCCTTTTACTTGGGCGAGTGGGTGGCAGTCACCAATCTACTGTGATAATAGAAAAGTATTATCGTACCCAAAGGTACGTACTTATATTCGTCAAGTGTTTGTTGATACTATTATTGACACCTACGGAAAACCAGATGTTATTGCTGGTGTGGCTACTGGTGGTATTGCCATTGGTGCGTTAATTGCAGAACAAATGGGATTGCCTTTTATTTATGTCCGATCGTCGGCAAAAGCTCACGGTATGCAGAATCAAATTGAAGGTTATTACGAAAAAGGGCAAAAAGTAATTGTTATTGAAGATTTAATATCAACTGGCGGTAGCAGTTTAAAAGCAGTGGAGGCCTTACGAGAAGGTGGTTTAAACGTAAGTGGTTTGGTAGCTATTTTTACCTATGGCTTCGAACAAGCTCAGAAAAACTTCAATGATGCCAACTGTAAGTATACGGTTTTAACCGACTATGAGCATTTA
>JAWWDX010000114.1:0-8924 GCA_033719695.1 Putridiphycobacter sp.
AGATTATAAGAGTCTAGAGAAGACGCCTCAAGCTAAATTAATTAAAGACATGGCGGCAGGCATGGTATTAATAGCAGCAATTACCAGCATTGTCATTGGATTAATCGTATTTTTATAATAAGCGATTGGGTGCATTAAAATGCATAGCTAACCCCTACATTAATCGTAAATCGCTTATAAACGGCATGCGTTGCCATAAGGCCAAACCTTTCTTGTGTGCGAAAGTTTGCTTCAGAATTCCAAGAGATACTATTAAACCTGCTGAAGTTGCCCGTGAGCACACTCAAAAGATAAGAGTACAAAGTCCTAGTATTTTCTTTATCCCAAATTGCTGTTAACAAACTGTAGTTGGCATCAAATTTTACGAGTATTCTCCTACTTACAATAATATTTTTTCCAATATTTAAGCGCAAGTTAAATATGCTTTTGTTTGCTGAATTTAAACTACTATAATCAACATATTTAAACTCATCACTTTCTGTGTAGTTGTTATTAAATGTGGTTTCCCGGGTAAACGTTGCCAGTTCCGAATAATCGATCTTCATAGTGCCAAAATCAAACGAAAAACCACCCCGTAAGCCTGAAGGGTTAATGCCATATTTTCCAAAAAAATTAAGTTCAAGTGTCAGACCTTTGTATTGTACCTTCGGCTCTGCCATGCTCATCTTGCTAACAAAATTTACGTATTGTCCAAATGCATTTTGGTAACTACTTGTTCTTTCCAAAGTACTGATCATACTTTTCATTGATGCCACATCAATGCCTAAACCTATTGAAAACCGATTGGAAATAATCCGATTATACTTTAAGGTATAACTACTATTAATTAATCGCAGTTTTGACGCTACATACGGATCACCGTCACTTGTTTTAACAACGTTTTTCCGTCTAATGGAAGGCGACATGTTATATCGAAACTCAACAGAATTATGTCTTCCAAAAAGGCCACTTTGTGCCATTACTGGACTTATAAAATTGGCAATGAATAATACAAGAAAGAAACTTCTAATCTGCTGCATTTACTTCGAATTTATATTTTTAAAACAATGAAACAACATTAAATCTAGGTTTCGTTTATTAGCCCTTGCTTTTAAACTGATTTGATCTCTATATAAATAATCATCATCTTCAATATCAATAAGCAACACATTGTAATTAATAAGGGTTCGCAGTCTTAAATCATAAATTACAAATGGTATGGGAAACACTGTTAATACGCCGTATATATGCAGAATATTAGGTGTTTTGCGGTACTTGTCAATACTAAACTGACTAAATAGCACATAATTATTATTGTAATACTGCTTAATTTGCAGAACGCCCTGATGCGACGCTGATATCATCTCAATGTCATCATGACTTAATTTCTCCTGTAAATAATAGTTCATGACACCAATTTGATTGTATTTATCAACATCTAAACCGGACATTTCGCGTGGACTAAGTATTTCTTTGTGTAAATCCAATTTTTCATAGTTTTCTGCGCAATACCTGTTCACTTCAGCTATCAATCTCTCTGATTTTTCTATTTCAAAATTCCCTTTCGTACTATAGGAGATATATTCAGGTTCCACCATAATAATGGAATCCAGACCTATATTTATACTCTCATTTTGCTTGATCTTAGTCAAATACTCATTATTATCTGATGATGATTCGGCAATTTCTTGCAAAGCTTCAATAAGACGATCCTCGTTTACAATATCATAAAGTGCATAATAATGAAAATCTGCCAGTGGCGATAGTACCTCATCTCCTGCCCCATCAAAAAGGGCATTTAAACTTTTTTTCAACTTAATCTTTTGGTATTTGGAAAGGTCAGACGCCTCAACTTTACGAATTGAATCTTCTATATCAAAGTCTTCTAGAATGACTTGAATAGAATCAGCAAAACTTTCATAACTAGATCTCTTAAGCGCTTTTCTATTGAAATCTTTATTTAAAGCCAATTCATTTTTAAGGTCTTTTTCGAATTTCTTGTAATAATCGTTATCTGGATACTTCTTTACCAAATCGTAAGCATAGCGATAGGCCATAACATTTAACTGCCCTTTCGACAACTTTTGAATGGCAGCATGTAACCTATAGCTTTCTCCCTCCACCTTTGATAACCGTGTTCTAATTTCGCTAAAGTTTCCACCATTCTTATATTTTGATAAGCCATAGAACGCTTTAACAAAAGCAGCATCTAGAAATTCATTTTCGGGAAAATCTTTTTTCAATAAGTACAAATCGTAAATCACCTCAATATACGCTCTATTGTATAGTTTTAACTGAACACCTTCGAAACGCGCTAAATTTCTAATTTCTATAAACTTAGATTCTGAAACAACAAATAATTTATCGCCTTTACTTACCCTGTCATTTATGATTTCAACAGAATTATCAATTCTCGTTTTAATATTCGGGTGCGTACTTCTACTATCATCATAATCTTCTTCTTTTGTAATTGGATTTATGGTATCAGGGAAATAAAAAGATGGGACCTTAAGGTATTCCGTATCAAAAAATAGGGTATCAAAACTTAAGTCTTCAAACGGCAAATATGAATACAATAAAACACCAAACGAAGAAATAATTTCATCTACCTTATACTCTGTTTCCAAATACATATCCACACCTTTACTATCGGCATCCAATTCATTTGACTTTTTATAAACGCTCATTTCATTGATGCGATCGTCATATCCCATGCGACTGTATTTATTTTTGCCACGAATCATTTCATTTCTTTCTACGTAAGAATCCTGCACATGCTTTTCAGTAAAATGAGACACTTCGTGCAAAAGAATATAGGCCAACTGCGCCTCATTATCTAACTGAGCCAACAGACCTGTTGTGAAGAAAATAATCCCCTGATCAGTTGAGAAAGCATTTACTTCTGTACTTTTTAAAACATAGAATTGAAGTTTTTCTAATAAGTCTGGTTGTGTTTTAAGCGCGTATTGGGCTACTTCATTAACGTAGTTTGAAACAGGCTCGTTAAATAGCACTTTTCCACTAAGCAAAAGTTGGTCAATAAAATAACGGGTTGAAAGAAAGAACTTTTTATCTAAATTGTCATTGTCATTTTCGTCAAAATCGGCCTGATACTTTTCTGTAGAGCTGATTAAAAATTCCTTTGGAATCTTACCTTGACATTTTAAACCTGAAAAATTATTGAGATCTTGACTAATGGCTAATTGTGCGCAAAAGGCGACCAAAATAACCCCTATAAATTTTAGCATAAAGGAATAGCAATTGTGCAGAAGAGTTGCGCAATGACAGTTGTCTACACTAAACTATTCTGAGTGGTTGATTTGCAAATATATACTTATTGCCATAAACTCCAAATGATACGAATAGAAATTTGAACAATATCGTAAATATCGCGTTTCCATGACTACCTAGTCATTTCGGAAGAATAAATTTCAATAAGACTCCAATACTCTAATCTATCGCCTTATATCAAGTAAAAACGGATAGACTTATATGATAAATCAGTTTCTACAAATACTGCTAATTGAATTGCAATTTCAACAGCACCAACTTAAGAAAACCCAACAAAAAATTTTATCAAAAACAAGAATAGAGTCAAAAACCCCATCAATATTCAGGGGTAAAAAAAGCCTCAACAAAAACTGTTGAGGCTTTACAAATTATGAACTAAGTTTCTTATTTAGTAAATAACATTTCTCTGAATTTTGGCAATGGCCAGATTTCGTCATCAACGGTTATTTCTAATTTATCTACATGGTATCTTATTTCGTCAAACATCACTTTAATATTATCGCAATAGGCATAAGCTTTGTCTGATGCTGAAGTTAGTTTATTAGCTTTTTTTCGCGCTTCAATCATCTCATCTACCTTTGTATGAATGACATTGATGTGATTTGAAATAGCACGGATGGATTCAATTTGTGTTTTTGCTAAAGCTTTTCCTTCTTTTTCGCCCATTACTTCTATTAAACCAGTTACATTTTCAATTAAACTATTCTGGTATGCAATGGCTGCAGGAATGATGTGATTTTTTGCAAGGTCACCCATCACCCTCGATTCAATTTGAATTTTAAGAATGTAGTTCTCTAATTCAATTTCATGTTTTGCTTCAATTTCAACTGGCGTCAAAATACCTAAATCGTTAAATAATTTAACCGATTCTTTTTTATGCCATACCTCCAAAGCTCTTGGTGTATCTTTATGGTTCGACAATCCCCTCTTCTCTGCTTCTTTTGCCCATTCTTCACTGTATCCATTCCCTTCAAAACGAATTTTCTTTGAAGCTTTGATTAAAACTTGTAACTCCTTTAAGATCGCTTCATCTTTTTTATCTCCACCCGCTATTCTTTTGTCTACAGCCTTTTTAAAATCAATTAATTGCTTAGCAACAATAGTATTTAATACCATCATTGAATGCGCGCAATTTGCTGTTGACCCAACAGCTCTAAATTCAAACTTATTGCCTGTAAATGCAAACGGAGATGTTCTGTTTCTATCAGTATTATCTAAAAGAATTTCAGGGATTTTACCTATGTTCAGTTTCAATTCTGTTTTTGCTTCTGGTGTCATTTTTCCAGCGCTAATACTTTTTTCTAAATCATCTAACATTTTAGATAATTGTGAACCAATGAACACGGAAACAATGGCTGGCGGTGCTTCATTCGCACCTAAACGGTGATCGTTAGTAGCTGAAGCAATTGAGGCTCTTAACAAATCAGCATTGTCATGAATAGCCATAATAGTATTCACGAAAAATGTCAAAAACTGCAAATTAGATTTAGGATTTTTACCTGGTTGCAGTAAATTGACGCCTGTATTAGTGCCTAACGACCAGTTATTGTGTTTACCTGAACCGTTTAAACCTGCAAATGGCTTTTCGTGTAACAATACTCTAAAGTTGTGTTTTCTTGCCACCTTCTCCATCACGTCCATTAGCAATTGATTATGGTCGTTGGCAATATTTACATCTTCAAACATAGGCGCACACTCAAACTGATTTGGTGCTACCTCATTGTGGCGAGTTGTCACAGGAATGCCTAATAAATGACTTTCATATTCAAATTCACGCATAAAAGCCGTCGCTCTTTCAGGAATAGAGCCAAAGTAATGATCGTCTAATTGTTGCCCTTTAGCTGGCGCATGACCAAATAAAGTTCTTCCTGTCAACATTAAATCTGGCCTGGCATTAAATAAAGCTGAATCAATCAAAAAATATTCCTGCTCCCAACCTAAAGTCGCGTTAACCTTGGTAATATTTTTATCAAAATATTGACATATATCTACCGCAGCTTTTTCAATTGTAGTTAAAGCACGCATCAATGGCATTTTGTAATCTAGTGCTTCGCCTGTATAGGCTAAAAAGATAGTTGGAATACATAGTGTTTTGCCAATGACAAATGCAGGAGATGTGGGATCCCATGCCGTGTAACCTCTAGCTTCAAAGGTATTTCTGATACCGCCATTCGGAAAAGAAGAGGCATCTGGTTCTTGTTGAACTAATAAATCACCTTCAAATCTTTCAATGGCTTCACCAGGACCAATTGGCTTAAAAAAACCATCATGCTTTTCTGCAGTGGCACCTGTTAGCGGCTGAAACCAATGTGTATAATGCGTTGCCCCTTTCGTAATAGCCCAATCTTTCATAGCTGAAGCTACTTGATCAGCAATTTCTCTTGTGACTTTTGTACCATTTTCAATTGCCGACTTCACCATTTTATAAGCAACTTCTGGCAAATACTCTCGCATAACATTAATATGGAATGTATTTTCACCAAAATATTCCGAAACCCTTCTATTTGATGTATCCATATGTTTTGGAGTTCGGTGCAAAACATCATCTAACGCATTAAATCTTTGAGAAGCCATAAATATAATTTTTGTCACAAAAATAAACTAAAAACACATTGCTCAATAAAAAAAGCATATTTTTTTTCAGTACCCCCCTATTTTTTCTCACACAAAACATTAAAAAATGTTTTTTTTTAGATTACACCCCTAAAAACAATACCCAAATATGTATTTGATGTGATTTTTTATTAATTAATAAATTGCATATTTTTGTATAATGAGCACTTTAAAATATTTTTCAATTCTATTTTTTGTTGTTTTCAGCGGTTATGCGTGCCAGAAAGACGCATTGTCTTACGACATTGAAGGAATTATTACGGACCTAAACACAAAAGATGTCATCAGTGGTTTAACTGTAAAAATGTATCAAAAAGAATACAAAAGTGGTGTTTTAACAAATAGTTATACATATTTAGGAGAAACAGTTACGGATTCAGAAGGACGATACAGCTTTAATATAGAGCGTTCAAAAATTTATGAAATCAAGTTAGAAATTGACGATCCAAACTACTACTTTTATGAGGTAAGTTACGGTTCAAGTCTACTTACAACTGAAGGTACAAATGTTTTTAATGAAAAAATTGAGTCGAGATCGTGGCTAGCAATTATATTAGAAAACCCTTTTGTTGGTCCAGATGAGCAGCTTAACATAAACAAAACAAAGTTTAAAGAAGACTGCGAAGCATGTTGTAGTAATGGAACTGTTTCTTTTATTGAAACTGGAGACACCACATTTGTCTGCGCAACTGTTGGTGGAGCGGATGTTATTCTTAACTATGGTGTTGTTGGCAGCAACAACCAATTCTCAAAAACCATTTCTTGTATTCCTTTTGACACTACTTTTTTTACAATTAGCTATTAATTGATTTTGAGCCGTATGGGTTCTATTTAGGATGGGGTCAATTTTGTTAAAACTCTGGTACGTTGGAAGGGCGAGCAAATGGAAATTCTCCTTCTTTTTTTAAACTTTAATAGGAGTTAAGCCCTCCAATTCCCGCGGAGCCTGCTGTCGACAAATCTACACACCCATCTGCATTCATGCTTTGTTCTGGCACTGTTAATGTCTCAATTTCACCTATTACTAATGTAGTACCGTTTATTGAAATTGGAACAGATTCAACATACCTTAATCCAATTTTTATTCTGCTTTCTCTTACAAAAGGTGCCGCAAAACTTCCTATATATTCAGGTGTTAACCTACATTGTTCAAATTCAGAAATACCTTTGTCAAATTTTGCGGAGGTAAAATGTGCATTTTCGACGAAAGAATGGTGTATGTGATTAATGGTATAGTACCCTGTTTCCAAAATGTTTTCATACGTGTGCCGTGGTACTTCTCCCGTTGGACGAAGGACAAAACCAAGTAAAGCTGGACTACTGCCCAGATGAATAACCGAACTAAAAACAGCTAAATTCAACAGGCCATCTCCCGATTTAGTTCCTATTAAATTTCCAGGCTTAACACCCGAAATAGAATTAATAATATTAAGTCGTTTAATACGATTTTCTGCTTCAATTTCTACTTTAGTAATTTGTATCATATTGCTTTAAAATGGTATTTCTTTTTTGCATTTTTTCCAAAATTTGAAGAATGAATGGTCATATCCATTCACTGTAAACATCCAATCCCTGGCATCCTCGGTACCTTTATAATGATTAGCTGTTGGATGCTCTTTGTAGTAAATATTACCCGATACTAAACCATGCAAATCAGCAAACTCACCTACATAAATCTGAATGTTAGTAATATTTTTTGACAAATCAAGAACAAATTGAAGCACCTTTTCCGAAACTGGATATTTTTCAAAGTGTGATGGTTCTAGCAACAGTATTCGATTGGCATTTTGATCTGCACGCCATAATGGATCTAAATTATATGAATTGTATATTAATGAAGGCCATGCAGCATTTATTTGTAAAGCAGTTTGATTTGGTAATGTAGTCTGCCAATCGAATAGTGTTGTTGCTTGAAGACTCTTGGGAATAACTTTTAATGGTAAGCTTTCATAGCTCACGTCTAAAAAAGTACCGGTTTGTTTTGTTTTGGTATATTTATTAATATTTTCTTGATTTGCCACATACTGTTTATTGCTATTCGCGCCAGCCACCCATTGCCAACTCAAAGCATTACTAGCCCAATCACCGTCCAATAAATGGTAATACATCCATTTTGCGGGCGTTGACCAATGACTTTGTGCTTGAACGCAAGCCATACTTGCCAAATACATTCTTAGGTGATTGTGCATATACCCCGTTTTGTATAGCTGGCTGATGGATTCATCAATCACATCTATCCCCGTAGCCATTTCTATAATAGCAGAAGGAATATTATAATGAGCAACCCTAGGTTGCTGAAATCGTAAGTCCTTATCAATAGCATCTCCCTTTGCAAGCCAAACTTGCTGCCAATAATCTCTCCATGCTAATTCTTGAATAAATTTTTCTACCTGTCTTAAATCATATCCCTTCTCTATTAAGAATTGATAAATCATTTTTGTAGAAATAACCCCTCTGGAGATGTACGGGGATAGGTATGTAACGGCTCCATCAATATAATTTCGAGACCTTGCATAATCTTCAGGGTTGATAGAAGAAATACTTTTCACAATATCGACATACCCGGTTTTAAACATATGCATTGGTTCGTTATCGTTTCGAAATTCTGTTTTGAGTAATCTGTTTCTGCCGACTGCATTTAAAGCGCTGGATTTCTGACGATCGTTTCATGGCATGCTTGAGGCTAACTCCAGAATTAACTCGCTTTCTCCACCTTTTAAAACTAGTATTCTTTAGATTGTTACGCATTAACTTTATAACTTCTTTCTCAGGTGCTCCGAATTGAAAATAAATAGCTTCAAATGGCGTTCTATCTTCCCATGCCATTTCAATGATTCTATCTAATTCTCGTTCTGAATACTTATTCACCATACCTTCCAAATCGTTTTTCAATTGCCTTGGTTCGGTAATTGAAAATTTCGTTTAACTTTTTTTTAATGACAATAGCATTTGCCATAGCTCCCAAAAACCCAAAAGGGGGTTGATATGAAATGATGTCTTTCATTAATACGCCACCCTCTTCGAGCGGCTCAATGATGTGC
>JAWWDX010000115.1:0-8874 GCA_033719695.1 Putridiphycobacter sp.
AGCATCATGATAAATACCGTCATGTTTAATTCCTGGCTGTCCTTGTAAAACCAAAGTACTAATGATGTATATAAGTGCACCTAAAATTCCTAGACCAAAGGTTAAAAGCAAGAACAACCATTTATGGTTAACAACCATTCCTTGACTGGCAGTTTGCGACAGTTTTAAAGCCATATCGCCTGGTGGCGTCCACATCACTTTTTCCCAAGCTTCCTCTTTTTTTAGCGCCTCATTAACTTCATTAAAAGTTGCTATAAATTGACGCGAAAAAGTAAACGTTGAACCAAATTCTTTGTCAAGCATCTGCAAACGAAGCGGCGATTCTAAATTAAGGTATTCTTGCGCAGTCAAACTGTGTTTTAAACCCTCTTCGGTTAATTTAACAGAGCCTAAAAATGGTATAGCCGTAAAAATAGCTAATCCTACCAAAAAGATCGCCATCCCAACGTACTTTAATTGCCTTATATACTTCATTTAATGCGTGCTAAATATGCGTTTCCAACTTTTCTTTTTTAAGACAACATCCGTTTTAAACTGCTTATTAAAACTTGATACAATGGCTTTTTCGTGCAGTTTATAAAATTCAGGATCAAAATTAGCATCCGCCAGATGTGTTAAAACCTTTGTAACAGGCCATTTTTCAGTGAGAGCCGTATCAAAAAATGGATGTCGCATTCTAATACCAAAAGTATTAATACCTATAAACTCCAGTGTGTCTTTGTTAAAACTCAGATGAATGGCAATTTCTTTGTGAGAGTGCTGCCAATAAAAGCGTGCTTCATTTTCTCGCGGTTTCGCCCAAACCCAACCATAGGTTTGGTATTCTATGTCCATAAATTTAGCTGAGTTAAACCAATTTCCCGGTTCGTATGCTTTTTTCTTACCACAAATTGTTTGTGCAACGGTTTCTCCCATCATTCTACCGGTATACCAAACTGCCTCAATAGACCTTCGCTCACCAATGGCTACTCTTTGCTCCGCGCAATCTCCAATGGCATACACGTCTTCAATATTAGTTTCCAAAAAGGTGTTTACTAAAACACCTCTTCCTAATTCAATTTCTGAAGTGCTTAAAAAGTCTATATTTGGAGACACACCTGCTGTCAACCCAACAACATTACAAGGAATCTCTTCACCCGTTTCTTTCACTTTAATAGCCTTTACCCTACCAGTTCCATCATCTATGATTTCGGCTAAATTACTTGACAGCCTGATATCAACATGATGCGATTTGATGTGGTTGGTGATAAGGTTAGATTCCTCGGCTGGCAAAACACCTGACCAAAAGCTAGCTTCACGCACCAAAAAAGTAACCGGTATATGTCGCGATAGCAGCATTTCAACGAGCTCAATACCTATGAGGCCGCCACCAACTACAACAGCACGTTTGCAGACTTTATTGTTTGGCGCCCATTTTTCAAGATTATCCAAGTCTTGTTTGTGATACATACCTAAAACACCTTCTAAATCTTGTCCTGGCCATCCAAACTTATTTGGCTTGCTACCAGTAGCAATAATCAATTTATCGTAATTTAAAGTTTGACCCGATTCGAGCTTAATTTTTTTTTCTGCAACCTCAACCGAAACAACAGTGTCTTGGACTAAATCAATCCGATTCTTTTCCCAAAACCAGGGCTCATATGGTTCTGTATGCTCGAATTTCATATGGCCCATATAAACGTACATGAGGGCTGTACGTGAAAAAAAGTACTTAGACTCTGATGATATGATGGTAATTTTAAAATCGCTCAATTTGCGAATATGTCGTGCAGCTGTAACACCTGCAATTCCATTTCCTACGATTACAATTTGAGTCATATGCTTTGGTCTAGAGAAAGACAGAAACCTTACAGTTAATTTGCCATGTTAATTTTAAAATTAGCGGCAAAACTATCTTGTTGTACAATTATTTCTTGAAATAAAATAGCTTCTTGCTCGGCAAATTTTTTATCGTAATTACCGAGAAATAGTTGATCATGATCGTTATATTCTTGTTGCTTTAGAATCATAATAACCTCTGTAAAGTCATTTTGAAATTCAAATAAATAGTAAGCCAATAATTTTATAACTGCATTAGTAAAGTTTGCGGCTTGAGCATGTTGTTCGCCCAACTGTCGTAACCGACTAATACTCACTTCTAATTCAAAAATGGCGTCTTGCCTATTCTGATCGATATCACTTGTATCTGATCTAAATACGTTCTCTATCAATTTGGTTGCGCCAATTTGAATGTTTGAGATTTGATTATTTAATTCAACCGCATTAAACTTATCGGCCGGTAGTTCTACATATTCTACTGGTACCTCAAGGGGTTCTGACGTATTTTTTTCAGTACAGCTATAAACAATGGCTGCACAAAGGATACTAAAAATAAATTCTAACTTCATTTCGACTGCAAAATAATAAAAACTTCGCTGCCTTGGCGGGGGATTTCAGAATTATAGCACTTTTCGAGCTTGATAAAATTAAAAAATGAAGAAAACAGCGCCTCATATTCAGAGACATTACCACCAAATGGTGGCCCACTTGAAAAAGTTCGATTAAACAAAACTCCTACCAACTTTCCAGAGGGCGCTAAAATCTCGCTCATCTTTTCTACATATCGCTGTCTCATGTCAGGTACAATGGCACAAAAAAAAGTTTGCTCAAGCACCAAATCAAAGTGTTGGTCCAAGTCAAAAAAATCCCCATGATAAATGTTTGAAGACGGGAATAAAGGAAACCGTTCAGTAAAGGCGTCGATTGCATGTTGAGCTATTTCGACAATAAAAACATTTTCAAACCCTTGTTTGAATAGGTATTCTGCCTCGTATGCATTACCACATCCAGGAATCAGAATGCGCAAAGCTTTATCTTCTAATTGATCGATATACGCTTTCAGTGGACTAGAGACATGGCCTAAATCCCAACCTGTTTGATGATTCTGCCAACGGCTTTCCCAAAATTCTTTTGACATAATTGGTATGAATAAAAAACACCCGTACTCAGACGGGTGTTTTAAGTGTTTTTAAAATGCTTTTGCTTACATTAAAGCTTCTAATTTTTCAACCAATTGTGCTTTCGGTACAGCACCAACTGATTTATCAACAACTTCTCCATTTTTCATAAAGATAATTGTTGGAATATTTCTTACACCGTACTCCATTGAAATCGACCCGTGTGTATCCACATCTACTTTTCCAATAACAGCTTTTCCTTCAAACTCGTTAGCCATTTCCTCAACAATTGGTCCTACCATTCTACATGGTCCACACCATGCTGCCCAAAAGTCTATCATCACTGGTTTATCTGATTTTTTTGCTAATTCTTCAAAGTTATCAGCTGTAAATTCTAATGCCATAATATTTTATTTTGTAGTTATTATTCTTTGCTTGTGCAAAATTACGTTCTATTTCCTCTAATACAAATAGAATACCATTTTTTTTTAACTGCAGTTTTGTCAGTTTATTGCAAACCTAAGTAATTTTCTTACCTATTTTATCCTTTTTGATGAAACCATCAACAAAAGTCCGTACACCAGTGCAGCATTAATTCCAAGTAATTCTGACCCAAACTCATAAGTTCCAAATATTGAACGGCTATCGCGCATCACCAAAAATACAATTACTGCAACGCCTACCGTCATTAACACGGACAGGTAGTCTTCAACTTTTCGTTTAGATAATACCCCAAACAAAAACAAACCTAGTAACGGACCGTATGTAAAGTTTGCTGCTGAAAATAGTTCCCACACAACACTATCGCTTTTCATCCATTTAAAAATAATAATAGTAAGCAATAAGGCTACAGACATGAGCACATGAACGCGTTTTCGAATTTTCTCTTGCTGGACTTTTGTTTTTTTACCAATATTAAAAAAATCAACACTCACAGAGGTTGTTAAAGAAGTTAAAGCAGAATCGGCACTTGAATAAGCAGCGGCAATTAAACCCAATAAGAAAAATATACCCAACATTACTGGTAAACCTCCCTCTAAGGCAATGGAAGCAAACAATAAATCATTGTCAGGCGAATTGGTGTGTGATAACCAAGCAGCCATTGTTTCAGGATGCGCCTCCAAATATAAAAACAATAAACCGCCAAGTGCTAGGAAAAGAATGTTCACAAAAAATAATACCACGCCTAATGTTACCATATTTAACTGTGCTTCTCCTTTAGACTTACAAGTTAAATTTTTCTGCATCATATCTTGATCAACCCCAGTCATTCCAAGCGTTATAAACATTCCACCCAATAAACCTTTAAACCAAAAGTTTTTGGCATTTAAGTTTTCAGTTTGCCACATTTCTCCCATATTGGCGGCTTTTATTTCTGAATAAATATCCCACATACCAATATTCAAATCGGTTGCAATGAAATAAACACTTAAGCCAACCGCTATTAACATAAATAACGTTTGCAAGGTGTCTGTCCAAATTATGGTTTTGATACCGCTTCTGAAGGTGTAAACCCAAATCAGCAGAATACTAATGGCCACCGTCACTTCAAAAGAAACACCCATTTTTTCAAAAACAAATTCTTGTAAAACGTTAGCGACCAAATACATTCTCAGCGCAGCACCTATAATACGAGACAAAACGAAAAAAGCTGCTCCCATTTTATAGGTATATACTCCAAAACGCTGCAGTAGAAATTCATAGATAGAAGTTAAATTCAGTTTATAGTACATTGGTAGTAAAACGAAAGCTATAATGACGTAACCCACTATATAGCCTAAGCACATTTGTAAGTACGTAAACCCGCTTACAGCTACGGTTCCCGGTATCGATATAAAAGTTACGCCCGATAATGATGCCCCAATCATTCCGAAAGCCACCACATACCAACGGTTATTTCGATTTCCGGTAAAAAAAGTATCATTGTCGTTTTTAGCCCCTGAAAAAAAGGAAATTCCAACAAGCATCAGAAAATATAAAACGATAATTAGGATGATTAGTGACGTACTCATCTTATTTCAATTTTGATGAATGCCAAACATAGTCAATTTTATAAATTATGAATTGTTAATAAAAAATGTTTTCACCTCCAATTTAAGAGAAACCTGTTTGAAACGCTAGTAAAAACTTATTTATAAATACTTTAAAACAAAATGAAATAAAAATAAGGATTAGAAAAGACTTTAAGAATCCAATTTTATGATATAATTCATATTTTATTAAAAACATTGAATATCTTACTGTTAAACCCCACGCCTACCACCTCAACAAATTCTTATAGTGTACTTAATGAATAAAAGTCGTAAATTTGCTATCATAATAACAAATTTTATATGACAGAATCTGTTCAAGGATTAAAGCCAGTTAAATTTTCACCAAAGGTCGGAAGAGAATTTAGCGCAACTCTGAATAAAAGAGTAAGAATGTACTTCAAAGAGAATAACATTTCAAAGCATGCCAACGCGAATATGGTAATTAAAACGATATTCATGGTTGCATTATATTTTGTACCACTAGCGTTTGTTTTGTTTGGCGGATTGTCAAATATTTGGGTTATCCTTTTAATGTATGTGCTCATGGGCTTTGGTATGTCTGGTATTGGTATGGGCGTTATGCATGATGCCAACCACGGAGCTTATTCCAAAAATGAAAATGTAAATAAATGGATTGGTAAAATTGTGAACTTAATTGGTGGGTACGCCGTAACATGGAAAGTTCAACACAATGTATTACACCACTCATACACAAATATTCATGGGTATGATGAAGACATTATGCCGCCACCATTCATGCGTTTTTCACCACATGAAGAATTAAAACCAATTCATAAATATCAGCATTATTACGTTTGGTTCTTTTATAGCTTAATGACTGTTTCATGGGTTACTACAAAAGACTTTTTGCAACTATATCGCTATAAAAAAATGGAATTGACCAAAACTGAAAACTCCAATTTTGGCGCATTGTTAGCAGAACTCATCTTCAGCAAAGTATTTTACTTCACTACCATGTTGGTTTTACCAATAATTATTTTACCAATATCTTGGTGGTGGATTCCAATTTTTATTGTGGTTAAGAATTTAATTGCTGGATTTGTGTTAGCCGTGGTGTTTCAACCAGCACACGTTGTGCCAGAAACCGAATTTGTACAACCAGATGCTGACAATTTTGTAGATAATAATTTTGCTATCCATCAAATGGAAACTACTGCAAATTTTGCACCTAAGAGTCGGATTTTAAACTGGTTTGTAGGCGGATTAAACTACCAAGTTGAGCACCATTTATTTCCAAATATTTGCCATGTGCACTACAAAAAGCTTTCTGAAATAGTGAAAAAAACAGCGGAAGATTACAATATACCATACAATACACACAAAACATTTGTTGAAGCTTTAGTTTATCATACCAAAATGATAAAATCATTAGGTAGAGCTTAATATATGATTTTAAGAAAAATGACAAAAAACTGTATTTTACGATACAGTTTTTTTTTATGTTTATATTTATAAGGTTTAGAAATAAAAATGTGCTAGAAATTAGCCCCTATCTGTTTCAATCATGAAAAGTTCTACAATTACTAAAATCGTCGCACTAAGTTGCTTATTTTTTGCTCACTTGTCATTTAGTCAACCTGCAGGGTATAATTTTGGTAAACAAATACTCGTTAATTCAGCTCAAGTTTCGGGTACTTCAAATTTAACAGACTTTATAATGCTAGTGAGTTTTACTGATAACGATTTAAGGACAACTTCCAATAGCGGTCATGTAGAAAATGTAAATGGTTATGATATAGTTTTTACATTGGGTGATTGCAATACATTGCTTGACCATCAAATTGAAAGCTATAATCCTACTACCGGAAACTATATTGCTTGGGTAAAAATTCCGACACTGTTTGCAACCGCAAATACAAATATTCACATGTATTATGGCAATAGTTCTGTTACTATTAATCCGTCAACTACTAACGTGTGGGATTCAAATCACGCGGCTGTATACCACATGAATCAGTCACCTGCTGGAGTAGCCCCACAATTAGTAGATTATACAGCCAATTCGAATGATGGCACTGCAAACGGTAGCATGGTAGCCGGCGATTTAGTTGCAGGAAAAATTGGTAATGCGATTGATTTTGATGGTTCTAACGACTATATAGATTGTGGTGCTGATCCGTCATTAGACCCAAATCTAGACATCACTGTCTCGGCATGGATATACAGCAGGGCGGCCAGTGGCCATATTATTAACAGAGGCGGCGGATGGAGCGACCCAGGCTATAGTCTTTTCCACTTAAGTAATAATATTAGAATAGAGTTACAAAGATCTGGAGAGAAAGACATTGTAGATAACAGTATTAGTATTAACGCTTGGCATTATGTTGCCCTAACCTATCAGTATACAACAGGAACAATACGTTGTTATATTGATGGCATTGAACAAAGCAATACAGGTAATCACACCGGTCCTATGGGGCTACCAGTAGAAAATCTAAACATTGGAAGAAAACAAAAAAATGGTTTTTATTTTAACGGCATTATAGATGAAGGCAGAGTTATTCATGCATTTAGGAATTCAGATTGGATTACGACCGAGTACAACAACCAAAATTCACCAAGCACCTTTTATACCATGTCGGCAGAATACAGTGCCAGCAGTTTATGTTGGACTTTACCAATTGAACTAATTGATTTTACAGCTATTGCCATGAATACGTCGAACGTTTTAGTAAAATGGACAACAGCCTTAGAAACCAATAACGATTATTTTACCCTGCAACGGTCTTATAATGCCACAGATTGGGATGATGTTGCAACCATTGATGGCAGTGGCTCTTCTTCAACAAAAATAAACTACACCTTTGTTGATAAACACGTTAAACCAACAACTGTGTACTATCGTTTGCAACAAACAGACTTTGATGGCAGTGTCCATACGCATCATGTGGTATCGGTAGACAAAGGTATAACTGCTAAAGCCTCCCTTTTATACCCTAATCCCACTCATACAACAATTACATATACTTCGAATATAGATGAAGTTGTTAATCTTTATGATTTAACAGGACGGTTACTGAGATCTTTCCAATACAAAGGTGGTGTAGACTTGCTAATTGATTTGACTGGCCTGAAAGCAGGCACCTATATACTAGAAAGCAACTCAAGCATTCATAAAGTAATTAAACGTTAGTTGCCAGGGCTAATTCACCAAGTCTTCAATAATACTTTTAACGGGACGGATTGATTTTGTATATTCAATGGTTGGGCCAGCACACCAGACCGTTTTATATGTGGCGCTAAATGCAGCTTTTTCAATCGATTTCATACCTTTGACAAAGGTGAACATTTTAACCCATTTTTTCAAGCGTTTATTTTTGCTCAACAAGCGCTCAAGCCAATTCTGCTTTGTGCCAATTTTTTGAACATATGGTGTATTAATAACGGTGCATGGCGTTCCAGAAACTTTTGTACTCATCACAATGTCTTTTGAACCATAATCGACACAAGCCTGCTTATAATCAGTTGACACATCAGATTCCTCGGATGCTATAAAAATACTGCCTACTGAAACACCTGCAGCACCCAACCCAAGTATATACTCTAGCTCTTTTTTTGTACCAACACCACCAGCAGATATGACAGGAATTTGGCAATGTTTCACCAGTTGAGGAATGAGTTCTTCAGGCGACAAATTGCCTGCGTGTCCTCCTGCTTTATTATTCACCGCTATAATTGCATCCGCTCCTAATTGTTCTACTTTTTGCGCAAATTTTAGGTCTATCACATCACAAAGTACCTTAATACCTTTTTCCTTGCAGGCATCAATCACAGCTTTGGGATTTCCCAGTGATGTAATGATGAAATCAACATTTAGTTCAACAGATGCCTCAAGCTGTGCCATAGCTTTGGGGTTCGATTTATTCACAATAATATTAACCCCA
>JAWWDX010000116.1:0-8823 GCA_033719695.1 Putridiphycobacter sp.
ATTGTTTAACCACGGCATACGATTTCGAAATTGCCATTCGCGATATTCAACCTGGTGAACAACTGACAGATGACTATGGTTACTTGAATATATCAGCTCCTTTTAGAGGGATTGATGAGGGAACTAAACGTAAAGTCGTTTACCCTGATGATTTATTAAAGTATTACAAAATATGGGATAAGAAACTATTGAAGGTTTTCGATAATGTCACCAAAGTCGACCAAGCGCTCAAATCGTTAATTAAACCAGAACTTTGGCAAGAAATTGAAGCGGTGTCGGAAGGACAGCAAGAAATGCGCTCTATTTTACACAATTACTATAATCAGAAATAGAATAATACAGCAATGTTTCTTAATTGAAAGATTAGCATTGCTGTGTTTTTTCGATTCTTTCATACACTTAGCAGACCATTTTTAAATCTTTAGGGAAGGATGAAAGTGAATCTATTTAGAATTTATATCTTGGTAATGACTTTTGAGAAATGATACAATGGGAAACGAAGTGAAGAAAAACAAGCAACATCATCAAGATATATTTAAGCAAACTTCCGAGTATATATATCATATTGATGGTTTTGAACGAAGAGAATTTAAAAAGATTGAAGACATAATCCTTAATTATAAGGTCGACAGTGTTCAATGGCTTAATATGTATGGCTTAGACCATAAAGATGAATGTAAGGCCATCATCAAACAGAATAATTTAGATGATTTTTTGATAAATTTAATTGTAGATGACGATCACCGTAACAAGGTTATTGAACTCGACAATTGTTTATTTATGACGCTAAAAACATTACATTATAAAAACAACGATTTTTTAAGTGAGCAGATGCTTTTTGTAGCCGCACCAACTTTTTTGTGGAGTATACAAGAAATAAAAGGAGATTATTTTGGTCATATTCGTGAAAGAATTACTGAAAACAAAGGTGTGGTTCGCAAGAAAAACGCCGACTATTTAATGTATTTGGTCATAGAAGCCATCATTGATAATTATTATGAAGCATATGAAACACTTATTGAAAAAGTATCACATTTAAAAGATTTAGAAAACATTAAGCCAAGTCCAGAATTTGCCGTCGCGCTTGAAAATAATAAACAAGATTTATTTGAGCTGAAAAAGGCGATAAGTTCTTTAAGAGATGCTATTGGAAGACTAGATAAAATAGATTTAGAAAATTTTGAAACAAATTATTTTAGCGAGCTAAAAGAGCAAGCTAATTATATGATAGACGATATTGACTTTGATCTACAGCAATTAGAAAGTAGTATTAATCTAATGTTTAATATTCAAAGCCACAGGTTAAATGAGGTAATGAAAACATTGACCATTCTGTCGGCTATCTTTATCCCTTTAACTTTTTTAGCCGGTATCTATGGCATGAATTTTATTAATATGCCCGAGTTGAAAACTGAAAATGGTTACTTTGTTTTGATGGGCGTGATGGGGATACTGTCAGTTCTGATTGTGCTGTATTTTTTACGCAGAGGATGGTTTAAATAGTTAGAAAAAGGTCTTTAATCTATATTCCTTGCTTTTTTCTGCTGTCCTTGTAATCTTAAGAACAATTATTGCAAATACCTTTAGCTACCACCTCGTAACTGCTTATTATAAATCCGTCAGCACTGGGTCGATAGTTCGCTGGAAGATCTAGACAAAACACTTCTTGACAACTAGTGCAAGAAAAATGCATATGTTCGTGTTTATGAGCTTCACTTGAGCAATTTAAATCACAAAGTGCTAGTTTTTTTATATCGCCTGGCAAAACTATTTCATGGATAACTCCTTTATTAATAAAAGTTTTAATTGTTCGGTATAAGGTAATTCGGTCGTGTTCTCCTAACGCTTCTTCAATATCGGAAATATATATGGCATTTTTGTGTTCTAAAAAAACGGAAAGCACCGATAACCTAAAGTCAGTCAATCTAATTTTTCGCTCTGTTAAAAACTTTTTATTCATACTTGCAACTATGTTGCATAAAAAATCTATATTTGCAACATTATTGCAAATGTATGAAATTTTTAGTCACTATCGTCATCATATCATTCTTTTCTGTAGCTCAGGCACAATCAGGTTATACAATTCAAGTTGTAAACGAAGATAGCACAGCAGTGCCTTTTCCCGAAGCATATATAGAAGAGTACAAGCATAGTTTTTATGGTGACCTTAATGGGTTGATTCAATTACCTTTTTCTGAAACTAAACTCAATCCAATTCAAATATCGGCAGAAGGATACCAAAGTAGGATGGTGCAATTGGATGGGAATCTGAATACTTATGCTGTGATTTTAACCGAAGCGCACCGGTTATTGGATAAAGTCATTGTTTCTACTGAAGTTGGCGTCCAAAGGGAGAGCATAGCCAATATATCTCGACAGAGCATCAGTGATTTATCGGTGATTAAAAGTGAGTCATTAGGCGAGGCATTAGCCAATATGTCGGGCGTAGAAGTGACAGGAATTGGAACTGGAATTGCAAAACCAGTAATTAGAGGTTTATCGGGTGCTAGCGTAGTGACCTATGTGAACGGATTAAGAATTCAAAACCAACAATGGGGGGGCGACCACGGTTTACCAATAACTAGTTTAGGGATTGGAAGTGCTGAGGTTGTGAAAGGACCGGCTTCTCTTTTATACGGACCTGATGCTATGGGAGGTGTTCTGTATTTTAGAGATGAGCCATTTGTAAAACACAATACTCAAAAAACATTTTTGTCTACTCGATTTGATGCTAATTCACTAGGCTCAAGTACAAGCGCTGGCTATCAGGTGAGTTTTGATAAGTGGCATGTGAATGCCTATGCTGGCTACGATAATCATGCCGACTACAGATTACCTAACAATACGATTGTATCGAATTCTCGTTTTAATCAATTGGCAGGTAAATTGGTATTGGGATATCACCATAAAAACTGGTTACTTAAAGTAAATTACGATTATTATAAAGGACGCATTGGTTTACCTGGACATACCCACGAAATCAATCCAGAATTAACTGATTTTTTAACTGATAGACAGAATAGAGGCCTAAATGCACCGGCACAGGATATCGAAAACCATTTCATTTCGGCTGAAAGTCGCTGGTTCTTCGGAAAAAATAATATCACCTTGGTTGTTGGAAACACAAACAATCAGCTAAATGAACATGAAGAAAAAGTGTTGACACCAGACATTTTAATAAACTTAAACAATAGTCTCTATCATATAAAGTGGGAATACAAAATTAATAAGCATTTTAATTATGTTGTTGGAAGTCAGGGGATGCTTCAATTAAACAGAAATGATCAGTCAGCCACAGAAATTTTAATTCCTGATGCTAATACAACAGACTTAGGAGGATATTTTTTATTTAATGCAAATCATAAAAAATGGCGTTTTCAAGCTGGAGGCCGATACGATTCAAGGTCAATTTCAGTAACTCCAACAGCCGACTTCCCAGCACTCGAAAGACAATACGGTGGATTTAGTTTTTCTGGAGGAGCAGCACGTCTATCTCAAAAAACAACATTAAGGTTTAATTTATCTTCCGGTTTTAGGGCCCCTACTACTTCTGAGTTATTGTCAAATGGGGTGCATCATGGCAGTAATCGATTTGAAATTGGGAATGTAGATTTATTGACAGAAAATGCCTTTCAAATAGATTTCAGTGCGGCTTGGCATTTACATGATTTAGAATTAATTGTCAATCCTTTTTACAACCGTATTCAAAATTATATTTACATCCAACCCTCAAACCAATTCCTTAATGACTACAGAGTATTTACATATGAGCAAACTGATTTTGCTCAATTGTCTGGGGTAGATTTTGGTGCACATTATCATCCACATCATTATCACTGGTTGCACTTTGAAACCAGTTTTGCCACTATTTTGGCAAACGATCAGCAAGGAAATGATTTGCCTTTGATTCCACAAACTAATATTCGATCTCAAGTACGGATAGATTTCAATATGAAATCAAAAATATCAGTGGATAATTTAACTATTCAATACAATCACTTTTTTGAACAAAATAGGGTAGGGCTATATGATATATCAAGCAGTGCCTACGGACTGCTAAATGCTAATGTAGAAACAAAAATTAAAAGCCAAACACCGGTTTTTTTAAGTTTTGGTGCTAAAAACATATTAAATACGGAGTACATTCCTCATTTATCTAGTTTGAAAATGTTGGGTATTCAGCAACCTGGAAGAAATTTATATATCGCTTTAAAAATTCAATTTGAAAAACAAATAAAACAAAAACCATAAATTATGAAACAACTACTAGTATTATCAGTGGCCGTATTCTTTTTAGGATCATGCGAAAAATGCTCAGAATGCCATTACGAACTAAATGGAGAAGAAGTAGAAATTGGCGAATACTGTAAAGATGATTTAGAAGCCATTGAAAATGACGGTTTCTATGACAGTGCAACAGACAGTACTTACGAAGTTCACTGCCACGAACATTAAACTTTAAAACAGCAAAAAGGCTACCAAAATTGGTAGCCTTTTTTTTAATAAAAAATACACACGACTGCTTTTTTATTCTTTTATAAATAGAGATCTACCAGTACCTTCGGTAGTAAGAATCTCCAAACTGTATATGCCTGATGAAATAGAATCTAGATTTAATGTGGTAAGATTTTCTGATTTGGAAGATCTATATATTTCTTTTCCACTGAGATCTATAATTCTTATTTCAAGAATATTCGCTTTTGTTTCAATGTTTAAAACACCATTAGTTGGGTTTGGATAGATATTGAATTCAACAGAACTAAGCTCCTGGATACCTAAACCAACCGTGTTCAAATTAACAGTTGTATTGGTAACTATAGCAGGATTTTGGTCAAAATAGATGTAGGCTGTATTTTCAATAGCATCTCCTTCGCCAACTCTCGATAGCTCCTTGATTCGATAAACCACTTGCCCATGACTTAAAGGTTCACTAGTTGTACTGTCTGGCAACCAAATTTGAGGAAAATCAAATTTTATAACACCATTTCCTAAATCAACTAACTGCATAGGGTGGGTGGCTTCAATTATTTCTAAAGTTGTCCAATCTAAATTAGTGCTCAAAGTGTCAAGGATATAAATGTCTTGTGCAGGTGCTGTTCCTGTATTCTGGAACCGTACGACATATGTATATTGATCTTGAATGTCAGGATTTACAATGTATGGTTTGTTAACCGATTTATCATTCGGATCATAACTATTTCCAACATACATTCCTAGCGTACTGTAATTATTAGTTGAATCACAATCTGAAGTACTTGACGAAATACTTGTACTGAAAATGTGGAATGTACTGTCTGGAATACCAGAAGGTGTATTAAAATAAATGACATCTGAATAATACATACTAGTTGATGAAGATGACAAAGTCCATGTAATGGTATTCCCAGTAATTGTATAATTCGAATTATTGATTGAAGTGACAACAGGTGTAACACCTGATGGAAAGTCTAAAGTTAATGTATACGATCCAGGTGATGATGTTCCATAATTACCCCATTTCAACCATACAGAATTACTAAAGTTTTGGTAGTATCCATTCCACGGTGTGACAGATGACCATAAGTCGGCACATGTGTTGACAGTTGTACAATTCAGTCCCAGGTTTGTTTGGTTATTATTAGCACAGTTTAAGCTATTAATAAATACACCATTCATAGGTACATAAGCCGAATTAGCAACTTGCCATCCTTGATCCACACTGACAAAAACTTGGCCGCCACTTAACTGCCATCCCGTGTATGAATAATAGCCAGTAGAATCGGTATAAACCGTTATTAAACCACCTAAGCCCGATAATGTAACTGGCGTATTGTAAAATACCATCTCTGATGAATCCATTACACCATTTCCATTGTCATCACAATACACATAGCCATCAACGCATCCTACACTCAAGGCACTTGTGTCGCATATAATAGGAATATTTAGTGTTGGATTGTTTGCACAGTCTAAGTCGCTTAAAGAATCATTAAAAAACAATGAAGTGAAGTAACCATTTAAATTTAACCAATTTTGATCTACAGACACATATCCGCCAGATGTGAATCCGCTATAAGAAAAATTATAGAGACCACTGTTGTCTGAAGTGCTTACGTAAGTTGACCCGTTCGGTAAAGTAAGTGTTAAAGGTGCACCAGCAACAGGTGTTTCCAGTGAGTCCATCACTCCATTATTGTTGGCATCACAATAAACAACTCCATTTAAACAGTTACTAATAAATAACGTAGAATCGCAAATTAATGTAGTTTGAAATGTAAAGTTACCACTGTACCAATTGGTTGTAATGGTTGTTGGCGTAAGATTGCTGGCCAAGTAGCCGTGGTTTGCCAACCAAGTAGGATCTACACTTGCAGTATACGTGCCAGGTAGTAACCCGTAAAACACGCTGTAAGTGGCGGTTTGAAAACCTGAATAGCTATTGCCATTCCCGTCTGTCAAAATAAGCGGAATTTGACTGTTTAAAGTACTATCAATAATTCCATCATTGTCGCAGTCAACTTGCCCACTATTATATATGTAGTGTGGACAAGCCCCCATATTAATATCTAACAAAGTAGTGTATGTAACCGAATTAGTTAGATCGGTCAGTAGTAAAGTTATCGTATAAGAGCCACCGTTTACATAGGTGTGCGATAGTGGATTGTTCCAAGTAATAGCAGTCCCATTTGTTACAGCTGTTCCCGTATGGTTTGTTGTATCACCATCTCCCCAAACAACATCTAAATCAAAATTTGAATTGATGATATTTGTGCCGCTGATAACAAAGTTACCATAGGTCCACGCATTAAAATCGGGAGAATTAGGAGCTATACTAATGTAATATGACGTATCACAAACGTCAATTTGTGACGAATCATTGTAGAACGAATTTTGTGCCTTCGCCAAAATGGGCATAAAGCAAAAAATGGTTAGCAATGTTATAAATTTCGTTTTCATAGATACTTTATTTCTAAAACAGATTTTAAAGTGAAATAGTTGTCTACAACGAAAAAAAAAAAATCAATTACTTATTCAAGTAATTGATTTTCAGATTTTTTTTATTTTAATGATTATTTGTTACGAGCGCACTAGCAATTTTTTAATATCAGCTTCAATGGCTTCAGGTTTTGTAACAGAAGCATATCGTTTGACAACTTTTCCATCTTTGTCAACTAAAAATTTAGTAAAGTTCCACTTGATTTTTTTTCCTAATAAGCCACCTTTTTGGTCTTTCAAATATGTAAAAATAGGATGTTCATTTTTACCGTTTACATCAACCTTCGAAAACATTTGAAAGCTTACACCATAATTCACTAAACAACCCTCTTGAATGTCTTTTTCTGATCCTGGTTCTTGCCCGCCAAATTGATTGCAAGGAAACCCTAATATTTCTAATCCTTCTGATTTGTATTTTTGAGATAAGTTTTCAAGACCTTCATATTGTGGCGTAAAACCACAATTACTGGCTGTATTTACAACCAACATTACCTTATCTTTATAGTCTGATAATGATTTCTCTTGTCCTGAAATTGTTTTCGCTTTGAATTGATAAATGTTGTTTTCTGATTGCATGGTAATTGTAATTTTGTCTCCACAAAAATACAACTTTACACAAAGTAATTAGATTTATTTTTGTTTTATTAACTTTCCATTGTAACGTTTGCCATCAACTATGATGGTATAAAAGTACAAGCCATTATTAACATTTATACCGCTTTCATCAAGGCCATTCCATTGAATGGCTTGCGTACCTGACGGCAAAGTTCCTGACCACAGATTTTTCACAAGCTTTCCATGTAAATCATAAATAAAAGCGTTTACAAAGGTTGATTCTGTTAAATTAAATTTGATGGTAGTTTCTACTATAAATGGGTTAGGGTATGCTTCTAACGCTTTATGTGGTATTTCAAGTTGTTTATTGCTTAAATAGATATTGGTTAAACTATCTACATTAATTAATTCATCTCCTTGCTGATATACCATATAATGATAGTAAACTAGAAACATTTCATCTGAAGTATTGAGTCCCGCTGTAATCGTTTGAGGAGGATTGTAGGGATTGTGAATATTGTTTGTGGTATTGTCGTATATACCACGACCGTATATCGTGCTGCCAAATGGCAATTTTTTCATGTATTCAAACCAGTAAAAGTCTTGCCATTCAAAGTCCCAATGCGGAATTCTAATAAAGGGAATAGTGTCCGTCGTTGGCGTAATAGCATACGATTCAATTGATTTACCAACTAAATGCATGTGAGGAAATACTGATAGGATAGTGAAATTATTGATTACTCCATTAAAAGTAGCTTCAACTGTATCAATGGTATTTGGGGCAAGGCTAAAGGTCCAGTTTTGCAATATAGGATTAGCTTTTATTTCTCTGAAATTAGTTACAGGTTCATCATAAAAATAGAAGTGAACTTTAGTTTGATCGAATGTGCCATAACTGCCTTCTGGATAGTGCATAGCTAAAATAATTTGTGATCCAGCTTCCAAAATCATACCCGTAGAAAAAGAATTCGTTTCAGGAAAAATCACTGGTGTTGCACCCGGTGTGTAGCCTCCCATCAAGTCACCATTGGATGGACCGCCACAGTTACCACCAATGGTATCCGTAACTGAGCTGGCACTTGCATCTGCATATACCAAACAATGGTGAACAGTTTCTAAATTGCCAGGTAGCACTTCAAAAGCTTTTACTTTTCTATTGTTGAGCAATCCCGTTGGTATGGTAAAACAGACGTAATCATCTGATGTATTTGTAGCTTTACTCATATATAGGGGGGCTTCAATCACTAAGTCGGGTATGCCTGGTAATTTCTGATTATTATTGTAAACTGGAGG
>JAWWDX010000117.1:0-8744 GCA_033719695.1 Putridiphycobacter sp.
AACAGTATATACTTGATAGTTGGATGCAAGATTTTTTGCATGTGTTTGCCAATTGTCAGATGAACCAAACAGACCATGTAAAATAATGATTACTGGACCAGTTTCTCCAAATTTATTGTAGTGTAATTTCATGCGGCAAAGTTAGTATTTGTCACATAATCTTCAAAAAAAACAAGAAAAATGAAACCTAATTGTTTTTATTGCGTTATAACTATCATAATAAAAATCAAATAACTATGAAAACAAGATTATTATCAATTTTCGCAATCGCGACATTAGCGTTGGTAAGTTGCAAAAAAACAGAGAGTGCAGTGCCGGCTGAACCAGGAACTGCTACCATTGAAGGTATTTTAAAAGCCCCAATTGATTTAGGGAATGATACTACAGCGTCAGGTGTTTTTATTAATGGTTACAATAATGAATTTGTGCCTGCTGGAACGCAAATCACAGCAATAGTGGATTCAGAAGACTTGCAAAAAGATCCACAGTCGGGCTTCACATATGAAAAGCTTAAATTCACTACAGTGGTTGGTGCCAATGGAGAATTTAGTTTTACAGATATTCCTTGCTTTGCAAATTCTATTGATGTTGAGTTGCGCTTTAATGATTTTACAGCCATGCAAAGTCAATTTGACCCGTCGAACAATCCGCCACAGAATAAAATTTTTACACTTTCAAATAAATATGTAGAAGTGTATGATGGGGCGATTGTGATCAAAGAATATGACTATACCGCAAATTAAAAACTTAACTGAATAAATTATGAAAAAGATAGTAGGAATTTCAATAGCCGTACTTTCTTGTTCTTTGAGTTTTTCGCAAGGGAATCCTCAGATTCAGAATAAGAATGGTGTGGACATAATGCCCGTTAAAGGTGAGTTTGCCATTGGTTTAAATGCTGCTCCGATTTTAACTTACATGGGTAATATTTTCGGATTAACAGGCTCTAACAACAGTTTAAATACAAACAAATTTTTAAGCAATTCGTTCGGAGGGAATACCATTTATGGTAAATACATGCTTAGTAACGATAATGCTTTAAGAGCGAGTTTTAGAATAGCTGATTATAATAGTGTTCAACGTTATGATGTTTATGATGACACAAAAAATAGCCCTGATTCAACTGTAGTTGATACAAGGCAATCTGATAATAATACCATTAACCTAGGATTTGGTTATGAATTTCGCAGAGGCACAACACGTTTGCGGGGGTTATATGGCGGAGATGTTATGTTGTATAGACGACACATAAATAATGAGTACACATATGGCAACGCTTTCGGCATGGGAAACATGACGCCAACTTCTGCGTTTAATGCTAATGGTTCATACCAAGGAACAAACGGGAATCCTGTTGCTGAGAGAATTCTCATGAGCAAATCAGGAACAACTTTGGGAGTAGGTTTAAGAGCCTTTGCAGGTGTTGAATACTTCTTTGCACCAAAAATGTGTATAGGAACGGAGTTTGGATGGACTATGTTACTGTCTAGTACCGGAAAATCAATGAGTAGCACAGAACAATTTGATCCGAATGCCACAAATGAAGACGGTTCAACTGGCGGCGTAGTAATTACGAATAGTGAAGTAAGTGGTTCTCGAAACTTTGAATTAGATACCGACAATTTTAATGCAGCATTGTATTTTATGTTTTACTTCTAAAGATTCAAAAATCTATATATTATTTAAGAGGTTGCATAGCAACCTCTTTTTTTTTCTTGTCTAAAAATTGAGAAGGCTTAAATGAAATCCTGTATCTTTGCCCAAATTTGAGAAGTAAAACCGTCGCAAAATTAATGTAATGAAATATTATAATTCAATCCTAGAAACTATTGGTAATACACCTTTGGTAAAACTCAATAAAGTGGTGCAAGGCATAAAGGCCACAGTTTTGGCGAAAGTTGAAACGACAAATCCGGGTAATTCCGTGAAAGACAGAATGGCATTAAAGATGGTTGAAGATGCTGAAGCGCAAGGCTTGATTAAGCCGGGAGGAACGGTTATTGAGGGCACATCAGGTAATACAGGTATGGGACTAGCTTTAGCATGCATTCACAAAGGGTATAAATTAATTTGTGTATTGAGTGATAAGCAGTCGAAAGAAAAAATGGATATTTTAAGAGCAGTAGGAGCAGAAGTTATTGTTTGTCCAACTGCAGTTGAACCTGATGATCCCAGGTCTTATTATTCTGTATCGAAACGTTTGGCAAATGAAATTCCAAATTCATGGTATGTCAACCAGTACGACAATCCGTCAAATACCATTGCGCATTATGAGCAAACTGGTCCAGAAATTTGGGAGCAAACGGATGGGAAAATTACACATTTCGTAGTAGGTGTTGGAACTGGAGGTACTATTTCAGGAACAGGTAAATTCCTAAAAGAACAAAATCCTGACATCAAAAATATTGGAATAGACACATATGGTTCTGTATTTAAAAAATACCACGAAACTGGAATTTTTGATGAAAATGAAATATATCCATATATCACAGAAGGTATTGGGGAAGATATACTACCAAAAAATGTTGATTTTTCAGTCATTGATCATTTCGAAAAAGTTACCGATAAAGACGCGGCAGTAATGACTAGGAGAATTGCTAGGGAAGAAGGTATATTTGTTGGAAATTCTGCAGGTTCAGCCATAGCAGGATTAATGCAAATGAAGGATCAGTTTACTGAAGATGATATTGTTGTGGTTTTATTTCACGATCATGGTAGTAGGTACGTTGGTAAAATGTTTAATGATGATTGGATGCGTGAAAGGGGATTTTTGGATGAGCCTCATAAAACTGCACTTGATTTAATCGAGAAACATATAGATAAAAAGCTGGTTGTATGTGCAAGTGAAGAATTAGTATCGCATGCCGTAGCTAAAATGAAAGACTATCATATTTCACAGATTCCCGTCACTAAAAACGGAGGATATGTAGGTTATGTCAATGATACACAATTGTTTCAGAGTTTAATTGAGAATCCTAAAATACTTGATAAACCGTTGAGTACTGTCATGCAACCTGCCTTACCAATTGTCAAAGCTGATGCAAAAATTGAAGATATTTCAAAACTAGTCAACGCAAATACACCTGCGGTATTGGTAGATTTAGGAGATGGAAAGCACCATATTATCACACGATACGACTTGATTAGCGCTATTTAGAAGCAGGGAATGGTTGACCAAACTAACCATATCATTCAGGTTGAAAGTGAGATTGATAGCATAGTTTCTCTTGTGCCTTCGCAAACTGAAATGTTAAGTTATTTCGGGTTAGATGTTGAAACAGTTGGTATCACTAAATTTTGTATTCATCCAAAAGAATGGTATAATAGCAAAAAACGCATTGGTGGTACAAAAAATATCGATATCGAAAAAATTAGGGCCTTAAATCCTAATCTCATCATTGCTAATAAAGAAGAGAATGTTGCAAGCGATATTGAATTGTTAAGAGCTGATTTTACAGTATATACAAGTGATGTTGTGACTTTAGAAAGTGCCTATCAAATGATGGCAGATGTTGGTAAATTAACGAATAGAATTGATAAGGCTTCTGCATTAATTCATAAAATCAAAGCGGGCTTTGCAAGTTTGCCACAAATTAATAAAACCGTCCTATATTTAATTTGGAAAGATCCATACATGGCAGCAGGAACAGAAACTTTTATCAATGCTATGCTGCAAAGTATTGGTTTAGATAATTGCCATCAAAAAAATAAAAGATATGATGAGATAGGGTTGTCTGAAATACAAACCCTAAATCCAGACTATATATTTTTAAGCTCAGAACCATATCCATTCAAAGAAAAACATATAGCAGAACTTGAAACTAAAACGAACTCAAAAGTTATTTTAGTAGATGGCGAAAAGTTTTCATGGTATGGCAGTAGAATGTTATCCTTTAAAAGCTACATTGAAAATGAACTTCTTTCCAAGTTAAAATAATCAATCCTCAATGATTTTGGCAATGTTGGGTCTAAAGTACTGGTCTGACTTCAATACTTTTCCATCTGCTCTGTATATTGGGTTGCCGTCAACATCCAGTTTGCTCATATTTGACCGCTGAATTTCTTCGAAAACTTCTGTTATTTTATGCTGTAAACCATGTTTTAATATGGTTCCGCACAAGATGTAAAGTTGGTCGCCAAGTGCATCTGCAACCTCAACTAGGTCACCTTCCTTTGCAGCAGCCAAATACTCTTCATTTTCTTCTTTCATCAAATTATATCTCAATAAATAATCGCTTTCGGTTAGATTAGCAGTTGGATTATAATTGTTTTCAATTCTGAAAGCGTTGTGGAATTCTTCTACATGCTTAATAATCTCTATAAAAGCTTTTTCTTTACTCATTTTTACTATTTTTGATAAAGATATAGATGTACCCAAAATTTTAGCACTAGAATGAGAGCCCTTTTATTAACATTTTTTATTCTTTTTTCAATTACTAATGTTGAAGGGCAAGATTACTACCCGCCAATTGAGAATTATTCTACCAATAATTACGACCCTGATGGTAAATTTAGGAATCCAGAAAATTTTGCCATAGTACAAGATAAAAGAGGGGTAATGTATTTTGGTAATTCTAATGGGGTTTTAGAATATGATGGCACAAATTGGCGTTTTGTAGAAGTTAAAATTGGTGCCTATGTTCATAGTTTAGCAATTGATAGTGCAGGCACGGTTTATGCAGGTTCGCAAGATGAGTTTGGTTATTTTACAGCCAATGATAAAGGTCAAATTGTATACCAATCGCTCAGTGAAAATCTAAGTGAAGTGGATAGGGTTCAAATTACAGAAATCCGTTATACCTATGCTACAAATCAATTCGTTTTCTTTCAAAGTAAAAACAATGTCTTTGTTTATGATATAAAAAATAAAGATATTCAAAACATAAAAACCAGCAACAGTTTCCATACGAGTTATGTTGTTGATAATGTTTTTTATGTGAGAGAAAGAAGTGTTGGTTTAAAGAAGTATGTAGATGGTAAATTACAACTCTTACCAGGAACAGATTTTTTTAGAACAGAAGCTTGTTTTGGTATTGCCAGTTCACCATTTCATAAAGAAGGACTATTGTTGTTTACACAATTTGATGGCATTTTAGAATGGCATAATAATAAATTAGTGGAGGTTAAGAACTCAAAAGAAAACTTGACAGACATTAGGACTTTTGGCGTAAAACAATTGTCAGATGGAAACTATGCGCTAAAAACTTTTGACAGAGGTGTTTTTATTGTGAATAGTGCAGGACAGATAGTAAATGTTTTGAACCGTTCAACAGGGTTGCGATCAAACGACGTTAAAGCCATGTTTGAAGACAGAGATCAAAACTTGTGGTTAGGACTGGGTAATGGTATATCAAAAGTGAATTACTATTCACCACTGTCATTTTTTAACGAAAAATCAGGCATTGAAGGAGATATTCAAAATGCAATCCGATTTGATGGCATTATGTATGTGGCCTCATCATATGGCTTGTTTTTACAGGACACCGCAAAAGAAAGTTTGAATGAATTCAGACAAGATTTTAGCATGCGGTTTCAAGTGTGGTCTTTTGAGGCTGTAAACGACCGGCTCTATATCGGTACCTCGGAAGGTGTTTATTTGAGAACGCCTGAAGGGCGATATCAGCAACTCACCTCTTTAAATACCAATGCTATTTACTTTGATACAGATAGAAATGTGTTTGTAACAAGCGGTAATTCTGGCGTGTATCTGTGGAGTGAGGATTTCCGACTTCTATGGAAGGAAGAACTAGGACTCAATACTAGCTTAGGCATTCTTAAAAACCCAAAGAATGGAAATATTTGGATTGGAACAAGTGGTTCCGGAGCTTTACGTTTAATTCCTAATGGTGAAAATAGTGTTTTAGACCGCTATACATACGAAGGAGATGGATTGTGTGAAGGTCAAATAACACGGCCACTTATTCTCAATGATTCTTTGATTTTTGGATGCAAGTTTGGGCCCTTAAAATTTTTGGATGAAGACTACATGAGAGAATTGTCAAAAGATATCTTGTCGGAAGAAGAGTTAAATGATCCGCTATTTATTCGAGGCTATTTCGATTCATATCCGCTTTATGACTCCTTGTTCAGTGAAGAGATTTTGTTAATTGAAGAGCAAGAAGATAGGACATGGTATGTTGCCGAACATAAGCTAGGGTACTACTTGAAAGCTGAGAAGAAATTTGTTAATAAGCCTTTTTGGGGTATTAATTATGGTAGGATAAATTCACTCTTACTAGAAGATGATGGCACCCTTTGGATAGGATGTGCGGATGGTTTGATTAGATTTAAGAAAAACGATCGAAAAAATTATGATTCTAAATTCACTAGTTTAATACGAAATATCAGTTCAGGAAATGATACCATCTTTAACGGAACGTATACCGAAGCTTTGAAAGACCAAAAAAGGGTATTTTCTTTCGATCATAACAATTTTGTTTTCCATTATGCTTGTCCATATTTTGAAGATGAACATACGCCTAGGTTTTCAACTATATTGGTGGGGTATGATACGACGTGGAGCAAGTATGAGTCTAAAACAGATAGAACATTTACAAACTTAGCCGAAGGCGAGTACACTTTTAAAGTTCGCGCTAAAAATATTTATGATCAGATTAGTGATGTAGCTGAATTTACATTTACTATTCAACCACCGTGGTATAGAACTGGCTGGGCGTATCTTCTTTATACAATAGCTATGATCTTGTTGGTATACATTGCAAGTAGAATAACCTCTGCAAGGTTGAAAGCTAAAAATGAACAATTAGAAAAGATAGTCGTTGAACGTACGCAAGAAATTTCTCAAAAAAATACAGTTTTGGAACATAAGAATACCGAGATTTTAGAGCAAAAACGGGAAATTGAAGACAGTATAAATTATGCTAAACGCATTCAAGATGCCATTTTGCCATTGGCGAGTGAAATGAAAAAATCTTTGCCTAATTCATTTATTTTATATAGACCTAAGGATATAGTTTCAGGCGATTTCTATTGGTATACAAAAATTAAAAACAAATTAATAGTAGTTTGTGCAGACTGCACTGGACATGGTGTACCAGGAGCATTTATGAGTATGATTGGGTCTGATAGATTAAACATTATTGTTAATGAAAGAAAAATTTTGTCGCCTGGAGAAATACTTGGAGAGCTTAATCGAGCGATAAAGAACTCCCTAAAACAAAAAGAGGAAGAAAGTTCTACCAGAGATGGCATGGATGCGGCAATTTGTTCAATTGATTTAGAAACGAAAGAATTAGTTTTTTCAGGAGCGCACAGAGGATTATGGATTGTTCACAACAATGAGTTAACAGAGGTAAAGGCAACTAAAACTGCTATTGCAGGTTTTACACCAGAAAATCAAATCTATGCAGAGCATAAATTTTTCATAGAAAAAGGCATGCGTTTTTACATGACAACTGATGGTTATGCCGATCAATTTGGTGGCAAACGTGGTAAAAAGTATATGGTTAAAAAATTGAAAAATTTAATTTTGAAAATCTCAAATAAAGACTTCGACCAACAAGTCGAATTACTGGACAAAGAGTTAATTTCTTGGATGAAAGATTATGGTCAGAAGTTTGAACAGGTAGATGATGTTTGTGTTGTTGGATTTGAATTATAAATAGGGGCAAAAAAACTTAAAATTATTATCAGAATTTTTAGTTTAATCATTTTTTATTCGTAATATTGCACCCCCAATTGAGGGATATAAAAGTTTTAGAGATGGATATTATTAAGCAAATACAATCAGAACTAGTTGAAACAAGTGAGCTTCCAAAGTTTGGAGCAGGGTCAACAATCACTGTTCACTATAAAATTAAAGAAGGAGACAAAGAAAGAATTCAGCAGTTTCAAGGTGTTGTAATTCAAAGAAAAGGTAGTGGTGCTACTGAAACTTTCACTATTAGAAAAATGTCTGGTAATGTTGGTGTAGAAAGAATTATTCCAATCAATTCTCCATTCATTGATAAAATTGAAGTGAACAAAATTGGTAAAGTTCGTAGAGCAAGAATTTTCTACTTTAGAGGTAGAAAAGGTAAGGCTGCAAGAATTCAAGAGAAAAGAAGACCAGTGGCAGCAAAATAATACCGCTGTTTTCAAATATATTAAAGCACTTTCCATACTCGGAAAGTGCTTTTTTTTTCATTAATATGAGATTATATATTGGTATAACTATCTTTACAGCTACTGACGCCTATGATATTTATAAAAATTGCTATTGTATCTATTTTTCTGTTAATTGCAAATTTTGCACCTGGGCAATCTCATTCTAAACATACCGCAGAACCATTTTTTAGAAATGGCGCGGCTCAGAAAGTTCAGGGATTTGGCGATCGACAGGCGTGGCTAAAGCATGAATTATGGGTTGAAACAACTTTTGATTCCGATAAAGATGGGCTTTTGGATCGTATGCATGTGTTTGTAACTAGGCCATGGCAAACGGAGAGTGAAAATTTGAAACTGCCTGTTATTTATGTGTCTAGCCCTTACTTTTCGGGTATTGCCAAGGATAGAAAAAAGTATCGTTGGAATCCTCTCACAGAATTAGGAACCGTTCCGAAGCCACATAAACACCCTACTGTTAAGCAAAGGAAGCGTAGAAATTTGCATATGTTTTTTTATGATATTCAGTGGGTGCCGAGAGGTTATATAATGGTTTACTCTTCGTCTCCGGGAACAGGACTTTCTGATGGTTCACCAACTGTAGGGGGTAAAAATGAAACACTTGCTCCCAAAGCTGTAAT
>JAWWDX010000118.1:0-8716 GCA_033719695.1 Putridiphycobacter sp.
GGTGATTTGATCTCATACGATAAAATCATAAATACAGGGGGTGTTAATCCTTTTTATGCCAACGATTCTTATTTATATGAAGCTATTACTGAGAACAATTCAGACGATATCATGACTCAGCCTCCATATAATCCACTGTCTGCCACCGAAATTGCATTAATTAAAAAATGGATTGACCAAGGTGCACTAAATAATAGTTGCCAAGCCTGTGACACATCTCAAGCGTCTTTTTCAAACGATATATTGCCAATTATAACAGGTTATTGTACAGGTTGTCATGGGGATAATAGTCCCTCGGCAGGTATAGCGCTCACGAATCACAGTAACATAGCAGATAATGCCAGTTCAGGCCAATTAAGTGATGTTATTAATCATAATGCTGGGGTTGTAGCCATGCCATATTTGGCTGAAAAATTAGATCCATGCTACATTGCCAAAATTGATAAATGGATAGCAGAAGGGATGCAAAACAATTAAAACGCGTCAATTATTTGAAGTGGCTTGCTAAACTACTCATTATGTTAGTGATGTATTGTTGATATTTTTTTTGCAAAAAATGCTTATCTTTTCTAAAATTGAAGTGTAAACTAAATAAAGCTCAAGGGAATTTAGGAAGTTGACAAAAGCACTGAGTGGGCGCCAAACAACAACTTTCGGTATTGTTTTAAAGCATACACAGGGCTAACTTTTTGTAAATTAAAATATAAACATTAGAAATTTTTCAACCAAATGACTATTTTTTACGTTTATAGGGAAGAACCCATTTGTGTATAAAAAAGTCAATGAAAAATATTTGGTTAATTTGGTATCTCTTTGTATCTCAAGTCTGTTTTTCACAAGCAGAAGGTAATTTTTGGTATTTTGGACAGAACGCTGGTATAGATTTTAACTCTGGGGTTGCGGTTGCATTGTCTGATGGCGCCATGAGTACTTTTGAAGGTTGCGCGAGTATCAGTGATAACAATGGTAACTTATTGTTTTATACCGACGGCACTACAGTATACAATGCTAATCATTTAGCCATGCCCAACGGCACAGGGTTAATGGGTAATTCCAGTTCTTCACAATCGGCAATTATTGTTCAAAAGCCAGGAAATGCGAATATATATGTTATTTTCACTATCGACGTCCAAGCAGGAGCAAATGGCCTTCGGTATTCGGAGGTTGATATGACGTTGCAAGGTGGCTTAGGAGATGTAAATGCCATTTACAATGTACCTGTTTACGCACCAACTTGCGAAAAGGTGGCAGCGGTTGCACATCAAAATGGGACTGATTTTTGGATCGTTTCTCATGAATACGGTTCTTCTGCATTTAGAAGTTACTTATTATCATCTAGCGGCCTATCAGCTACGCCAATCATTAGCAATGCTGGTCTCAATGTGTTAGCCATTCCTGGAGGCACCTACTCTGTGGGTTACCTTAGAGCAAATCCTTCCGGTACAAAATTAGCTGTTACGCATTATTTTCAAGATACGTTGGAGATATTGGACTTTGATAATGCAACTGGACAAGTTTCAAACCCTATGTCAATTCCATTATCCACTTGTTATGGTATTGAGTTCTCTCCGAATGAACAATTTTTATATGCAACCAGTCAAGGACCTGATAATGTTGTTCAATACGATTTGACAGCTGGAACAGTAAATGATATTATTAATTCCCAGGTTTCTCTTCATCAGGGCATTGGTGTAGGTGAGTTATACGCAGCATTACAAATGGCACCAGATGGGAAAATATACTGTACCTATGGTATTCCTACCTTAGCAACAATATCCAGTCCAGATGTGGCGGGACTGGGTTGCAATTTTAATATTAGTGGTTTTCCGCTTGCTCAAGGAACAAGTGGGTACTATGGTTTGCCAACATTTCAAAATAATATCATTTCAGGAAGTAGTGCCTACAATATTTGCCAAGGAGAATCCATCACCCTTCAAAATTCAAATTTTCAAAACCATAACTGGGCGCTGGCTAGCAGTCCCACAGTCGTCTTTTCAACAGATTCTGCAATCACGGTTTCACCGTCAACAAGTACCACTTATATTTTATATGATGGTCAAGACACAGCTAAATTCACAGTCGCTGTATCTCTTCCAATTAACATTGACCTTGGCCCTGATAAATCACTTTGCAATAGTGGTACCGTTATACTTGCCAATACAACGGCCTTAACAGGTACTAATTTTACCTATTTATGGCAAGATGGGTCTACCAACGATACTTTGCTCGCTAATTTAGCGGGCTTATACTGGCTAGAAGTGTCGAACGGTGGCTGTACCGACCGCGATACGATTTTTGTTAATAATTTTGTGGGGGTTGATATTCTGCCCAATAACCCCATTTGTTTTGGCACCCCAACAGGCTCAATTATTGCAAACGTTACAGGTTCGTCCGGAAACACTTTCGTGTTCACTGACGACCAAGGCAATGTGATGAATCCCAATGGAACGAATGTTGCGAATAATTTATTAGCAGGAACCTATTATTTAGAAGTGATTGGACCGGACGGTTGTGGTGATCCAACGCCGATTACTTTAGTGGATCCCCCGGCCATTCAACTAACCCTTTCGCTCACCAATCCGCCATGCTATGGTGAGGCAAGCGGTGGGGCAACAGTATCAAACATCATTAACTACCAAGGCGACATTAACGATATTTTTTATAATTGGACACCAAATACTTCAGGTACAAATGGGCTTGGGGTTACCAACTTGCCTAATTTAACTGCAGGCGACTATAATATTCAGGTGGTAGATGATTTTGGCTGCGAAGTCAGTCAAGTATTTTCAATCATTGATCCCAACCCACTCATTGGACAAGTCACTGACATTATTCCAACCATGTGCCGCACGGCGGACTTTCAAAGTGGCAATGGGGTAGTGGCAGCCCAAACAGCCCCAGGATCAGCAGGAACGGGGTCGGTTAATTATGCTTGGGAACATTTATCCGACGGACAAACCACTAATACATCAACTTTTGTAGTGCGTTCACCAGGTCAAGTGGCCTTAACCATTACAGATGGTAACGGTTGTATATACCGCGACACGATTCAAGTCGATTCCATTAACCCAATTGCTAATTTTTTAATTGAATCAGATGATTTTACAGGACCAGCAGACCGCGAAGGCACAGAGGATGTGAAGATAAAAATCACTAATTTGTCCGAAAACTTTGCCCAAGGCAATAATCCGAATTCAGACACCATTTTTCAATGGAACTTATTTTCAAATCAATTGCCAAGTGCCAACCAAAACTGGTTCTTTACCTACGATTTAGATCAGAAAGTAGACACCACTTATCAAGGAGAACAAATTTACAACGTCTGTTTAATTGCAAAAAATTATAACGATTGTGCCGATACGTTTTGTCAGGACGTGATCGTTCATAAAATACCACTGCTCATCACCCCAAATGTCTTTACGCCAGGCAGCAGCCCTAACAATACCTTGTTCTTTCCATCAGCGGGTATCGCTGACTTTAACTGCAGGGTTTTTAACCGATACGGCGTTCAAGTATACGAATTCAACACCATAACAGATGAATGGGATGGCAGCCATTATAAATCGGGCAACCCTTGTTCGGATGGTACTTATTTTTATGTATACAAAGCACTATCTACCAACGGAACCCCTTTTGAAGGTGAAGGGCAGGTGCATTTGGTGAGGTCAGAATAGGCATTGGATTGTTAAAAGACAATTAACTAACGCAATAACAAATAAAAAAATCACTACCTTTATCTTCCTTAATAAATCAAACCTTATGCAGTCGAAAGCCACTAGTATTGAAGAATACTTTGAAAATTTGCCAGCCGATAGAAAGGCGCCCATGATGCAATTGCACCAAACCATTGTTGAAAACTTAGGAGAAGGCATTGAACCCCGAATGAGTTATGGTATGATAGGGTATGTGATTCCGCATTCGGTGTACCCTGATGGATACCATTGTGATACAAAGTTACCTTTGCCTTTCATGAACATTGCTTCACAAAAGAATTTTATAGCACTTTATCATATGGGCTTGTATGCAGATAAAGACCTGTTAAAATGGTTTGAAGCAGCCTACCCAAAATATGTGAAAACCAAGTTAGATATGGGGAAGAGTTGTATTCGTTTTAAAAAAGTCGATCAAATTCCGTTTGAGCTTATAGGGCAGCTAGTGACCAAGATGGGAGCCGAAGAATGGATTGATTTATATGAGAAACAGATCAAAAAAAAGTAAATCGATAAAAAAAAATGAAAAATTGGTTTTAAAGGTGTCGGATTAAAAAAAAATAATTAACTTTGCGCTCCCGAAAGTGGTTCTTGTGAACGACAAGTTGGGACGAATAAAGACTTTAAAGATATAATAAGATGTCAAGAATTTGTGAATTGTCAGGAAAGAAAGTAATGAGTGGAAACAATGTTTCTCACTCAAAAAGAAGAACAAAGCGTAAGTTTTACCCAAACCTAGTAACTAAAAAGTTCTATATTCCTGAGGAAGATAAATATGTTACATTGAAAATTTCAGCTTCAATGTTAAGAACAATTAATAAAAAAGGAATTTCTGCTGTTCTTAGAGAAGCTAAGAAAAGTGGTGTTTATAAAGGATAATACTCGAGAAGATGGCTAAGAAAACGAAAGGAAATAGAATTCAAGTAATTTTAGAATGTACCGAGCATAAAGAGTCTGGCGTTGCTGGAACGTCGCGTTACATTACAACAAAAAATAGAAAGAATACTCCAGAGAGAATGGAGATTAAAAAATTCAATCCTATTTTGAAGAGATATACAATTCACAAAGAAATTAAATAATTAAGACATGGCTAAGAAAACAGTAGCAACATTACAAACTGGTGGTGGTAAAGAGCATACCAAAGTTGTAAAAATGATAAAAAGCGAAAAAACTGGAGCTTATACTTTCAAGGAAGAAATTGTACATAATGACAGAGTGAAAGCTTGGTTTGACGAAAACTGATCCGTAAAACTTTATTGTATTACAGCTTCTTCCATTATTGGAAGGAGCTTTTTTATTTTTATACTATGGGTATTTTTAATTTTTTCTCAAAAGACAAAAAAGAGTCGCTCGACAAAGGTTTAGAAAAAACGAAGCAAAGCTTTTTATCTAAACTCACCCGAACGGTTGTTGGTAAATCGCGCGTTGATGCAGATGTGCTCGACAATTTAGAAGAGGTATTGATTTCATCAGATGTGGGAGTTGAAACAACCTTGAAAATTATTGATCGAATTGAAGCGCGTGTTTCAAAAGACAAATATGTCTCGACCGACGAATTGAATGGGATACTCAAATCTGAAATTGCCGCATTATTAGAGGAGAACAATGCGTCATCAGTCAATGAAATTGTCATCCCTGAAGTAGCTGAAGGTCCATTTGTACTGATGGTTGTTGGTGTAAACGGCGTTGGTAAAACAACTACTATTGGAAAATTAGCCCACCAATTCAAGTCAATGGGTAAAAAAGTGGTTTTGGGTGCCAGTGATACTTTTAGGGCAGCAGCTGTCGACCAGCTCATTATATGGGCCGATAGGGTAGGTGTACCAATAATACAACAAGGTATGGGCGCAGATCCTGCCTCGGTAGCATTTGATACTTTACAATCGGCTAAAGCCCAAAATGCCGACGTAGTAATTATTGATACCGCAGGTCGACTACATAATAAAGTAAACTTGATGAACGAATTATCGAAAATTAAAAACGTAATGCATAAAATTGTGCCAGGTGCACCACATGAAGTTTTATTGGTTTTAGACGGTTCTACTGGTCAAAACGCCTTTGAACAAGCTAAGCAATTCTCTTTAGCAACCGATATTAATGCTTTAGCCATTACCAAATTAGATGGTACTGCAAAAGGTGGTGTGGTAATTGGAATTTCTGACCAAATGAAAATTCCTGTGAAGTACATTGGTGTGGGTGAGGGCATGGAAGATTTACAATTATTCAACAAAGCTGAATTTGTTGATTCTCTTTTTAATTAATGACATTCTAATTTTAGCCGCTTGAAAACAAAAACGCTTAAAAAAAATAAAGTAAATATTGTGACGCTTGGTTGCTCAAAAAACACCTTCGATTCTGAAGTGTTGATGACGCAGTTAAAGGCCAATAAATTTGATGTAGAGCATGAAGCACAGCAAGACGATTCGGAGATTGTTGTAATTAATACATGTGGTTTTATTGACAATGCAAAGGAAGAATCTATAGAAACCATTATACGTTATGTAGATGCAAAAAAGGCTGGTGATGTCGACAAAGTATTTGTGACCGGTTGTCTGTCACAACGCTATAAAGACGATTTAGAAAAAGAAATTCCCGAGGTAGATGGCTATTTTGGAACGAGGGATTTACCGCGATTATTAAAAACTTTGAAGGCCGATTATAAAAAAGAGTTGGTTGGGGAACGGCTACTCACAACACCTTCTCATTATGCCTATTTTAAAATTGCAGAAGGATGCGACCGCCCATGTTCATTTTGTGCCATTCCCCTTATGCGCGGCAAGCATGTATCTACCCCAATTGAAGATTTAGTAGCGTCAGCAAAAAGTTTAGCGGCAAAAGGCGTTAAAGAATTAATTTTGATTGCACAAGATTTAACCTATTATGGTCTCGATATCTACAAAAAAAGGAACTTAGCGGAATTACTTGAAAATTTAGCACAGGTTAACGGTATTGAGTGGATTCGCTTACATTATGCATTCCCAGCTGGATTTCCAATGGATGTGTTTGATGTCATGAATAAATACGATAATATCTGTTTTTATTTAGACATGCCTTTACAGCATGGATCAACGGCTATGTTAAAAGCTATGCGAAGGGGGATTACGCGCGAGAAAACGACAGCCCTAATAAACGATATTCGAGCAAAAGTACCTGGAATTGCCATCAGAACCTCTTTAATTGTGGGGTATCCTGGAGAAACCGAAGCCGATTTTGAAGAAATGATGGAATGGGTAGAAGAAATGCGTTTTGATAGATTGGGCGTATTTCAATATTCTCATGAAGAAGATACCCACGCCTATAATTTTGATGATGATGTGTCGGCAGAGCTTAAAAATGAAAGGGCTGAAGCCATTATGGAATTACAATCAGGTATTTCATACGATTTGAATCAAGAAAAAGTAGGGAAAACCTTCAAAGTTTTATTTGATAGAATAGAAGGGGACTACTTTATTGGTAGAACTGAATTCGATTCCCCAGAGGTAGATAATGAAGTGTTGGTGTTAAAAGATGAAAATACGTATTTGAGCATTGGCGATTTCGCATTCATTAAAATTACTTCGGCCGACCATTACGATTTGTATGGACAGGTAGCTCAATCATAAGTACCATAAAAATAAAATAGGCCTTACAGTAACTTTTTTTAGGTAAATTAGGTATAATACATAATGTTAAACTTAATGATATGAAAAAAGCATTACTTATTATTAGTATTTTAACTACTGGTTTCGGCTATAGTCAAAAGCTTTTAAATGCGACCGTTGAAAAATACTACGATCAATTTGGTAGTCTTGATTACGGTGATTCAACAGCTCACAATTATAATTCATGGTTAGGTTATTTAGATGACCTAAAACCAAAATTCGGCTATGATGGTGACATTATGTACTTCTTTATGGAAGACCAAATTATTCACTGTAATTCTGAGGACGAATATTATTACCAAGGTACACTGCCTTTTAGTTTTGATGGTACCACAAACAATACATTAACTAATGGGTTGGTAACACAATCCGACAATTCTTCTGGCTTTTTTCGTTCATTGTATACTTATGATGCGCAAGGTAATATGTTAACAGAGGTAAATCAATACGATAATGGTGGTGTATGGGAAACAGCCGACAGTACTTCATTTACCTACGACGCTTTAGGTAATAAAACGGTAGAAGTGGGTTATTATAATGGTCAACTTGAATTTCTTGATTCCCTGTTCTATCAAGCTGGTACCAGTAATTTGATAGAAGCATCAGATTATTATTTTGATGGTACTAATTTTGTCATTGACTACCGAACAACAGTTAGTTGGGCAGGCAACAACGTCAATCAAGTAAATCTATATGAAGGAGATGGCTCTGGAGGATTAAATTGGACATTCACTTTAAATTACAATTATAATGGCAATTTAGTGAGTGGCTTTGATGCATATGAAGTTGCGAATAATGTTCCGAATTCCTTTACTTTTGCAACAGGGCACTTTACACATACCGTACAAAATGATCCAGAATCATATTTTTTAATAATAGATGGCGACACATTGGGCAGAACTGTCTTTCATTACGATAGTGAAGGATTTGTTAACCGAGTTGAAAATTATGAAATGGGCGACAATGGTATGTACTTAGGATGGGTGACAGATTATTATTACACGAATTTAGCCAGTGTGAATGAAATAGAGCAAGTTGAAGTGACTGTTTATCCAAACCCAGCTACTGACTTTCTTAGTATTTCATCAGATGAAAAAATTGAACAGATTAAAATTGTAGACATGAATGGTCAGGTTGTGTTGACACAAAATAGTTCAACTGCAATTGAGGTGTCGCAGTTATCGAAAGGAACTTATTTGATAATAGGGAGCACTAATGGTCAAGTTTTTAAACAAACATTTATCAAGCAATAATCTTTACCTCTTAAATTATAAGCCCTAGCCAATAAAGCTAGGGCTTTTTTGTGGCAAATGGTGACAGCTGCACAACCCCATTTATTTTTTTACGTTTCTATCAGTAAATCGA
>JAWWDX010000119.1:0-8596 GCA_033719695.1 Putridiphycobacter sp.
ACCATCATTTACAAATGTATTACCTCCCATATCCAAATAACCTGAATTTGTATTGACACTCCATGATACCATTCCGGTACTGGCGCCCGTACTACCTATCCCTAAACGCCAATACTCACTCCTATCGAAAGAAGCAATAATCATAGCATTTGTACTGGTTGTCTTTACCCAGGCCTCAACGGTTAATTCATTTAAACCCGTAGCATTGTATGTAAAACCATTAATTGCCACCTTGTCATTAGAACCATCAAAATCAAGCGCATAGTTTTGCGCCTGTGCAGCAACATAAAATGTTGTTGTATTTGAAACTATTCCAACATTGATTGGATTGCCGTTACCAACAAAATTTCCACCAATAAGGGCGTCGTATGCAGCATATAGATTAGTACTACCTGTGGCATTTAATTGAACAGATTGTGAGCCAATTAAACAGGTATCTGAAACTGTTGGCGGAATAATGGGGCATTGGCTATACACGTTTACCGACTTAAGTATAAGTACAGCAATTGTGGTACTAACGGATAAGAACCGTTTAAAATAAGAAGTAGTCATCATTTGTCAAAATTTGCTTAATAATCTTAAACCATTAAGCAGATTCCGCAATTTACAAATAATCTCAAAAAATATTGCGCTTTTTTGTAAAAAACTATGCAAACATAATACTTTTATTTCAATAAGCCAAATGACAAATATAAGGGGTAAAACAAAAAGTACAATTTAAAATGTATTGAAAAATAAAAAATAATAAACTTATGTAATTGATATTTATCAACTTATAGAATAATTCTATAGGTTGTAATTTAAAAACCAAAAGTACAAAAAAGGCGATACACGGTAAAATGTAGGTAAATATAGTTAGATATATATTATAATATAATTAATTAGGGTAAACCACAGTAAAACAATGTTTAAACTGTGGTTTTTTTTGTTACAGCACTTAAATAAAACCATCTATAAAAAAATGAACTTTTGGTTAAAACGGACAGTTGGGCGGACAGTTGGGCGGACATTTCAATAAGTAATTATATAGGTTTAAACACCTATAAAGTATTTAAAAATAAAAAAAATGTAATTTAAACAAGGTTTAACACCCCTATAATGTTATACTAATATTATACAAAAAACACATAATCAACTTATTAAAAATATTAAGTATTGTTTTTTTCTACAAAAAATCACAATTCGTATCTAAAACTACCCTTAACTATTCCTATTTTAAGAATTTTAGATTTGTGGATGTCTTTATCGTCATGATGTTTATTTTCAGAAACTAACTTTATATAATCAGGTCCCTTATCTGACTTTTGAACCCATTTAGTTAAAGTGTAAACATCATCATCTACTTGAATATCTAATATGTAAATGTGACCGCCAAGTACATCATCTACATTGTTTATTAATTTAAAAAGTATAATATCACCGGATTTCAATCTAGGATACATGCTATCACCTGAAACAAATACAGCTCCATCACAAGACCCTATATTTGGTATTTGCACGTAATCTATAGGTGTAGTTGTGTTTCGATCTCGATATAACGCAACTAAACCAGCGGATGCCTCAATATTAAATATAGGTACTATAGTATGTTCAGTATCTTCATTTTGTCTCTGCATATAGTCTACAGATGGCTCAGAAACTACCATTTTATCAAGCAGTACATCACCTTTTCCGGTGAAAAGGAAATTACCGTCAATATCTTTACATTTTGCGTATATCAATCCTGCATCAAAAGTATTTCTTGCATACCATGATGAGATAGTTGTGGGTTTTACATCTAAAAAGTTTGCAAATTGTGAATTTGTTTTAAACCCGTAAACCTCTTTAATTCTGTCTAGTATAGTTGTTGAATCCATAATTCATAAAAATAAAGTTACATTTTGTGCATATTTTTATTGATTATTTACAAAATGCGTATATATTTGTAAAAAGTTTTTACAATTGACAAAAGTATATGCCAAAGATATTAATTGAAATTGAAGTGACAAGGAGTATCCAGAACGAACTAATTAACGAGTTCAGTACTACTCGGCAAACCGTTTACAATGCATTAAAAGGAATTACTGACTCTTACCTAACTAGACAGATTAGAGAATTAGCGGTGAAGAAAATGGAAAAAGCAACTGAAGATCTATCTAATAATTAATGCCAAAAATTTACGGACATAAGGTTGGTGTGTTTAAAGAGGAGTTGATTCCATTAGTGGCTCCTTCATATGACGCTTTGCAAAAGAAGCTAAAAAGATATGAGGATAAACAGTACGGTATGAAAAGACTACCTAATGGCTATGGTGGTAATGGACGCAACTTGTTAGTAGATTATGATACTTTGGAAGACCACTATAAAGCAGTTATTCCTGACCCACGTGAATCAGAACACCCACTCTTACCATTTTTCACTGAAGCGACTTCTTATGCGAACTACTTTTTTGACTTTATTAGACCTAATTCTGGGCAATTAAAAAAGAAAGAAGCTGAAAAATACATCCTACAGGCAAATGTATTGAATGCATTAACTCATTTAGAAGAGGCGCGCACCATTGAGCGACTAACCAAGGGTGGAAGTTTAAGAAAAACCAAAAAAGTACCCTCATTGATAGAGTCATTGCACAATGATGTAATAACTTTTAATAACTATCTTTTAGACAATGGTTATACTGAGCATAAGTTGCCTGGCAATATTCGAAAATTCACAGTAAAGTTTGAATTATTTAAAAGTGAGGGGCCTTATTCTTTAATTAGAGATCCTGAAGGTAAAACGGTAAAAAATGCAGAGAAAAACAACATCCTTACCAAAGGTTTACTGAATAGTCTTTTCATAGATGAAACAAAACCTACAGCTACACAAGTTTTTGTTCGTTATAATGCATTTTTAGATGGCTATATTGAAGTAATTAATAAAAACACTGGTGAAGCTTATAATCCGAAAGAATTCAAAAAACTAAGCGCTAGTAGTGTTAAAAAGTGGTTGGCTTCATACGAGAGTAAAGTAGGAACACATCATATTCGAAAAAACGACCGGCAGAAAAACATCAACAACTTTATTCCTCATTTTTCATTTGAGGAAACAAAATACGCAGGTTCATTACTATCTGTTGATGACCGCCAACCTCCTTTCTACTATAATAAAAATAGAGACCGTGTTTGGTTTTATAACGCAATTGACGTAGCTAGTGGCGCTTATGTAGCTACTGTTTATGGTAAGACTAAAAAAGGCTTGATTCTAGAATTTTACCGACAAATAGTAAGAAACTACCACCAATGGGGCTTAAACTTACCACATGGTTTAGAGGCTGAGAGCTCTTTAAATAGTTCTTTTACTTCAACATTTTTAAAAAATGGGGCCATGTTTGGCAATGTTAGAATAGAGTCTAACAATGCCCGTGGCAAGGTAATAGAGCGCTATTTCCGTGATATGCGTTACGGTTTGGAAAAAGAAGACCTTGGATGGGTGGCCAGACCATTTGCCAAAAGTGAAGCCAACTCTGGTGACCCAACAGCACCAATTCAAGTTGTGGAATATGACACAATTGTTCAGAATTCGTTGCAAAACATGACCAAGCATAACAACATGCCTCACAAAAGGGTAGCTGACATGTCTCGCTGGGAATACTTTTTAAACAATCAACACCCTGACTTATTACCAACTAATTATAAATTGTTTTTACGTGATTTAGGTTACCACACTGAATCTTCAGTTAATAAAGGTATAGTTAGGTTCAGAAATAGAGAATTCATTTTAGGGTCTAAAAACAAGATAGATACTGGTGATAGGTTGATTGCCTTATTGAAGCAAATTGAAGGCCGTGAAATTGACATTTATTGGCTAGACGCCAATGATGGAAGCGTTCTAAAAGCTCTAGTAACCATAAAAGGTGATGAAACCTTTGTGTGTGAACTCATTCAAAAACCAAAAGGTTCAAAATCTAAATTAGAAGAAACTCCTGAGACCGCATTAGCATTTCGCCAGTTTAGTGCTTATGTGCGAACAGTTACGGAATTTATTAAAACACAAAAACGAGCTATCGATCCAGTTGCAATTATTGGTGAAGTGCCTAAAACCATTTCTGACAGTTTTGTGATGCCTGGTTTAAAACCAAGAATTGATTTTGATACAGAAAACGAAGCCGGTGAAGTGATTACAGAAGAACAAACCAAACCTGAGGAAGTAGGCCTTTCTTGGGACCAAAAATTTAAAGTTTAATTTTTATTCAATATGGAAACCACACAGAAGGAACAAATTAGAAAAGCGGTGCTTGATGCCAGAACCAATTTTGGCGGATCTGACAGTGCTTTTGCAAATGTGCTTGGCATATCTCCAAGTATTTTTAGCCGCCTTAAAAAAGGCCAAACAGACAAAATAGTGAGTGATGAGACCTGGTTAGATTGGGCTATGACTTACAATGTTGATCTTGCTAACACCAACTGGAAAATAGTTGAAACACGGGTTTATAAGGAAATTAGAGACAATTTAATGTTTTGCCAAATGAACGGCGCTAGTATGATGCTGGCAGATGAAAACGGTATTGGAAAAACGGTATCAGCTAAGTATGTTACAAAACAATTGAAAAACGCCTTTTACGTAGATTGCTCTCAAGCGCATGATAAAAGATCGTTAATGCGTCTACTTTGTCAAACTGTTGGCTTAGGAAGTAAAGGTAATTTCAACGATCTTAAAACACGGTTTAAATTCTACATAAATACACTTGAAACGCCACTTATTGTATTGGATGAATTTGGCGATATAGAATATCAAGCCTTTTTAATGATAAAAGAGTTATACAACGGCACTGAGGGTAGCTGTGCATGGTATGCAATGGGTGCACAAGCTTTAAAAGCTAAAATGCGCCGCGGCATTAATAATGAAAAAATAGGTTATGCAGAACTTTTTGACCGATTTAGTGGTGAAATAGTAAGTGTGGTGCCAACAGGTCCATCTGATAAAATGCGATTCTATCAGGAATTAATAAGAAATGTAGCGAATGCAAATATGGCGGATATTTCAAAGGTTGAAAAGGTTGTTAAAATGTGCGTTTCAACCGCTGAAAACAGAAGTATTCGATACCTAAAAACCCTTGTTAAAAATGCCAACAGAAACCACTAAAATACGAACAAAAAGCGTTAAAAACGTGCTTTCAAAAAAGTTTAAAACATTTGACTTTAAAGGCTTTTGGCTTGATGTATTTGGTAAACCTGAACAAAACGGCGTTTGGTTAATATACGGACTTGAAAAGAACGGAAAAACTTGGTTTACAGTAAAATTAGCCGAATACTTGAGCACTTTCGGAAAAACGCTATATGTAAGTGCAGAGGAGGGTCTTTCTATGACGTTTCAAGAAGTGCTAGATCGCGCAAACATAGATTTTAAAAAGAGTAAACTCCATTTCCAAGAATATGAAGCTTTTGAGACGTCACTAACAAGGCTTGAGGGCCGCGGTGCATTTCGAATTATAATTTTTGACAATGTATCATTTTACGGGGCTGAAATTAGAAAGTCTGACATTACAGATTTAATGAAAAAGTACAAGAACACGCTGTTTGTTTTTCTGGCGCATGAAGATAGAAATAAACCTGAAGGCGCTACAGCTCAATTCATTAAAAAAATGTCGAAAATATTCATAAACATTAAAGGTTTACGAGCATTTGTAGCAGGCCGTTGCCCAGGAGGCACAATTGATATAGATATTGAAAAAGCCCAATTATACCACGGTACTAACCCTACAGAACATGAAAAATAAAGTAATAATTAAAGATTTAAAATGCCCATATGAAAACTACACAATTAACACAAAGAAAAGCCAAGCACGAGTCCAATCAACTATTTATCCAGCAGGTTACAGGCTTAACGGACAACGAGTACAATGATTTTTGGCTTGACCTTGGCAAAGCCTTTTTAAAAGAGTTTTATGGTGGAATAGACCAATACTATAACTACCACCATGGTAGCCGCCAGTTTTGGAAATGGTGGCACGCTGAATTTAAAAAATGGGAGAACGAATTTTTATCATGCTATCATTTTTCAACAAATCAAACCTTCCCTGAGATTTTAAATGATCAGTTAGGGCAAATGGTGGCAGATAGGCATGTTGAGAATAGCTTCCTACATAACTACCTTAAATTTTGCAAAATACCATGAGCCGATTAATATATAAAGCCGAAATAAATAGGCGAATAAAGAAGCTAAATAAGCAAATAGCAGTTTTAGAGGCTAAAATCTATAAGCCAAACACAAAAAAAGATACCGAATGGTTTAAAGATCTTACACTTTTAAGAAGTAAGCAGTATGACTTAAAAGCTCAGCATAGCAGGCTTTTAAATTTAGACAGAAAAAGTATGCTTGAAGAAAAAACACTAATACTAACCAATAATAAACAAATGTGACATGAAAAATGTAGTAAACTGCCAAAAAAGCTCATCAGAAATGTGGGTAGATGAAAAAGGCCGAAAAGTGTGGTATAATCGAACTACCAAAACTGAAAGATTAAAAGAACGCCGAGCAAGAGAGTTAAGAAACAAGGCGCTTAGAGTAAACGAGCAACTGGCATCATTTAAATCAGACATTCAAACCATATGTCAAGAGGTTTTTGATACCTATATGGCTGAAAATAAACTAGACATTAGTAAGCATAAAGGTAATTTCACATGGTTTAATTTTGACAGATCTATAAAGGTAGAGGTTAGTATAAGCGAGCGTGTTGAATTTGACAGTTTAGCACTAACAGGTGCCAAGGAATTGTTAGATGAGTTTTTAGAAGAAAACGTTGAAAGTAAGGACGATTTTGTAAAAGAACTCATAATGGATGCTTTTGAAACTAGCAGAGGATCGTTAGATGTTAAAAAGATTTTTGATTTGATTAGATATAAATCAAAAATAAAAAACAAGAAGTATCAGCAAGCTGTAAAAATGTTAGAAGACGGCATCCGTCGTCCAGACTCCAAAACATACTTTAGAATTAGCCAATTAATGGAAGATGGAAGTTATGAGGTTATTGATTTAAATCTTAGCAGTATAAGGCTGCCGTAAAAAGGGGAGAATAAACAGGCTATGTCAAAGCCTGCAACTGTTAATGCCTCTTAGGTTAATGCTGCCCCTTGAAAATTCATACAGCCAATTACAGAGCGACTGACACTGGGAAAGACTAGACTACCGACAGGAGGCCTCAGGGGTAAAAGGTTTCAAGTTTATAATTCAAAAAAGAGGGTTCGATTCCCTGCCTGTCGGCAAACCATAAGAGAGAGCTGGTTAGTATAGAGGTTTCGGATATAGGTGAAGTGCAGAGAGCCTATGTAAACTTGGGAAGTGATGGCAAGCTGACCATTTGAAACGTTAAGCTGCACCTTGAAAGCCAGCACGGGACTTGTCCCGGATTAAATAGAGAGCCCCCGGGGTGAATTGCCCCGGGTTATTTTAGAAATAATAAAATATGACACATATACCAAAGAGAATAATTGGGCTTGACAAAGCAGATGTTGACAAAGCAAAAGCAAGTTTTTTGAAATGGAGCTCTGGCAAAAGCCACGGTGTTGAATTTATGACCTTAAAGGAGGCCATGGATCAAAAAATACAAATAGAGATTGACCAAGACTTCAATCCAGAGAACGAATTAACAGAGTTGGCAAAACACCATGTTTAAAAAGAATTCAAAAGTTTCAAAACCTTTCGCGCCAACAGCGCCGAAAACTATTACGAAAAGGACGATTATGATAGTAGCTACAAAAATAATATACGAAGCTTTGGGGCAGGAACATATCTGTTACGCTCCAAAAGAGTTAACAGAATTTCAAATAACAAAGATTATAAAAGGAATTGCTGATACTTCAGTTGTAACTAGAATCTCATACAACTGCAGAATATCTGAAAAAGAGTTTTACAAACAAAACATTAAGCTAGTTGAGAAATGGATTGAAGACTTAAAAACCTACGAAAATGAGCCAGTTTAGTCAATACTTTGCCATAGAAAAAAAAATTAAGCAGGCACACCCTCACTTGGCCGCCTCTAGATCTGATTTGATTTATGATTTTACTAATGGTAAAAAAAACGGACTAACAGACCTCACGCCATTTGAATACCGCGAGTTTATTGCCTACCTAAACAGAACCTATTTAAATGCACCACAACCACAACCGGTAGATTCAGTTGAAAACAAAATGCGGCGTAAAATAATAGCCATTTTAAAGCACCAAATGGGCTATAGCATGATGCAGATTGAAAGTTGGTGCCTTAATTATGGGAAATATCATAAAGGACTTAACCAACATAATTATAAAGAATTGGTTGACCTGGTTAGCCAGGTAGAACGGTATTACCAAAAAACTTTGCAAAAGGGTTAAATGAGTGCCCTATTTCACTCATAAAAAACACAAAAAAACAATGAAAAAAGGAACCATTGTAATTTACAAAACTACAGAAGGCGATAGATACGCCATGAGCTGTCACCACGACTGTGAAACCTCAAATGAACTACCAGCTATTGTGGTAGATTCAAGCAAAACAAGTGTAGACCTGAGGCTTTTTACCAAAGGAACACTTGAAATGTATGTGCCAGGTGTTAAACCAGGTAAAAAAGATGGGCAATACACTCAAATGGGTGATGCG
>JAWWDX010000120.1:0-8539 GCA_033719695.1 Putridiphycobacter sp.
GAGGTGATACTAACAAACAAAATTAAACAGGGAGACCAAGCAGCGCTAGACAAACTAGTATCTGCAAACTTACGGTTTGTGGTCTCTGTAGCTAAACAATACCAAAATCAGGGTCTAACACTATCAGATTTAATAAACGAAGGAAATATTGGCCTCATTAAAGCCGCCAAGCGATTTGATGAAACAAGAGGATTCAAATTTATTTCATATGCGGTATGGTGGATAAGACAGTCTATTCTTCAAGCACTGGCAGACCAAGCGCGAGTAGTACGCTTACCGCTCAATAAAATTGGAACCATTGGTAAATTAAATAAAGCCATGGCCAAAATAGAACAAGAATTAGGTCGGACACCTACAAATGAGGAAATTGCAGACGTGATGGATATTCCTTTAAAAGATGTGAAGCAAGCCATGCAGAGTGCGGGCAAACACGTTTCTATGGATGCTCCATTGGTCAGTGGTGATGACAACTCTTCAAATATGTACGATTTACTGCAGAACACAGAAAAACAAAGTCCAGACAGTAAAGTGATGAAAGAGTCACTCGAACGCGAAATAGAGCGTTCACTCAGTACGTTAAAACACAGAGAAGCAAGTATTATTAAATTATATTATGGTTTAGGCGGCACATCCGCCTTGACATTAGAAGAAATTGGTACCATCTTTGAATTAACCAGAGAGCGCGTTCGTCAAATTAAAGAAAAAGGAATCAGACGGATGCGACATGCCAGCAGAAGCCGAATGCTTAAAGCTTACCTGGGCTAATTAGCATTTGTTTTTAGTTATAATCTAAAGCCACCGTCGAAAGATGTGTGGCTTTTTACTTTTAATACTATTTCCAGAAAGTTTTTAATGTAAGATTTCAACAGTGCTCATTCACGCCAAAATTGTATATTTGCTACAAGACATTCACATGAAAATATTTGACATACCATCATACTACCGTTCGCCAATTATTGGGAAGGTGAAATCATACAGAAAAACACAAGACGCTAGAAAAAAAGATTTTAGTCCGAGCTTTTTAGATTTTGATACTGTTCAGATTATTATACCACGCCATTTTGGATTTTGTTTTGGTGTTGAAAATGCTATTGAAATAAGCTATAAAGCCATCAATGAAAATCCGGACAAACGGATCTTTCTGCTTAGTGAAATGATCCATAACCCAGGTGTAAATGCCGACTTACTATCGCGTGGGGTGCAATTTCTGCAAGATACCAGCGGCAATCAATTAATTGATTGGAAAGCGCTAAGGGCTGACGACATTGTTATTATTCCAGCTTTTGGTACCACCATTGATATTGCACAAAAATTAGAAACAATTGGTATTGCTCCTGAGAAATATAATACCACCTGCCCGTTTGTTGAAAAAGTATGGAAACGTTCTCAAAAATTGGGAGAAGACAACTATACTGTTATCATTCATGGAAAAAATAACCATGAAGAAACAAGAGCAACTTTTTCTCATGCCCAGGTCTACGCTAAATCTGTAATTGTGAAAGATATGGCAGAAACCAAAATGCTAGCTGATTTCATTATGGGTAGAAAACCATTATCTGATTTTATGTCAGTTTTTGAAAACGCAGTTTCAGACGGTTTTGATCCATCAACTGATTTTCAGAAAATCGGCGTTGTAAATCAAACAACCATGCTAGCTAGCGATACACAAGCCATTTCAGACTATCTCCAATCTGAATTTATTCAAAAATATGGTAGCGAGCAAATTAATGATCATTTTGCCAATACAAGAGATACATTGTGCTATGCTACCAACGATAATCAAACGGCTACTCTAGAATTACTGAAAGAAGACGCAGACATAGCATTGGTCATAGGTGGCTATAACAGTTCAAATACAAGTCATTTAGTTGAATTATTAGAGCAAAAATTTCCTACCTATTTCATCAAAGATGAAACGGAGCTAAAAGACAACGGTAACCTTTCGCACTTCAATATTCATTCAAAAGCACAGAATGAATCAAATCCATTTTCAGGCAATTTGCCAAAAAAAATCATTATTTCAAGTGGCGCTTCCTGTCCTGATTCAGTTGTAGACCGTGTTATTCAAAAATTGCTGAAATTTTACGAGGGTCATCAACCAATTGAAAATGTTTTGCTAAATTTTGAAAATTAATCCGAAAAAAAAAACAAATACATGAAATCATTTTTAACCCTATCAATTGTAGCCATCTTGTTAAGTTGTAGTAATTCTATTGTTTACGAAGGTGATACTGCTCATAACAAAAAGAATATTATAAAGTTTTCGAAACATATAGAAACATATATAGAACAACATGTGGTAGAACATTTTCTAGAACATATTGAACCACGTTATAAAACAGATCAACTTGGAACAGCCCTTAAAAATGATACAACTCAGTTTGTCAATGAATTTTTCTGTGGTAAAAATCAAGACGTTAAGTTTACTTGTGTTGACTTCAATAACATTAAGACGATCGATTTGATAGAGATTACACCTCAGAAAGATGAGACATATATGTTAAGATATGTAATTGTGAATGAGAAAAATGAAGAAATCATTGCAGACGTTTTTTTATATACTGATCAAAAAGTATATTATTTATATTCAGCTGTCGGATAAATGGATTTTAAACTTGTTTCAGATTACAGTCCAACAGGTGACCAACCGGAGGCCATTAAGCAAATTGTACATGGCTTTGAAAATGGTCAGAACTACCAAACATTATTAGGTGTAACAGGAAGCGGTAAAACTTTTACCATGGCTAACGTTGTAAAAAACCTGAACAAGCCAACGCTTATTTTATCGCACAATAAAACGCTAGCCGCCCAGCTTTATGGTGAGTTTAAGCAATTCTTTCCGAATAATGCAGTGGAGTATTTTGTATCATATTACGACTACTATCAACCAGAAGCTTATTTACCCACCACAGATTTGTTTATTGAAAAAGACATGTCGATAAATGATGAAATTGAAAAGCTGCGATTATCTGCCACCTCAGCACTCTTATCTGGTCGTAGAGATGTCATTATTGTGGCTTCGGTTTCTTGCATTTATGGAATTGGCAATCCTGCAGAATTTGAAAACAGCATTATTCATTTAAAACTTGGCGACATTATTAGTCGCAATAAATTCTTACTAAAACTGGTTGAGAACTTATATTCACGAAACGATTTAGCACCTGAAAGGGGTAATTTTAGAGTAAAGGGAGACACCGTTGACATTTTTTTAGCCTATGTTGATTATGCCTTAAGAGTTACATTTTTTGGAGATGAAATTGAAGAAATCTACACATTTGATCCTATGAACAATAGTAAAATGGAAGATTTTGAAAACATTCAAATATTTCCTGCCAATATTTTTGTTACGAGTCAAGAAACCATTAATGGTGCCATAGAAGAAATTGAATTAGACCTAGGTAAATATGTCAATTTCCTTAAGTACGAGGGTAAAACCATTGAAGCGCAGCGCATAGAGGATCGAGTTACCTACGACCTAGAAATGATTCGTGAATTGGGCTATTGTTCTGGTATAGAAAATTATTCAAGGTACTTTGACAGGCGGCCTCCTGGCAGTCGGCCTTTCTGTTTAATTGACTATTTTCCTGACGATTTTGTGATGATGATAGACGAGAGCCATGTGACCTTGCCACAAATAAAAGCCATGTATGGCGGTGATAGAGCCCGAAAAATCAATTTAGTAGATTTTGGATTTAGGTTGCCAGCAGCCATGGATAATCGTCCGCTCAAGTTTGAAGAATTTGAAATGATCACACCACGTACCTTGTACGTCAGTGCTACTCCGGCAGCATACGAATTGGAAAAATCGGAAGGTGTAATCGTTGAACAAATCATTCGACCAACAGGTCTGCTTGATCCTGAAATTACCATTCGCCCCTCTGAAAATCAAATTGATGATTTAATGGAAGAAATTCACATCCGAATTGAAAAAGATGAAAGAGTTTTAGTAACAACCTTAACTAAGCGGATGGCCGAAGAACTGCAAAAATATTTGGATAAAAACGGCATTGCTTGTCGCTACATTCATTCAGATGTTGACACCATGGAACGGGTTGAGATTTTAAGACAATTACGCTTGGGAGATTTTGATGCCCTAATTGGTGTTAATTTACTGCGAGAAGGTTTAGATTTACCAGAGGTGAGTTTGGTTGCCATTTTAGATGCTGACAAAGAAGGCTTCTTACGCTCTGAACGTGCCCTTGTTCAAACAGTGGGTCGTGCAGCTCGAAATATTGATGGTAAAGTTATTATGTATGCCGACAATATAACCGACTCCATGAGCAAAACGATTGACGAAACCAATAGAAGAAGAAGTATACAAGCTAAGTATAACAAGGAGCACGGCATTACTCCCTATCAAATTAAAAAGTCAATTGAACAGATTATGCGACAAACGAAAGTGGCAGACGGCGATAAAGAAATTTCTGATTATGCTATTCCGACCCAAAGTACTGTGGCTGCTGACCCTGTTGTGGCGTATATGAGTAAAAGTCAACTTGAGAATGCCATAACCAAAGTTAAAAAGGATATGGAAGCCGCTGCTCGTAGACTTGACTTTATAGAAGCGGCCAGTTTGCGAGATGACATGTACGCGTTGGAAGCCAGACTGAAAGAAGTTAGTTCAAAATAAGGTTTACATAGGATTAGGGCCAGCAGAAAAATGTGTTTCTAAATATTTAAGTCTTAAATTCTGCAGTCTTCCCAAGAAAGTGATATGTTTTTGTTCAAGAACTGCCTTATTGAAACTAATGTACTCACCATCTGCATGGAAACTTTGATAGTCTGTATTATATAACGACAACTTATAATATGGAATAGCCCAGATGTAGTGAACCAAATTATTTTTAAAATGAATAATGATACCGTTTGGACGCAATTCAATATTGCTGTAGTTGGTGACATCAAAAGCACTTAACTTATTTGCTAACTGTTCACTTGCTTTTTCAATGATAAACCTAGGGGATCCATTACCTCCCATTTTAAGTTTGTCGACCAATGAAAACGCATCACCGACCAATTGCTTTATTCTAAAAGTGTCCTCCGGTAAACGTAAGCTATAATCGCAAATCATAGTATAAAAATACTGAAATATTTTCAAATTTACGTTTCTTAACTTTAACTTTGATTCATGAGATTATTTCTTTATACTACACTGATACTGCTGGCAATTTCATGTAACACCAATGAAGCAAACAGAAGCCATTTGCCTGCTATTCAGGAACCCCTTGAAGGTCTATGGCAACTGCAAACTATGGAAATCATAGACAGCCTAAATGAATGGCAAGAATGGCGGAATGGCATGCAAGGCTATTTACTATATGATGGCAAAGGCCACATGGCTTTGCATTTGATCCCAAAAGGTTATGAAGATACTGATTTGATTTTTCCAAATTTCACAGATACCATTTCAATAGCAGCACTTAAATACATTACTAATAACTATAATTATTTTGGCACCTATGATATTGATACGGCTCAGCAAATTGTGACACATACTAGAATTTCTCACTCTAACCCTAAAGATTGGCACACCAGTGTTAAACGCCACTTTAGTTTTAATGGCGATACATTGGTTGTAAAACCTGTTGAAAAAGAAAATGCACGCCTTAGGTTAAAGTGGCTTAAAGAAAATTAGCCGGTGGTCTGCCAAACAACTACCTTTATTTGTATACGGCAATAGTAGTTTGTCCAAAATTAATTATATTAGTTAATATGATAAAATATCTATTAATTGTCTATGTCATTTTAGGGACCTATATTGCACACGGGCAAAACTTATTTGATATCAACACTATTCGCACAATTGATATTCAATTTTATGATAATAATTGGGATGCCCTGCTAGATTCGTTAGCGACTGACAATATTGGAACTGGCAGTGGTTCAGGCAGAATATTGGCAAATGTGATTATTGACGGTATTCAGTTTGACAGCTGCGGAGTACGCTACAAAGGCAATAGTTCAATGGACACTGCCAGTTCTAAAAACCCCTTTAATATCGATTTAAACTATGTTATTTCTGGACAAGACTATTTGGGTAAGGACAAAATAAAGCTTGCCAACTGCTTTACAGATCCGAGCATGGTTAGAGAAGCACTCATGTATGAATTGTCGAATCAATATATGGATTGTCCAGGTGCTAGCTTTGTAAAACTTTATATTAACGGCGGTTATAGAGGAATATATACCAACACAGAATCCATTGATAACGAATTTCTTGACACTTATTATGGATCAAGTGATAATGCTTTTTTTAAATGTGACCCCATTTCTTTTCAGATTTATGGTGACAATTCCAATCTAGCTTTTCATCCCGACACCATGGCTTACGACACATTGTACGATATGAAATCGGATGCTGGCTTACTAGAATTGCAACAATTGTGCTTGCAGCTAGAGTTTAATGCATCAAACATAGAGCAGTATTTGGATGTTGACCGGGCTTTGTGGTTTCTTGCTTTAAGTAATGCTTTTGTTCACAACGACGGTTATACCGCCTTTGCCCATAATTATTATGTATACAAAATGGACAACGGTAAATGGAGCATTATTTTATGGGATGTAAACATGTCTTTTGGAGGACTGTTATGGAATGGCACTAACTTGTTACCGCTTAATTTGCAAGCGCTTCAAAACCAGTCCCCTTTTCTCCACGAAAATGCAGTTAATTACCGGCCTTTAATTGCCAGACTTTTATCGCAGCCAGAAATTAAGAAGAAATATATTGCTCACTTTAAAACGATTATTGAAGAAAACCTTGATAATAACCACTATTATTCTCGGGCACAATTTATGCAAACCTTAATCGACAGTGATGTTCAAAACGAACCCTTCAGTGCATATACGTATGCCGATTTCACGACTAATTTAGACAATGACGTTGGCGCTTGGTTAGACTTAAGACCCGGCTTATCCAATTTAATGACTGCTAGAACCGCATATTTAAATAGTTTACCCGAATTTCAACTTGTTGCACCCATGATCCAATCTGTGCAGCCTTCTAATGTGCAACCACTTGCTTTTTCAACCATTACAATAAATGTGACAACTAATATGGCTGATGGTTGTGATCTATATTATCGTCATCACCATTTTGATGCCTTTGAAAAACTTCCAATGTATGATGATGGTGCACACAATGACGGAATGGCAAACGACAATATATATGGATTAGACATAGCCCTCACCGATACACCACTAGAATATTATATTTACGCTCAAAATCAGGATGCGGGTATATTTTCACCAGCAAGAGCTGCTTATGAATTTTATACCATCAATCCTTCAAAGGGTATTGTTATCAATGAAATTTTAGCTGATAATGCTTCAGTTCAATCAGATCAAGATGGTGAATACGACGATTGGATTGAACTGTATAATAATAGTATTGTGCCGATTGATATGTCGGGCTATTACCTATCTGACAATTCTGGTGATATTACAAAATGGGAATTCCCAGCAGGTACTACTATAGGCAGTAACGATTATCTGATTATTTGGGCAGATAAAGACAGCTTACAAGCGGGTTTACACAGTAATTTTAAATTGTCGGCAAATGGGGAATCTGTTATTTTAAGTAATAATAGTGGTAATATTATCGACAGCACCTCTTTTCAAAGCCAACAAGTTGATGTTTCTTATGGCAGATTGGCAAATGGTACCGGGCATTTCACTTACTTGCTACCATCCTTTGAAGCCTTTAATGAAAAAGAGGTATACTTGGCAACTGAGAAAACACCTAACACAGCATTTGAATTGTTTCCTAACCCAGCGATTAATGCGGTAACTATAGTAACTGACCAGCCCCTCAATCTGCTTGTGGAAATAATATCATTGGAAGGAAAAACACTGTACAAAGAGCCACTTGTAAATTCAAAAAATAATTTGGATATCAACTTTTTAAGCAAAGGCATTTACTTAGTTCGGATTGGAAATACAGTGAAAAAACTAACTGTATTATAATCGTAAACTAATTGATATACTGATAAATGTATTAGGCATGATGCTGTTAAAATGTGCTTTACTTACTTTTTTATAAACTCAGCAGAATTTTCTCCATCCGAAACGATATAGGTGCCAGCTGGATAGCTGCTCACATCAATTTGAAATGCCACTTGTTGGTCATCACTGATTTGAAGTGCCGACATTAATTGTCCTGACATATTATATATTCTTATTTCTTTATTATTGAGATAGCTAAGACTGATAGTAAGGATATCGTGAGTAGGGTTAGGAAAAATTTTAAACTCACTTATGGCTATCATGAGTTCAGGCATGGATAAAGAGACAGGTTGAAAAATTTCTAATTGACCGTCAAAGTCGATTTGCTTTAAGCGATAATATGAAAACCCAGGAAACGGTTTTTCATCAACATATTGATAGTCTAGTACCTCTGATGAATTGCCAGCACCTTGTACAATAGCCAGAGATTCCCACACACTGCCATTGCTTGACTTTTCAATTTCAAAATAATCATTGTTGATTTCAGGGGCCGTTTTCCATTCAATTAAAGCTGTATTATTGACAGGCTTGACAGAAA
>JAWWDX010000121.1:0-8464 GCA_033719695.1 Putridiphycobacter sp.
CACTCAGTTTTCAACAGCTCTCAAATTGTATAAACACGGTAAAGGTTCTGTTCAATTCCCTTTAAACCAGCCCTTACCAGAAGATCTCATTGTGCAAATGCTGCAATATAGACGTGAAGAGCTGTTAAGAAACGCATAGTCGTCTTCATTTGAGCAAATTAAAATGCAAAAAAAAGAGCGGTTAACTTAAATTAACCCCTCCTTTCCAATTAAATATCTGACTAAAAACATAAAAGAATCAGCCTATACGTATATTAAGACCAAAGCGATATTAACGCTTAATCTCCTTTTCTAGGTAGATTAATCCCTTTTGTCAGTACAGTGACACCCATCACTAATAACCAAATAACTTTGATGTGAAACAATGGTTTATAAATTTCAAAGTTTTCTGGAATTCCCATGATAATTATCATTGCTGCAAGCCCCAAAAGTATAGTGAACCACCCAAGCCATTTTGCCAAAATATTCCATTTGATAAAACTTATCCCCAATAATACGAAACCAACACCCGAAAACACTCTGCCAAATCGTGTCAGACAAGTTATGTATTGGTTGGTAAATAAAATATCATCCACAAAACTCTGTGCTTCAGCAGGCGTCATGCCAGCAGTTTTACCTACCCCCCATGCTCCAAAATTATAATAAAAAGCGGCAGATAAAGCCAATGAAAAAGTACCTACTATTAACATACCCGCCCCAGGTAAAATCAATACCCTGTAGGGCCTTCTAGCTGTAACTGATAGCAATGCAAATATAGCAATAGCCATGGCGACCCAGCCAAATATATGAATGCGAAACATCCAAATATATGTACATACTTTATCACCTATAGCTTCAAAATCTGAAGCCACTATATACTCTCCTATGTGATGAGGAGAGAGTGCCCAGCCTAGCCATATTAATGCCGCGGCAATCAAAAAGGCATACCCAATCACCTTTGTTTCAAAGTCTTTCTGTAAATATTTCATTTTAGTGTTGTTTTAAGTTGTTGTTGAAACTACTGTTATCAAGAAATTTCAACTGTGACATTAGTCACAGTTTACATGGATAAGTTGGTTTTTCTCCGCTAGTCATGATATATTTAGAAGAAAGTTTTAAGCTAATGAATCCAGTAGTACTCTTTAATTTACATAAACTAAAAAGAAATTAATTTAGCGTTCACGACACAAAATCTTTTGAAAATCATTTTTCTAATATTCTTTAATTGTGCTATCTTTTCTTTAAAGCTGTTAACAAGGCATATACTCCCTTTAGTCAATTATAAAATACTATTTTTACTGCACCGATTAATACATCTTACCTAATTACACGGTTTAACCTGCACATCTTTCAGTGTCTTATATACATTAGTATTATTATTTTAATACGGATATGACAGCATACTCAAAAAGAAGGTTAAATATCACCTCATCATTCTTTTTTTGTATCTTTCAGCCAACTATGAATATTTTGATCTTTTAAATGACACCTAATAATTCTATTAATTATATTGAATTAACCGCACCTGACCTTGCCGTCATTAAACACTTCTATGGCATTTGTTTTAATTGGCATTTTACCGATTATGGAGCTAACTATACTGCATTTTCGAACAGTGGCATTAATGGTGGATTTGAAAAATCACCTAAAAAGGTACATAATGGCGCACTAATTGTTATTCATCATAATAATTTAGAAGCTATTCGACAAACCATTTTGCAGAATGGTGGTGAAATTACTGTTGATATTTTTTCATTTCCCGGAGGGAAACGCTTTCAATTCAAAGATCCTGGAGGCAATGAACTAGCCGTTTGGACAGAAATGTAGAAAAAAAAGGATTGGATAGACTATAAAAGACAATAACAATGAAGATGATATTTATTATTTCATTTTTTTGCTTGGCGATAACACTGCATGCTAGAAATGAAAACATACCTAGTCAACTAGAAGACCCTGAATGCGTAACAATTACAAAAAGAAATGTTTCAAAAGTTGAAGAGACTGTGAAAAATATAGCTACTAAGCAAAAATCAGACATCCCAATCAGTGCTTTGCAAAGAGAATTAATGCGGCTAAAAAATACCATAACAGGATTAGAAAATAGTATTCAATCATGTAAAGACGCAAATCCGAATTATAATTTCAACACGATTGATGCAAATGTATCAAAACTAATCGCCGAATTTGAAGCTTTGCAAAGTAACCTATTGTCCGATACTGTTGCGGCAAAGAAAACATGGGTAGATGTCAATAAATATTCTATTTATATTCTCTCTTTTCCAACGAGTCACCCTCCTAAACTGGATATGACAGCTAATTATATTTTTTCAAGAGAAGAGGTAGAGTATTATTTAGGCAAAGAATCAGACGATACAAAACTCCGAAACGAACTCGAAAGATTTATCAACCTTTTAAATGCAGAATCTACTAAAAAGGCTTTTTTAGCGAGTATAAATGATATGAAAGAACAGGTTGATAAAAGCACGGCTATCAGTGAATTGAATTTCTTAATTCGTGATGTTCAACATTTGAAAGTAGTTTTCTCTCCTAAAAACAGCGGCTTTGATGAAGTAATTCTTGCAGCAAACAAAATGAAAACACGATTAGGTGGTTAAAAATTTGCTAATAAAATATATTTCTATCATCATCATTACCATCTCACCGGTAGCCTGTAATTCAGAACACAGTTCCCAACCCATTCCAACACTTAAATCTGTTACTAATTTATCTTCATACAGCAGTATTGACTCTTTTAAAATAAATTCACACTATCATTTGAAACGTCAAAATAATGGGCCAAGTATAAGCTCAGGCTCTGTTTCTAATGGTAGTTTAGAAAACGGAAAAATCGCTCCGTTTTTCGGCTCAAACTTCACCTATTTTGACACCAATAGTTACTTTTGCAATAGAGGTTTTGCACATGAATCAGTGATAGAAATCATAGTAAATGCCTATCAAAAACTTAGCACTATTTTGCCAGATAGACATTTTTACGTGATGGAACTGTCAAATGAACATGGTGGGAAAATCTTCCCTCACAAAACACATCAGAACGGTATGAGTGTCGATTTTATGATGCCCAAATTAAAACACAATGAGCCGTTTTATGGTTTAGACACATTGGGAAAAGACCATTATTGGTTGGATTTTGACGATAGTGGTTTCTACACCGAAGACCAAAATGTGAAAATTGATTTTAATTTAGTGGCGCAACACATACTAATTCTAGCGCAAGAAGCCAAAAAGCTAGGGTACAAAATTGCCAAGGTTATTATTAAAATTGAATATAAAAATCATTTGTTTAAAACAGTTTATGGCAAACAACTAAAAAATAGTAATATTTATATTGTTAAATCGCTCTCGCCAGTCATTAACAAGCTGCACGACGATCATTTTCATATTGACTTTCAGAAAATAGAGCCCTAGAATACATATTTTTATTGTACCAAGCACCCTAGACCAGATTACTAAAAATAGTATTCCCTTGCAATCCATTATTATTTCAATATTTTTGCGGAGTTATGCTATCTGTACAATCCAAAATTAAAGCCAATTACAATCCAAATAAGTATTTGGTTATTATAGTTGGCCCCACCGCAATTGGAAAAACAGCTCTTAGTATCGATATTGCTAACTTTTATGATGCACCAATTTTATCTTTTGATTCCCGGCAATTCTTCAAAGAAATGAATATTGGCACAGCTAAACCAAGTAATGAAGAACTTGCAAGTGCAGACCATTATTTTATAGACTCACATTCTATAAACACGGAATATACTGCTGGAAAATTTGAAACAGAAAGTTTAGAACAGTTAGCAAGTTTATTTACAAAAAATGACATTTGCGTAGCAGTTGGTGGCAGTGGCTTATACATTGATGCTTTAGTTTTTGGTATTGATGCAATGCCAAGTAGCCGAGATATCAGAAATAAGTGGATAGCAATTAAGGCAGAAAAAGGCATCCACCCCCTTCAACAATTTTTAGACAAGCACAATCCTGAAGTATTCGAATTCATTGATCGTCAAAACCACGCTAGAATGATTAGGGCTATTGAAGTCATAGAATGCTCCGGACAAAAATTTACGGACTTTCGAAAAAAATCCGCAAAGTCCCGCCCCTTTACGCCGATATGGATTGGATTAGATATGAATCGTTCTGACCTTTATGATAGAATTAACGCTAGGGTTGACAGAATGATAGAAAAAGGGCTTGAAGAAGAAGTGACAAGTTTAGTCGCCCATAGACATCATACAGCACTCAAAACAGTTGGTTATGCAGAATTTTTTGATTTTTTTGACGGCAATATTTCTCGTGAAAAAGCCATAGAATTAATTAAAAGAAACAGCCGAAGGTATGCAAAACGGCAAATGACATGGTTTGGTAAAAATGAATCCATAAAATGGTTTTCTCCTGAATCAAAAGGAGATATCTTAGCCTATATTCAGCATAAAACTGGGAAATAATTAGTTTAAATTCATTTTTAAGTGTTTTTTTTTGGTAATTAAGAATTCAATTCTAAATTTGCTACTCATATAAATTTATTAAAAGAAGGGAAAGATGAACGAGAGAAACGACGAAGTGTTTTCGGAGAAAGTTAAAGCAGGAAAAAGGACGTACTTTTTTGACGTTAAAAAAACGAGAGGCAATGATTTATACTTGACCATCACAGAGAGTAAGAGAAGATATTCTGATGATGAGTCTGAAAGTCCAGTGTACGAAAAACATAAAATATTTTTGTACAAAGAAGATTTTGATAAATTTCACGGAGGAATGGAAACAGCCTTAGCAAAAATTCAAGAATTATGGGATTCAGGAGAATACAAAAAGCCTGAACCAAAAGAAGAATTAACATTTGAAGAGTTATAAACGCTTCATCAAAAAAAATAGAAACACCTTTTACAAATTGTAAGAGGTGTTTTTTTTTGATATGAGTATTAACTATCTTTGTCGCCGATATGAGTCAATATAAAAAAGTCGCATTTTATACTTTAGGTTGCAAACTGAATTTTTCAGAAACTTCTACAATTTCTAGAAATTTTGAAAATCAAGGCTTTGCAAAGGTCGACTTTACAGACAGACCCGATATATTTGTTATTAATACCTGCTCGGTAACCGATAATGCCGATAAAAAGTGTCGGCAAATTGTAAAGAAAGCCTTAAAAATTAATCCAAAGGCTTTTGTGACCATGATTGGGTGTTACACACAGTTGAAGCCAACCGAAACAAGTCAAATTCCAGGTGTTGATTTAGTTTTGGGTGCAAATGAAAAATTCAACATATTGGAGCATATTGAGACTTTGGAAAAAAATCAAACGACAGCGGTTTTAAACAGCAATATAAAAGAAACCAGAGATTTTATTCCTTCTTTTAGTATGGGAGATAGAACACGATCGTTCTTAAAAGTACAGGACGGGTGCGATTATTTTTGTACATTCTGTACCATTCCATTAGCCAGAGGCAAAAGCAGAAATGCCAGCATTGCCAGTACTGTAACAGAAGCTGAAAAAATTGCAAAAACGGATATTAAGGAGATTGTTATAACGGGGGTCAACATTGGCGACTTCGGACAAGGAGACAAGGAGAATTTTTATGAATTAGTGAAAGCACTAGATAAGGTTGAAGGGATAGAGCGTTATAGAATATCATCCATTGAACCTAACCTCCTAAGTAACGACATCATTCAATTTGTAGCGCATTCACAAAGATTTCTACCACATTTTCACATCCCACTGCAATCAGGTTCAAACAATTTGCTTAAAGCCATGCGCAGAAAATATCTGAAAGAGCTGTATTCTGAACGTGTAAAAAGTATTAAAACGTTAATGCCTGATGCTTGTATTGGTGTTGATGTCATAGTTGGATTTCCTGGTGAAACAGATGAAGTATTTATGGAAACAGTAGATTTCATCAAAGACCTGGACGTTTCGTATCTACATGTATTTACTTATTCTGAGCGCGCCAATACAACTGCAAAAAAAATGGCAGGAGCCGTGCCTTTGCCTGTCCGACGAGAACGCAGTAAACAATTGCATATCCTTTCGGATAAAAAGAAACGTGCCTTTTACGAAACACAAATCAACAAAAGTAAACAGGTCTTATTTGAAGGGGAAGAAAATGAAGGTACAATGTATGGTTTTACAGAAAACTATATCAAAGTAAAAACAAAATATAATCCCAACTTAGTTAACACTATTCAGCGCGTGCGGTTAACAGGAATAGATAGAAGCGGGTTGATGGAAGTTGCATTTGAGTAGACTAATAAGTACTGAATTCAATAACCGTCATTTTTTAAGTGTTTTCTGCCACTCAATTCACCAATAACAATTATTTTTACGCAAAATTTATAAAATGAGCACAAAATTTCATTCGTTAAACATTTCTAATATTACAAAAGAAACTTCTGAAACAGTTTCCATTTCATTTGATATACCAACTAACATAGCTGATGATTTTCAATTCAAGGCTGGACAGTATTTGACTTTGCGAGCAACAATTAATGGTGAAGATATTCGACGCTCGTACTCTATCAGTTCAGCTCCTCATGAAGGAACCATGACTGTGGCCGTAAAAAAAGTTGAAAAAGGCTTGTTTTCAACATACGCCCAAAACTTAAAAGTAGGCGACAAAATTGAAGTAATGGCGCCACAAGGAAATTTCACCATAAAGTCTGAAGGCGCTAAAAACTATGTGTTTTTTGCTGCTGGTAGTGGAATTACGCCTATCATTTCGCTAATAAAAACCATCTTAAATACCAACAACGGTAGTTCTGTTAAACTGTTTTATGGTAATAAAACACAGCACCAAACTATTTATAAAGCAGATTTAGATCTTCTGTCTGAAAAACATTCTAATTTTCAATTACACTATATCTTTACCCAAGAAGCTGGTTTAAATGAAACCCTTAGTGGCAGAATGAATCATCATAAAATAGAAGATATTTATAATGCATATTTGGCAGCAGAAAGTATAGATGATGTCTATTCATGTGGACCTGAAAGTATGATTCAAGCTGTGAACGACTTCTTTAAATCAAAAGTACTTTCAGAAACCAATATTCATTTTGAACTTTTTACAACACCTACTACAACCATTCCAGAGATAGACAAGTCTTCTGATGCCCCAATACCAGATTTAACAAGTTCAGTTACTGTAATTATTGATGATGAAGAATTTGAATTTGATCTCAAATCTACGGGCAAAAACATATTACAAGCGGCACAAGATGCGGATGCAGATGTACCTTTTTCCTGCAAAGGTGGTGTATGCTGTACCTGTAAGGCAAAAGTAATGGAAGGTAAAGCTGTAATGGATTTAAACTACTCTTTGGAGCCTGAAGAAGTTGAAGAAGGGTTTATTTTGACTTGTCAAGCACACCCTGTCACTGAGAAAATAGTTGTCTCGTTTGACGAATATTAAATAATTTTAAGATGGCGAATATCATCATTATAGGCGCCAGTACAGGCATTGGCTATGAAATTGTTAAGCAATTAGCTCCTCATCATCAGGTGTTGGCGCTTTCACGTCGCACGGATTCATTAGCTGAATTGTCGCTTGAAAATCTAACGTTTAAGAAGTTTGATCTCACATCATCTACGGCTAAAAAAGATATTTTAAATATCGTTAGTTCGCATTTTAAAACAGTGGATTTCTTAATCAATAATGCAGGCTATTTAGTGAATGCCCCCCTACTCGAATTGACAGAAACTGATATTGACAAAATGTTTCAAACCAATGTTACTGGTATCATAAAAACCTGTCAAGCCATTATTCCATTAATGAGTAGTGGTGCTCATATTGTTAACATTGGGTCTATGGGTGGCTTTCAAGGAAGTGCTAAATTTGTAGGACTGAGCGCCTACTCTGCTTCAAAAGCAGCAATTGCAAGTTTTACAGAGTGCCTTGCCGAGGAAATAAAACCGTTGGGTATTTCAGCTAATTGTCTTGCCTTAGGAGCTGCACAAACCGATATGCTCGCAAATGCATTTCCAGGTTACGAAGCACCAGTTTCAGCTGAGAAAATGGCAGAATTTATTTGTCAATTTAGTTTAACAGCACATCAATGGATCAATGGAAAGGTCGTGCCTATCTCCTTGTCAACTCCATAAAAATCCATACATTTAACCAATAATATACAGTTTATGTCAGTACATTCAAACGTAAAACGTGTTACAACCCATGTCCTACAAGAAATGAAGGAGAAAGGTGAAAAGATAGCAATGTTAACAGGCTATGACTTTTCTATGGCAAAAATTCTTGATGAGGCAGGCATTGATATTATACTTGTGGGGGACTCCGCTTCGAACGTAATGGCTGGCCACGAAACAACATTGCCTATTACGCTAGACCAAATGATATACCACGCTTCATCTGTCGTAAGAGCCATTGATAGGTCATTAGTTGTGGTTGATTTACCGTTTGGTTCATACCAAGGAGATTCAAAGCAAGCCCTGCATTCTGCCATCCGAATTATGAAGGAGTCTGGTGG
>JAWWDX010000122.1:0-8361 GCA_033719695.1 Putridiphycobacter sp.
ATTGACTTGGAATGATAAGGATGGTAAAACTGTTATGTGGCATTCTTCTGCTCATTTAATGGCTGAAGCTATTGAGGCACTTTATCCTGGTACTAAGCTGGCTATAGGCCCCCCAATTGAAAATGGTTTTTACTATGATATTGATTTGGGTAACCACCATATTTCGGATGAGGATTTACCAGCTATTGAAGCGAAGATGAAATCACTCGCTAAGCAAAAAAGTGAATTCATTCGCCAAAGCGTATCAAAAGCTGATGCGATAAAGTATTTTACAGAAAAAGATGACGAGTATAAACTGGAGTTAATTGATGGCTTAGAAGATGGGTCTATCACTTTTTATACTCAGGGTAATTTTACAGACCTTTGTCGTGGTCCTCATGTTCCACATACTGGTTTTATAAAAGCTATTAAGCTCACATCTATTGCTGGTGCGTATTGGAGAGGTGATGAAAATAGAAAGCAATTGACAAGGATTTATGGAATTACTTTTCCTAAAAACAGTGAGTTAACTGACTATTTGGCGCTACTTGAAGAAGCTAAAAAAAGAGATCATAGAAAATTGGGAAGAGAAATGGAATTGTTTACATTTTCTCAGAACGTTGGGCAAGGTTTGCCGCTGTGGTTACCTAAAGGAGCAGCATTACGTCAGCGACTAGAAGATTTCTTAAAGGTGGCTCAAAAGCGTGATGGCTACAAGCAGGTAATGACTCCGCATATTGGCCACAAGAATTTATATATCACATCAGGTCACTACGAAAAATATGGTGAAGATTCGTTTCAACCCATTACAACACCCCACGAAGGCGAAGAATTTCTTCTAAAGCCCATGAATTGTCCGCACCATTGCGAAATATTTAAATCTTCTCCAAAGTCATATAAAGACCTTCCAGTACGATACGCCGAATTTGGAACAGTCTATCGATATGAGCAAAGTGGTGAATTGCACGGACTAACTAGGGTTAGATCTTTTACACAGGATGATGCACATTTGTTTTGCACGCCAGACCAGGTAAAAGAGGAGTTTAAAAAGGTAATCGATCTAGTTTTATATATTTTCAAAACCTTATCTTTTGATAATTTTAAAGCGCAAATCTCTTTGCGTGATCCTAACAACAAAGCGAAATATATTGGGTCGGATGAAAATTGGGCAAAGGCTGAAGCTGCTATTGTTGAGGCTTCTGAGGAGAAAGAACTGCCAACAGTTATTGAGTATGGTGAAGCTGCGTTTTACGGCCCAAAATTAGATTTTATGGTAAAAGATGCGCTAGGACGTGAATGGCAGCTAGGTACTATACAGGTCGACTATAACCTTCCTGAGCGTTTTGAATTAGAGTATATAGGTTCTGATAATGAACGGCACAGACCAGTGATGATTCACCGTGCACCATTTGGATCAATGGAACGTTTTGTGGCTGTTTTGTTGGAACACTGCGCAGGAAATTTCCCGCTTTGGCTTGTTGAAGACCAATTTGCAATTCTTCCGATTAGCGAAAAATTCAATGATTATGCGAAAAAAGTTTTAAGTTTTCTAAATAATTCCGATATTCGCGGATTCGTTGATGATAGAAACGAGAAAGCAGGGAAGAAAATTAGAGACAATGAGGTTAAAAAAGTGCCTTATATGTTGATAGTAGGAGCGAATGAAGCAGAAGCTGAAACCGTGTCGGTAAGAAAGCATGGTGAAGGTGATATAGGAACTATGACTATGGCTGCGTTTGTTGAAATGGTAAACGCAGAAGTAAATAAAGAATTAGAAGTAAAATAATAAAGAAAGGAGTAACGAAGCTATAGCAATTAAAAGAAGAAATACAGGAAGAAGGCCTTTTAAAAAGGAAGAACCATATAAGGTGAACGAACTTATTCGTGCTAGAGAAGTGCGTTTAGTGAGTGATGAGGGGGCAGAAGTTTTGCCTTTAAGTGTGGCGCTTGAAAAAGCCAATCAGGCAGAATTAGATTTGGTGGAGATTTCACCAAACGCAAATCCGCCAGTATGTAAAATTATTGACTATAAAAAGTTTTTATTCGAACAGAAGAAAAAACAAAAAGAACTTAAGTCTAAACAGTCGAAAGTTACCATAAAGGAAATTCGATTCGGACCAAATACCGAAGATCATGATTTTCAATTTAAGTTGAAACATGCGAAAGGGTTTCTTTCAGAAGGTGCAAAAGTTAAAGCTTTTGTGTTCTTTAAAGGACGGTCGATTGTTTTTAAAGATAGGGGTTCAATTTTATTATTGAAGTTCGCACAAGAACTAGAGGATTATGGAGTGATTGAGCAAATGCCAAAATTAGAAGGTAAAAAGATGATCATGATGATTAATCCAAAGAAAAAGAATTAAAGGTTATAAAAGGGTAAAAATTAAATTTAGAGAGAAATGCCTAAAATGAAAACAAAATCTAGCGCCAAAAAACGATTTAAAGTTACTGGTACTGGAAAATTAAAAAGAAAGCACGCTTTTAAAAGTCATATTTTGACTAAGAAAGCAAAGAAAAGAAAAGCTAGATTAACAAAGGCTGGATTGGTTCACAAATCAGATGAATCAAACATCAGACAGCAGTTGTGTATCTAATTAATTCTGTAAAGTACAGAAGGTTATTGTTATTAAACCCAGTAGTGCAGTCCCTAAGAATATCAATTTAAAAGGTATCACTCACTACTAAAAACTTAAAAATTATGCCAAGATCGGTAAACGTAGTAGCAGCTAGAGCACGAAGAAAAAAAGTGATGAAGCTGGCCAAAGGATACTTTGGAAGAAGAAAAAATGTATGGACAGTTGCTAAAAATGCTGTCGAAAAAGGTTTAGGATATGCTTATGTAGGTCGTAAACAAAAAAAGAGAAATTTTAGAGCACTTTGGATTCAAAGAATCAACGCGGGGGTTCGTCCTCACGGAATGAGCTACTCTCAGTTTATGGGAGCAGTGAATGCAAAAGGCATTAAATTAAACAGAAAAGTGTTGGCTGATTTAGCAATGAATCACCCTGAAGCATTTAAAGCTGTTGTTGATTCAGTAAAATAAATTATTAAAATCTTTTACCCTTTTAGAAAGCCACTTGATTATATTCAAGTGGCTTTTTCTTTTATTTAATATATTTGTGTCTGAAAGAACAGTGTATTGAACGCCAAAAATATAGCATATTTTAAACTTTTGGGTATTGCGCCAACAACCGATAAGGCCGCAATTAAAAGGGCATTTCGAAAGAAGGCATTTCAGTATCACCCAGATCGGAATAAATTACCCAGTGCCCATGAAAAGTTTATCAAGCTTAGTGAAGCTTATGAGGCCCTCACCGAGCCTTCAAGGGTAAAAAGGGCAGAAGGGTTTAGCGCCCAGAAAACACCTGAAGAAGTATTGGCAGAGCGTATACGTGCTGCTAGGGAAAGGTATCAAAAAGCTAAGAAAAAAGAAGCGCGTGATGAATTGGCATATTTTGAAATGTTGACAACAGGCTTTAAGGGTGCTTTGTTTAAGGTTTTTAGCATTATTGCACTTATAGTTGCAGTTGTTTGGGTGCTGGATTATCATGTGTTCACAAGTGAGATTGTTGCTATTAAGGTTATGCCTTCCAATGTCTATGGAAAATATGTCAGTTATTTCATACAGGGCAATGAATATAGTTTTGATAAATCTGGATTGCCGGGAGGGTATGAGCTAGTTGCTAATGCCCGTTTTTCAAGGGTGTTTAATGACCTTATTGATGTTGAAAAAGTAGTTTTAAATAATGGTGTTCCTAGTAAGATGGTTGTGGTTCCGTTGTTTGGATTTGCGCAGGCTTACCCATTTTTTGTTTTGTTTTTGGTGTTGCCATTTATAACTTTTAAGTTTCGGCGGTCGAGTATTGTATTTACAGTTTCTTATTTGTTTTGCGCTAGTTTTGTGGCTTTTATGTTGCTATTTAGACTGGTGAGTGTTTTTGTTTAAAGCCAATTTAATTAATCTACGATACTGACATTCTGAGTTGGTTTCACGCAGTTTACAATGGTTATTGATAGCGTAAAATGTTGTTTATGAGTTGTATGATTGCCTACTATTTTGAAAAAAATTTCATTAAGTAAGAATAAATCATTAAATTACCATTAGTTATGCGAAACACTTTAAATTATGCTATTGCGGTAATATGTGGCTTGCTGTTTTCATGTCAAAAGCCATCTGAAGTACTGCCTCCAGCGCATCCCAACACGGTACTGCCGGATACCACCAAAATAGGCGCCAATACTTTTGGTTGCTATATTAATGGTGAACTATTTGTGGCACAGAGTAATAATTATAACAAGGTCATTCCTACTTACTGTAGCTATAACAGTATCTCTGAAAATGAATTGAGAATTCAGGGATCTAGATTAAATGATTCTCTTAGGGATAACATTGCCTTTAAAATTTTCATGGACGAAGTTGGTGAATATGAAATGGTAGTCATTGGTGACAGTTATACCGGTTATGTAAATATAGCTTTTAGTTCAACTTCACCATGTTTTGATTTCGATCATGATTCTAACAATCCTGGTAAAGTATTTATTACACATTTAGACACTATCAAGCGCGTCATTTCCGGCACCTTTGAAATGGATTTAATTAATGAAGATTGCGTGCCTAATGTACTGCACATTACAGACGGACGTTTTGATTTAAAATATTAATCCCATCTTGTCCGTAGGACATCTTCCAAAAGGGCATGGATGGGCTATTTAAACTAAAAAATTATGAAAACTATAGTAGTATTACTATGCCTTATGGGCATGGCAGGACATTTATTGTCCCAAAATTTGGTCACAAGTACCAATAATTCTGACTCTGTTCATACGGCTTTTCAAGCTAAAATGAACAGTATGTCCGTCTTTTAAGCATTTCACTATCAATCAATAAGGTTGTAATCAAATAAGTGTAACGAAATGAGGAACTTCAATATCATCATGATAGATATAAAATACCCCATACTCACAAAGAGATCATAAAGCTATTAGGGTGTAGCGGTTTTTGTCTAGCTTTTTAGAGTAGAGAGGCCGGTAGGCTTTGGCATGCAGGAAACGGTTGATAGAAGTATTGGCAGAGCGTGTAAGTGTTGCTGTTACAGTTATGAATTTGTTTTACGCTGATTTTGTACTTGAAAGTTTCCTAAACCTTTACGTTTTCTATCAAAAACCAATTTAATTTATCTACAGAGCTGACTTTTTGAGTCGGCTTTTTTTGTGCCGTTTTAAGGCTATTTATGGTGTTAAAAAACGATACTTATTCACAATTACCCACTTTTTACCACCAATAATATTTTTGTTCTTATGCCTTTATTATAAGCTATTTTGTAACATTTTTGCTTTAACAATTTATATCTTTAGCTGCAAAAGTTATTAACAGATTACAAATTGTGGTAAAAAGTGGGATAAAATCAATATCTTTACATCATTAAACGGTAAACTAAATCGATAAATGGCTGGATTAGTCGGAGAATATGAATGTAAATTGGATGCAAAAGGGCGCTTCTTGTTCCCTGCTGGTCTGAGAAAACAATTGTCTCCCGAAGCCAATGAGGTGTTTATGATGAATAAAGGATTCGAAAATTGCCTAACACTATATCCGCAAAATGAGTGGGACAAGGTAAGTGCTAGGCTATCGAAATTGAATTTGTTTAAACCGAAAAACAGAATGTTTTACCGCTTGTTTCATCAGGGTGCTAAGCAATTAGGGCTAGATAATGCCGGGCGTATTTTGGTGCCTGCTGATTTGATGAAGCGCATTGGCTTGACCCGTGAAGTAATGCTGACAGCATATAATGATAGAATTGAGGTTTGGAGTAAAGAAGAGTATCTGTCAACTATGGGTGAAAATATGGCCGATTTTGCAGATTTGGCTGATGAAGTAATGGGCGAAATCGACAATGACAATGAGTAGTGCTTACCATATTCCTGTATTATTCAATGATTGTATTGAAGCTTTAGACTTGGCTAATGGGTCTGTGTTTGTAGATGCGACATACGGTGGCGGCGGTCATTCAAAAGAAATTCTAAAAAGGCTTGGAACTGATGCTGTTTTAGTTGCTTTTGATCAAGATGAGGACGCGTTAAGTAATGTGGTGGAAGATGATAAATTATTGTTTGTGAATGCTAATTTCCGTTATTTGAAAAATTTTTTAAAGTATCATGAGCTTGAAAAGGTAGATGGTATTTTAGCAGACTTAGGTGTGTCTTCACATCAGTTCGACGCTGGTGAGCGTGGCTTTTCGATCCGTACAGATGCAAAATTAGATATGCGGATGAACCAGAAAGCAGAGTTAAGTGCTTTTGAGGTAGTTAATAAGTATGAGGCTTCTGAATTGTATCGCATTTTTAACAGTTACGCTGATTTGAAAAATGTTAAAAAACTTGTAGATACGATTCTTATTAATAGACGAAGCAAGCCAATTGTCTCAACGGGTGATTTGGTTAAGTTGATTAGTCCGTTGGTGATTGGTAAAAAACTAAATCAGTTTTTAGCGCAAGTGTTTCAGGCAATTCGAATAGAGGTAAATGATGAGATGGGGGCTTTAGAGGATTTATTAGCAGCTTCTGCTGATGTATTAAATCCTGGGGGTAGATTGGTTGTGATGTCCTATCATTCTATTGAAGATAGGTTGGTAAAAAACTTTATCAGAACTGGTCGCTTTGATGGTGTGTTAGAGAAAGATTTATATGGCAACATCATCAAGCCACTTCAGGCAGTAAATAAAAAGCCAATTGTGCCTACAACTGAAGAAAATGAAATAAACTCAAGGGCGCGAAGCGCCAAATTAAGAATTGCTATAAAACCAAAAGATTGAACGAATTAAAAGCGGAAGCGGACATAAATAAGCCAAGAAAGGAAAAAAAGAGAAAATTGGCAAAAGTGATTACGGGTGAGTTCTTATCGCGCAGTGAAATCATAAATAATATTCCATTTATTTCATTCTTAGGGTTTCTATTAGTGGTTCTCATTGGCTGGGGTTACTATACTGAAACTGTAGGAAAAAAGGAAGTGCAATTAGAGAAAGAATTAGGGGAGCTAAATTCTGAATTTTTCTCATTAGGGGTAGAGTATAATAAATTAAGTCGGCAGACGCAAGTGTCTGAAAGATTAGAAGGTAGTGAATTGCAAGAGAGTACTATTCCGCCAAAAAAATTGAAAGTAAAAAAGTATAATTTTTAGTGTCAAAAACAAACAACATATCAGGAAAGGCTTATGCGCTCTATTTTATAGTGGTGGCGTTAATGGTTGCTGTGTTGGTGCGTGTTGTTGTTATTCAATTGGGGTCAGTGGTGCCGCAAAATGAAAATACAACGGTTCAAGTTTTGGATACCAAATTAGATAGTATTGCGCCTTTGCGAGGAAGAATTTTGACTGAAGATGGCAGCGTTCTAGTAACTTCTATTCCGTTATACGATTTACATATTGACTTGAAAGTAATTGATTCTGTATTGTTTTTTACTGAAATTGATTCGCTGTCCTATTATCTAAAGCAAGAATTCCCTGAGCAATCGGCCAAACAATGGGAGGAGAAATTACGTCGAGGACGTGCTGCTAATAATCAGTATTTTAGAATAAAGAATAAAGTAAAATACGCCGTTTATCAAAGGGTAAAAGATTTTCCAATTTTACGTGAAGGTAAGTATAAAGGAGGGTTCATTGTTGAGCGCTACAGTAAGTCGCATAAGCCGCATGGGATTTTAGCTGCTCGTAGTTTAGGGTATGTCCGTGATGGTATTCAGCCTGTTGGCATTGAAGGTGCTTACAATGAGTATCTTGCTGGAGAGTATGGAACAATTTTCAAGAAGTTTGTTAACGGTTCTTGGAAGCCTGTATCTGAAAATGTAAAAGATCCTGTTAATGGAGCTGATGTTATAACTGCTATTGATGTAGATATCCAGGATTTAGCTGAGACGGAATTAATGAAGCAAATGGAGTATCAAGATGCTGAACATGGTGTTGTGGTGCTTATGGAGGTTCAAACAGGTTATATAAAGGCCATTGCTAATTTGTCTAAAACTAAAGATGGGACTTTTCAGGAGTCATATAATCATGCCATAGGCACAAAATCGGTGCCGGGATCTACCTTTAAATTGGCGTCTCTTATGGCTTTGTTAGAGGATAATAAAGCGGATATTGAGCAGATTGTAAATGCCTATGGGCAGTATAATTTTTACGAAAGTGTACTACACGATTCAGACCCTAAAGGTTATGGTAAAATTACTTTGAAGCATGCTTTTGAAGTGTCTTCAAATGTGTTTTCAAAAGTGGTGCAGGAAGCCTATCAAAATGATGAGCAGAAATTTGTTGATCGTCTACGGTCGTTTGGGTTAGGCGATCCCTTAGGGATTGATTTAAGAGGAGAGCCGGTGCCAACACTTAATAACCGG
>JAWWDX010000123.1:0-8256 GCA_033719695.1 Putridiphycobacter sp.
GGTGTTCACGTGATTGTAGCTACACCTGGTAGATTGGTAGATTTAATCAAACGAAAAAAAGTTAATATCTCAAAAATTAAAACGGTTGTTTTAGATGAAGCTGATGAAATGTTAAACATGGGCTTTAAAGAAGATATTGATAGTATTTTACAAGTAACACCTGAAGAAAAATCAGTTTGGTTGTTTTCAGCTACTATGCCCAAAGAAGTTGCTCGTATAGCTAAAAACTATATGACCGACCCTTTTGAAATTACAGTTGGTGGCAAAAATGAAACCAATAAGAATATTGAACACCACTACTACACCGTAAAAGAACGCGACCGTTACAATGCGCTTAAAAGAATTATAGACTTTAATCCAGAAATATATGGATTGATTTTTTGTAGAACAAGACGAGATACGGCAGCTGTGGCAGATAAACTAATGAAGGAAGGGTACAATGCTGAACCACTTCACGGTGATTTATCTCAAGCACAGCGTGACCGAGTAATGGAAAAATTTCGTGACAAAACATTACAAATATTGGTCGCTACTGATGTAGCCGCTAGAGGAATTGATGTTGATGACATTACACACGTCATTCACTATCAATTACCAGAAGATGTTGAAAACTATACACACCGTTCAGGACGAACAGCAAGAGCCGGTAAAAAAGGTGTTTCAATTGCTTTAATTAATACCCGCGAAGGTGGCAGAATTAGAAGTATTGAAAGAATTATCAAATCTAGTTTTGAACAACAAGAAATTCCAGCACCAGACGCTATTTGTGAGAAGCAATTAATGCATTTGGTAGATAAAATTACCGAGGTGGAAGTGAATGCGAAAGGCATTGAGAAATACCTTCCTACCGTTATGGAAAAATTAGGTGAGTTTTCAAAAGAAGAAATCATCACAAAATTTGTATCAACAGAATTCAATCGATTTTTAAACTATTACTCAAAAGCTTCTAATATAAATGCTAAAGCCGACTCGAGAGAGAGAGATGATAGAGATGGGAACAGAAGAAATAGCAGAAAAGATAGGGATTCTAACAGTTCCGAGCGAAACTATGATGCCGAAGATCAACAACGCTTTTTTGTTAACCTAGGTCGAAAAGATGGTTTTAACCATGGTGCCTTATTGCGCCTAGTATGCGACAATACAGGTTTGTCAAAAAATAACGTTGGAAAAATAGATATCCTGAATAATTTTTCATTTTTTGAAGTTGAGAAATCAAGTGCCGGTAACATTGTTAGCGCTTTAAAAGGCGTTGACTTTGAAGGTAAAGAAATGAGTGTAGAAGAAACAAACTCAGCTAGTAAAAAAACAGCTAAAAGTAATTACGGCGGTAGAAAGAAGGAATTCGGTGGTAGAAAAGGCGGTGCAAGTAGCCGCAGATCTGGTGGTGGTAGCTCACCTCGAAGAAGATCGTATAGAGATTAAATTAAATTGACAGATATAAAAACATATGGAAATTAGAAACATTGCCATTATTGCACACGTTGACCACGGTAAAACTACTTTGGTTGATAAAATGATTGAAGCTGGTAAGAACCCAATTAAAAGTTCTACAGGTGGCGGAGATTTAATTATGGATAGTAACGATTTGGAGCGTGAGCGTGGCATCACCATCACCTCTAAAAACGTATCTGTTTTTTATAAAGACACTAAAATTAATGTCATTGACACACCAGGTCACAGTGACTTTGGTGGTGAAGTTGAGCGTGTATTAAATATGGCCGACGGTGTTTGCTTATTGGTGGATGCCTTTGAAGGTCCTATGCCTCAGACCCGATTTGTTTTACAAAAAGCGTTGGAATTAGGTTTGAAACCACTCTTAGTAATCAATAAGGTGGACAAAGACAATTGTACGCCTGATGACGTACACGAAAAAGTTTTTGAATTAATGTTTGAGTTAGATGCTACAGAAGAGCAATTGGAATTCGAAACTGTTTATGGTTCAGCTAAAAATGGTTGGATGAGTAAAGATTGGAAAAAGCCAACGGATAGCATCAACACTATCTTAGATGTTATTTTGGATTATTTTCCACCTGCAGTTATCCCTGAAGGTAATACGCAAATGCTAATTACCTCTTTAGATTATTCTTCATTTATTGGCAGAATTGCCATTGGTAGACTGACAAGAGGCACTTTAGCGGCAAACCAAAATATAATGCTCGGCAAACGTGATGGCACACTTCAAAAACATAAAATTAAAGAAGTATTTGTTTTTGATGGCATTGAAAAGCGAAAAGTAGAGAGTGTTCAACCAGGCGATATTTGTGCAGTTACAGGTATTGATGGATTTGAAATTGGTGATTCTATTTGTGATTTTGAAAATCCAGAACCACTAAAATCTATTGCCATAGATGAACCTACCATGAGTATGTTATTTACCATTAACGACTCCCCTTTCTTTGGTAAAGAAGGTAAATTTGTAACTTCTCGACATATACATGATAGATTACAAAAAGAGCTAGAGAAGAACTTAGCCTTAAAAGTCGGTCAAACTGCTTCGGCTGATAAATGGATGGTATACGGTAGAGGTGTTATGCACTTGTCGGTGCTTTTAGAAACAATGCGTCGTGAAGGATACGAAGTACAAGTTGGTCAGCCACAAGTAATCTTTAAAGAAATTGATGGTCAAAAATGTGAACCAATTGAAGATTTAACGATCGATTTACCAGAATCATTTTCAGGGACTGCCATTGATGTTGTTACAAAAAGAAAAGGTGAAATGATATCTATGGAACCGAAAGGAGAAAGAATGATTTGTAAATTCAAGATTCCTTCAAGAGGTATTATTGGACTAAGAAGTTTTATGTTAACGCAAACTGGAGGTGAAGCTGTGGTTACTCACCGTTATGTAGGTTACGAGTCATACAAAGGAGACATTCCTGGCCGTATCAATGGTTCGTTAATTTCAATGGAAAACGGAAACAGTATACCTTTCTCATTAAATAATTTACAAGATAGAGGACGTTTCTTTATAGAGCCAAATATGCCTATCTACGAAGGTCAAGTAATTGGCGAAAATAGCAAAGCCAATGATTTAGTTGTAAATGTTACCAAAACAAAGCAATTAACAAATATGCGAAAGTCTGGTACAGATGCAAAAGTCAGAATTGTACCGCCAAAATTATTCTCGTTAGAAGAAGCTTTAGAATACATTCAAGAGGATGAATATGTAGAGTTAACACCAGAGAGTATTAGATTGCGTAAAATATATTTAAAAGAACACGAACGTAAACGTTCAGGTAAGTAAAATTAGTTTTGTTAAAAAACTTGTTGAAAAAATAAAAAGACGTCCCCAATAGGGCGTCTTTTTTAAGTATATTTGATTAATAGATTACAAGACTTATGCTGGAAGACGACGAACAATTTGACGTTGAGTTAAAAAGGTTTGAAAGAATGATGAAAGAAGGTACTTCTTTTTACTTTGAACCTGATAGCTTGGAGGAAATAATCGATCACTACATAGTTAAAAACAAAATCAAAAAAGCGTCATTTGCTGTTGATTTTGCACTCAACCTTTTTCCAGGAGCTGTTTTTTTTGAATTGCGAAGAGCACAGCTATTTTCAACGAGTGGCAAACTTAAAGAAAGCCTACTCATTCTACAAAATTTAGAGAAAATTGAACCTGATAACGCAGAAGTATTCTTAACCATAGCGTCAATTTTTAGTCAATTAAGAGATCATTCAAAAGCCATCAAGTATTTTGAGAAAGCACTAGAAATTGAGCGTCTTAACGGTGAATACGACAATGAATCGCATGACATCATGCTTGATTTGGCTTTAGAGTATGAGAATAATAACGATTACTCGGGTGCAATAAAGGTTTTAGAGCAAATTCTAGCAGCGGATCCTGACAATGAATCAGCGATTTATGAAATTGCATTTTGCTACGAACGGATAGGAGAATTTGATCAATGTATTGCTTATTATAAGCAGTATATTGATAATCATCCATACTCTTTCACCGCTTGGTACAATTTAGGGAATATATACTTTTTAAAAAAGAATATAGAAAAAGCTTTATGGGCATATGACTACGCTATTATTATCAATGAAAACTTCTCGTCAGCCTACTTCAACATGGGTAATACATTAATGCAAATTGATGAATTTGACAGAGCAATTGAGGCTTATGAAAAATGCCTTGAAATTGACCCGGAGGATGATTTAGCACTCTGCTATTTGGGAGAAGCATTAGAACGTAAAGGTAAACTAGAGGAAGCACTTGTTTCTTATAAAAAAGCCATTTTACACAATCCCGAATTAGCTGATGCATATATAGGAATTGGCATTGTTTTAGATTTACAAGAAAAAACTGGCCAAGCAATTAGTTACTTTCAAAAAGCAATTGCATTGCAACCCAATAATGATAATTTTCACCATGTATTAGGTGAAGCACTCTATAAATTAAATCGGTTTGTTGAAGCAGAATTAGAACTGGAAAAGGCATTGCAACTAAATCTTGAATCGGAAGATTCAGTGGAATTATTAGCACAAATAAAGTTTGAATACAATCCTCATGAGTCGCTAGATTTCCTAAATCAGTACGAACTGAAAACCGAACTGCCCATTGCTGCTGCTATGTACAAGGTAAAATTACTGTGGGACCTTGGCCAACAAACAGAAGCACTACTCTTATTTAAAGAATCAATTGAAAAGGATTATAAATTAGCCATTGAAGCCATTGAAAAACATTTCCCGCAATATAAACTTATAAATTCATTTATCACTATTTTAAATCACTATGGCCAAAAACTTTGAATTACCATATATACCAGACAGACCTGCAAAACCAAGAAATGCTGGCGTAACCATGATGATGGACAAGGGTTTAAGTCTGTCTGAAGTTGAAAACTTTATAGAAGCTTCAGGTCATTTAACAGATGTTGCCAAACTTGGCTTTGGAACGGCATTTGTAACCAATCACCTTGAAGAGAAAATCAAACTTTATAAAAGTGCAAATATACGCCCATATTTTGGGGGGACGCTTTTCGAAGCCTTTATTGCCAGAAATAAATTTGAAGATTATCAAAGAATTTGCGATCAATACGATTTAGACCTGTGTGAAGTTTCAGATGGTTCAATAGAAATCAAACACGACGAAAAATTAGAATTCATTCGAAAATTAGCACAGTCCCGTACAGTCTTATCTGAAGTTGGGTCAAAAGATGCAGGTATCATCATCAGTCCGGCAAAATGGATTAAAATGATGATGACAGAGCTTGAAGCAGGTTCATGGAAAGTAATTGCTGAAGGACGTGAAAGTGGAAATGTAGGGGTATTCAGACCAAATGGTACAGCACACACCTACCTTATTAATAAAATTATTGCCAAAATTAAACCTGAAGACATTTTGTGGGAAGCACCACAGAAAACCCAGCAGGTATGGTTCATCAAATTATTTGGTGCAAATGTCAATTTAGGAAATATTGCGCCAAATGAAATTATTCCTTTAGAATGTTTACGATTGGGATTAAGAGGAGATACTTTTTTTGAACATCTACCAAAAAATATTTCTGAAACATTAAAGCAGGTTGCCAAAACAGAGGCCGATACAGATGGAAAGCAGTAAATCTAAAGTCTTACTCTTCTTGAAAGGCTATGCTATGGGAGCAGCCGACGTGGTTCCAGGTGTTTCTGGAGGCACAATCGCTTTCATAACTGGTATTTATGAAACTTTACTTGAAAGTATTAGTAAATTTGATAAATCCATTTTCTCTAAATGGAAAAATGAAGGGTTTAAAGCTGTTTGGCAGCATATCAATGGTTCTTTTTTAAGTATTTTGCTGCTTGGTATCGCTACAAGTTTAATTAGTTTAGCCAAATTGGTTGAATATCTACTAGCACACCATCCCATTCCAGTATGGTCGTTTTTTTTTGGTCTCGTACTAGCTTCCGTTTGGCTTGTTGGTAGAACCGTTGAAAAATGGAATCTGCAAACCATTTCAGCGCTTATTTTTGGAACTATTGTTGCTTATGGTATAACCATTTTGCCACCCTTTGCCGACAGTTCTAATTTAGTTTATATTTTTTTCTGTGGTAGCTTAGCTATTTGCGCCATGATATTGCCAGGCATTTCTGGCAGTTTTATTTTAATTTTATTAGGTGCTTATAGTACTGTTTTAGGAGCCATTTCTAATCTCATTTCCGGTATCTTAAAAACCGACTCAGCATTGATTTTTACAAATGGTAGTATTATTGCTGTTTTTGCCATTGGCTGTGTGGTTGGTCTACTAAGCTTTTCACGGTTGTTAAATTACTTATTCAAAAAATCTAAAACAATTGTCATAGCAGTTTTAACCGGTTTTTTAATTGGTTCGCTTAATAAAATTTGGCCTTGGAAAAAGACCTTAACTAGTTTTATAAAACATGCAGGCGAGGCAAACGAAGAACTTGTTCCGCTAACACAGCAAAATATCAGTCCTCAGACGTTTACCACACTGCATCATACTAATAATGAATTAGGGGTAGCTATAACATTTTTACTTGTAGGCATCACATTATTGATTGTATTAGATCAATTCAAAATTGAAGAGAAGGCTTAAGGCAACCCCACTATTTTTTTTTTCGTTATATTTATACGTTAACTAATGTTTAAATATGAAAAAATCAATACGTCATTTCTCAATCATGATGCTGTTAAGTGTTTTTGCATTGTTGTCTTTTAGTGATAAAGATAAGAATGCAAGTGCAGAAAAACAGGATTTACATGAGATAATGTTCAACATCAATGCAGTACTTACGTATGATGAAGCACAAGCAATTGACAAAAAAATCAGTTTAAAAGATGGTATTTTTGTATCGCGCACAAACCCAAGTAACAGTATTTATTACTGTCTCTCTGAAGTTGATAAGAATTTAAACGAAACTCAGTTTAAAGAATGGTTTAATGAAATGGGTTATGAAATATCTTGTTTCAACAAGATTGTGTTAGGAAAAGGCGTATCAAAAACATTTGATGAACTCGAAAATTGTAAGTAATGAAAAAGATATTTTTAGCAATTGCATTCTCATTTCTATACACTCAGGCCTTTAGCCAAACAACTAATGGCTATTGCATACCAACTTACGGCACTGTTTGTAACTCTCCTAGTACGAATGATCTTATTAATAATTTTTCTACTACAGGTGGCATCACAAATATTTCAAACTTAAATTCAGGTTGTAATTTCCTGCCCGACAATTATCAAAATGTACCACAATTTGTTACGACAACACCGGGTTCAATAATAAATTTTAGCGTTCAGTGTGGCGCTACATATCAGCAAGGTTTTGCCATTTGGATAGATTGGAATCAAGATTTAGATTTTAACGATCCAGGCGAAAAGGTATACGAATCCCCTACTGCTGGATTTCAAGTTTTTACGGGATCATTCACGGTACCACCAAATACTTTGTGTGGTGATTATAGAATCAGAGTGAGATCAAGCTTTGCTGTGGGCGGTGCAAACATTACACCGTGTGGTAACCAAACCTATGGAGAAACAGAAGACTATACATTATCAGTAATCAACTGTTCTAGTCAGGAACGTACCATTTGTGAGGGCGAAACTGCTACGATAGATTATTCAACTATGCTCCCCCCTACATCCCCTATTACAGTTGTAGTCAGTCCTATGACCAATGTAAATATAGCCATACCAAACATTTCATTTAATCCACTTGATACCACAATTTACTTGGTTACATGGACATCTCCAGATAGTTCTTGGCAAGATACGGCAAAGATATATGTTAATGACCCATTGCTACCAACCTATGCTGGCGAAAACGATACCATTTGTACAGGTAACTTAGTTCAGTTGCAAGCAACTTTAGGAAATACCAACACCAATTATCAGTGGTTTTTAGGGTATCCATCAACAAATATTGGTGCTATATATATTCCCAATCCCAATGTTTTAAATCCAAATATTATCAGCAATAATCCAGGTTCAGTATATGCTATTTTTACGGAAACCGATACGCTTAATGTCTGTCCCGCTGTCAGTGATACGGCCACCATCATTTTTTCATCCGAATTTCATAATGTGGTGAAAGTTGATCCGACTTGTAACGGATATACTGATGGACAAATCATCATTAATTCTACAGGTACCTTAGGTGCTGTGGAATATAGCATAGATAATGGTGGAACTTGGGGCACATCAAATACTTACACAGGATTAAGTGCTGGTACCTACGATATTATCTCAAAAGATGTAGCAGGTTGTACCTATGCCTCTTCAATAACACTTGTAGACCCTGCCATAGTTACCATCA
>JAWWDX010000124.1:0-8211 GCA_033719695.1 Putridiphycobacter sp.
CACCGAAACAAAAAAGAGCCGTTTCTGTGGGTGAAAAACCATATCTACGATTAAACCACTATTGTCAAATCTATTTTTAAATATTGCTGGATTTTGCTTGACGTCCGCTACCCATAATGGTGTAGCTCCAATAGTTGTATGTATTGATTCTATTTTGATGATTTTATTCAATTTCAAAGATTCCAAATTGTACTGATATATGTTATCGTCATATTGCGAAAAAATATATAGACAGGAATCAATGGTTCTAGTATAGAGATGTTCAGTCGTAAATTTTGTTGAGTCTGTGAAATTACCATAGAAGTTTTCAACTGCAAGCCTACCCACCACGGAATCCTGATAAATACTGTCGAGCACTACTAAATACGGTGAGTTAAATTTTATTCTGTAATAATCAAACATATCTTCACCAGCATCTACTAAGGGTTCCACGCCATACATAAAACAGTTATTTCTTATCATTGAACTCCCGTCTAATTGGAAAACATCAAATTCTTTTAATGCATCTATCTCTTCATTTAGTTTTATCTCCTTCCATATATTGCCATTTCTATCAAGAAAAAACAACCTATTGTTTGACATTGTAAGACATACGATAGTGTCAAAATGTACAATATCATGACATGCAACCTGTTCACCCAAAGCATCTATAGCGTTTAAGCTTACTTTTATTTGATTGCTGTTAGCAATATTTTGAAAAATAATTTCTTTTCTTGTAACGTAGTCAGCGGTGACAAAATACTTTTCGCCAGAATGAAAATAAAATGACCTGCGGTAGCTCAAATAACCTGTGGAAAAGGTTGAAGATTTATAATATTCAATTGAAATCGGTTTATCATCTTGGCAGGAATACAGAGAGACCAATATAATTAGCGACACAAAGAAAAACTTTACTAAAAATAAAATATTTTGTATGTTCATTTTATTTACTGAAAAACTATTCAAGTGCAGTGCAACTGCACTCGAATAGTTTGTTTTATTAAAAAATTATTCTGATACAGGCACAACAGCTGTTAATTCTGAAGAAACAGCGTCAGCAAAAATAAAGTAGCCAACAGTTGATTGACTTACTTGGCCATCAAGTTTAACAGATAAATATCCATTGATTACGGCTTCCACATTTGCGCTACCAAAAACTTGAACGAGTATATTTTCATTATCATCAAAGTAAGTCTGTATATCAGATTGATTATTTGATGACACAGTAGTTGACAAGGTATTAATTTCAGCAGGAGACATTATACCAACTACTTCGACCTCATTAGCACAAGTCCCTCCTGTACCACTACACCCAATTACTTCTCCTTGGCTGTTATAGTTGACATGACGACCTGAGCTAGTCCGTGTTTGAGGTGCCGACACAACTACCTCTGAATTTTTCTCCACTTTTATTTTCTCCTTCTCGCAAGAAGCAAATCCAATTCCTACTAAGGCAAGGAATAATGCGCCGTACTTTAACTTTTTCATACTTCGGCTAATGCTCTGCACAAGTTATAATATGTTTTAAGTTGTGCTCACATTTATTAAACTTTTACCTTACACCACCACAAGTGAGCACTGCGGTGCTTTGGTTGCGTCAATAAATTAGTCTGGCAACAGCTTAATTATGACTTTGAAGGGAAGCGTTGCCGCGCTTCTCTTCTTTTTGAGCTAAAAACCCCAATTAATTCGGTACTTCACATAGTTTTTCACCAAATTAAACAGCGCTATTTCACTCAATAACAAAACGTTTTGCTTTTACAATACTAAAAAAAAAAAAAAGAACGCAAAACTTTTTAAGAATTATTTCTGAAGTTATTTTTTTGACAATCAGCATTTTTTAGACAAACATTGAAATTTCTTCGACGAAAAAAGGTTTTTCTTTGGTAAAACCTCAAATATTTAGTTATCAACAATTTATAGCCTAACTATTGAAAAAGCATAATTGTAGACAACATGATTAATATTTATTATTTATCTAAAAAAATCAACCAGTTTTTGAAAACTGAAGACTAACAACTTTGTGTTCGGGCCAGCCGAAGATGGCGGTTATTACCTTGTTGGAACGGCTCAACCTCAACTCTATATTTTTGAAAACAAACCATGGAGTAGACCTACGCTATTGCAAGAAACTTTGACTGAAATTAAGAGAAAAGGTAAGTCAGTTTCATTTCTAAGAACCTTAAATGATATTGATACGGTGGAGGATTTGAAGACCTCTGTTTTGGCAGATACATTCTCAAATTTATATAAATAAAAAAACCAGCACTTAATTTCAAGTACCGGTTTTAATTTTGTGTTGAGTAAGTATCTATAACTTGCTAATCTTCTTTTTTAACACTGAAACACCTTCATCAACGACGTTCATAACATAAATGCCTTCTATCATGTCAGAAATGTCGATTTGTTGACTATAAGGTAAATCTAAAACCAACTGGCCACTTAAATTATAAATTTGAATCGTAGCGCTTCCCGAGAGCTCTTGTGGCATCACAATATTCAATACACCATTCGTTGGGTTTGGAAACACAGTTGGTTCTTCTGCTGCTTCAGTATCTCCAATGTCTGCTGTTGAGGGTGCCAAATTATAACGCCACATAGTTGTTAATGGAATCATTGTATTAGTGGGATCAAAGCGGTTATAGCCACCTGCTATGTATATATAATCACCAATCACAAATTGCGTTGGCCCAAATCTAGAGTTGCCGGGATGTGGCGGCAAAGCTGTCCAAGTATCCGTCACTGGATCATATTCCCAAAACTCTCCTGTTGAAAATCTGTTATGGTCATTATCCGTTCCACTCAAAGCATAGCCTTTGCCGTTAAAGCTAAATTGCGCACCAGCAACCCTTGTTCCAAGAGAAGCTACTTGTGTCCAAGTATTACTTGCATCATTAAATCTGTACCAACTCGTGCGGTGACCATTACCAACATACACATCCCCATTGATAGCAAACTGATACGGGTGATGGCGTGTTTCAGGAATGTTGGTACGCTGTGTCCAGTTTTGAGACGCAATATCATATACCCACCAATCATTTAAATTTCCGGCCGCACCACCTGTTCCCATGTAAACTTTGCCATTGGTTGCTACAAAAGCTGGGTGCACTCTGCCTGTACATGGACAAGAAGGTAATTGTGTAAAAGTATTCGTTGCAGGATCCCATTCCCATAAATCGTTCAATAACGAAAATCCATCTGTCCCAAAGCCAAAATATAATTTACCATTCCAAACATCTCCAATACCATAACCCCTGTCTGGCCCAGGATAATCGGGAAGTTGTTCCCAAGAATTTGTTGCAGGATCGTATTTAAAAAAATCTTTTGTTGCACTAAACACCTGTCCGTTAGCGCCGCCAGTTAATACATAACCGTAACCATTTAAACTAAAGCCAATGCCATGATCTTTGGTAAAAGGTGTCGAAGCCATTTCCTCCCACTGGCTGAATAAAGAAAATTGAATTAATAAAAAAGAAATTGAAAGTAGTTTTAAAATCATAATGTGTTGTTTTTTCAAAATTACTGATTTTAAACCTGCACTATATCAAGATATATATGGGTATATTGCAATCCTAATTTTTTCCCCTCAATACATACCGCACTCCTACCCCAATAAAGGAATCTGCATTAATGCTATACCCACTTTCTTCTACAAAACTGTTATGAGGGTCAACCTTATTCGTTTCCTTTACAAAAAAACGAGGTCCCACAACACCTGCATAATAAACTGACAATAAAAATGACTCACCTAATGGGAACTGAGCCGTTAGATTTGCCCTGAAGGCCGGCATTAAGAAGTGATAGGTTATGGTTGAACTACCAATATTCCCCATATTATTTATACCGAAATCAGCGACAGTCCAATCTCCATTGCTATTTAACCTTGTTTCATAGGGCCATAGATCTACTTGTCTGTTAAAGTATTTCAATTGCAATGCCGCACCCACACTAAAATATTTTACTGGTAACTGCCTATCTATTCCTATTCGAATTGTTGGACTTAATTCTTGAACAAAAACACTTTCACGCAAAACCACACTATCGCTTGCAAACAAAACCTTATCGCCAAATGACGGAAAAGTACTCTGAATTTCGTAGTCTAATCCAATATTCAATTTATGTTTTATGCCAACGGGCAAGCGGTATTCCAATGAAGGAAAACCACCCGGTACTTTCAAAAACAAACCAATATCGGCTTTCTGTTGTGTATTGTCTGTGCGCTCTTGAGCCGTCGTAATTGACGTTACCTGAATTGCTAAAATTAAAAGTCCTATCTGGTGGAATACCATAACCTAACGTTTTACCACACTTAACGCTAAAAGACTGATTAATATTGTCGAGGGATTCACCCAAAAAGAAAAATAAATTAACAAATATTTAATATTATGCTTGCATAATAACATATTTTTTCTTTAACTTAGGGGCATATTATTATCATTTTATGAACAAAGAAGAGCTATTTGAATTCCACATTCGTAACAATTGGTTTAAAATATCACGCTACTATAACCAATTAGCTTCAAAATTCAACATGTCCTTTTCTTGGGGGTTTATTCTATTGAACATAGAAAAGGAAGGAACACCGAGCACGGCATTAGGACCTAAAATGGGCATGGAGTCAACTAGTCTTTCGCGTACCCTTAAAAAAATGGAAGAAGAAGGCATTATCATTAGAAAAAATGATGCATCTGACAAAAGAAAAGCTTTAGTTTTTTTAACCGCTAAGGGCTTATCTATGCGAAAACAAGCTCGTGAAGTGGTATTAGATTTTAATAAAAAATTATACGAATCTATACCTGCCAAAGAAGTGCGAAACTTTTTCGACACCATGGCAAAAGTTGATAATGTGATAACAGAACTACTAGAGAATTAATTGAACAGATTAAAAAAAACTATAATGAACAGAAATATTAAAAAAGTAGCCGTATTAGGATCAGGTGTAATGGGTTCTGCCATAGCATGCCACTTTGCCAATATTGGCCTAGAGGTGTTATTGCTAGATATGGTTCCTAGAGAACTAACTGAGGCACACAAGGCAAAAGGTATGACGGAAGATCATCCTGCTTTTAGAAATAGTTTGGTGAACTACCATTTAACAAATGCTTTAAAATCGAAACCTTCACCTATTTATAAAAGCGCTTTTGCCTCACGAATTACCACAGGAAATTTTGATGATGATTTTTCAAAAATTAAAGAAGCCGATTGGGTAATTGAAGTGGTTGTTGAGCGATTAGATATCAAAAAAATTATTTTAGAAAAAGTCGATACCTATCGGACACCTGGCACTTTAGTCTCTTCAAACACATCCGGGATTCCAATTCATATGATGCTTGAAGGCCGAAGTGATGATTTTCAAGATCATTTTTGTGGGACGCATTTTTTTAACCCACCACGGTATTTACGATTGCTAGAAATTATTCCAACGCCTAAAACTAAGCCTGAAATTATTGATTTTTTCATGCATTATGGGGCACGCTTTTTAGGGAAGAAAACAGTTCTTTGTAAAGACACACCTGCATTCATTGCCAACAGAATTGGAGTTTACTCTATTATGAGTTTATTCCATACGGTTGAAGAAATGGACCTAACTGTAACCGAGGTTGATAAACTAACCGGCCCAGTTCTTGGTCGACCAAAATCAGCAACTTTTAGAACATGTGATGTCGTAGGACTAGATACCTTGGTACATGTGGCCAATGGGGTCAGAGAAAATTGTCCGAATGACGAGGAAAAAGAAAGCTTCCAACTGACAGATTATGTGAGTAAACTAGTTGAAAATAATTGGCTGGGTTCTAAGTCAGGACAAGGGTTTTATAAGAAATCAGTAGTTGATGGTAAAAAAGAAATTTTAGCATTGAACTTAAAAACTATGACCTACGAAACACAGCCTAAACCCAACTTCCCTGTTTTCGGTCTCACAAAAACCATTGACAATTTAGCCGAACGCACAAAAGTCTTGTATTATTCGAAAGACCGTGCCGGTGAATTCTATAAAAAATCATTCAATGGTATTTTCGCTTATGTTTCCAATCGAATTCCTGAAATAACAGAAGATTTATATAAAATTGATGATGCCATGCGAGCGGGATTTGGATGGGAATTAGGTCCATTTGAATCTTGGGATGCGGTTGGTCTAGAAAAATCTCTCGCTTTGGTAAAAGCTGCAGGCAACACCGTTGCACCATGGATAGACGAAATGCTGGCAAATGGCTTTAAAAGTTTTTATATATTAGAAAACGGACAAAAAAAGTTCTACGATCTTAAAACAAAGTCTTACCAAGCCATTCCAGGTACGGAAGACCTATTATTTTTAGATAACCTAAGAGATACCAATACAGTTTGGAAAAATAATGACTGTCATTTAATAGATTTAGGAGATGGCATTTTGAATCTTGAATTCCACACCAAAATGCACACCATAGGTGGCGGTGTATTGCAAGGGATTAATAAAGGCATTGATTTAGCGGAAACAGACTATAAAGGATTGGTGATTTCAAACACTGGGCAGAACTTTTCAGCTGGTGCGAATGTTGGATTGATTTTTATGATGGCCGTTGAACAAGAATATGATGAACTGAATTTTGCCATCAAGCAATTTCAAGACACCATGATGCGCATCCGTTACTCGGCTTGTCCGGTTGTGGTGGCGCCACACAATATGGCTCTTGGTGGTGGTTGCGAAATGTCAATGCATGCCGACAAAGTGGTTGCCCATTCTGAATTATACATGGGTCTCGTTGAATTCGGAGTAGGCTTAATACCTGGTGGCGGTGGCAGCAAAGAATTTGCTAAGCGACTTTCAGACAGCTTAGTTGAAGGAGATGTTAGAATTAACCGATTTAGGGAAGCTTTCTTGACCATAGGCCAGGCAAAAGTTTCTACCTCGGCACACGAAGCTTTTGATTTAGGATACCTCAGAAAAGGCATTGATGAAGTGGTTATGGATAGAGATTACCAATTATCACGCGCAAAAGAAGCTTGTTTAAGCTTATTTAATTCTGGATACAGTCAGCCTGCAAAAGAAAAAAACATTACCGTATTAGGACAAGAAGGCCTAGGCATTGTTTATGTTGGCGCCGATTCCATGGAACACGGTAAATATATTTCAGAGCACGATAAATACATTTCTGAAAAACTTGGCTATGTGATAGCTGGCGGTGACCTTTCAGAATTACAACAAGTTGACGAACAGTATTTATTGGATCTTGAACGAAAAGCATTCCTTGACTTATGTACAAAGAAAAAAACGCTAGAGAGAATTCAGAGTATTGTGACAAAGGGGAAGGTTTTAAGAAACTAGTTTCTTAGAAAGTATAAAGACAATAGTATTAAGTATTAAGACAGATAGCAATGCACAATTTTAAAGAATTAAAAGTTTGGGGAAAAGCAATGGTAGTAGTTGAAAATACATATGCTATAAGTAAAGAATTGCCTAATGCAGAAAGATTCACTTCTATTTCTCAAGTAACAAGATCTGCGCTGTCAATCCCATCCAACATTGCTGAAGGCGCAGGAAGAGATTCTGATAAAGATTTCAAGAGATTCCTAAATATAGCAGTTGGATCTTCATATGAACTTGAAACACAACTAATACTAATTGAAAAAATATTTAAAATAGAAACAAAAGACTTAATAAAACAAGTAACAGAAGTACAAAGTATGCTCTTCTCTTTAACAAAATCACTGAAATGATTTTAGCAAAGCGAAAGAAAACAATACTTTATACTTGATACTAACTACTTAATACAAAAAAAATGACAACAGCATATATCGTAAAAGCATACAGAACCGCAGTAGGCAAAGCCTCAAAAGGAGGGTTCAGATTTACACGTCCGGATGATTTAGCCGCAGACGTCATCAAACATTTATTAGCGGAGGTACCGCAATTAGACCAAGAATTAATAGACGACGTGATTGTAGGTAATGCTATGCCTGAAGCCGAGCAAGGCCTAAACGTAGGCCGTTTTATTTCTCTCATGGGACTGGATAACAACAAAGTACCAGGCATGACGGTGAATAGATATTGCTCATCTGGCATTGAAACCATGGCCATTGCAAAAGCGAAAATAGAGGCCGGATTAGCAGACGTCATTATTGCTGGGGGAACGGAATCCATGTCGGCTATTGCCATGGGTGGTTGGCGTGTAGTGCCAAATGCAAAAGTTGCAAAAGCGCATGCCGACTACTATTGGGGTATGGGAAATACCGCCGAAGAGGTGGCAGCAAAGTACC
>JAWWDX010000125.1:0-8210 GCA_033719695.1 Putridiphycobacter sp.
GCCCCCTTTTGTGGTTGATTTACCTTGCTTAAATAAATCAATTACCAAATCCACATAAGCCATATAGCTCATACTTTTTTCTAGTCCTTCGTTTATGACAGTGTCTTTTCTTAGTGTTGTTACATTCATTTTGTTTGTATTTTTTAGCTTAGACGATTTACAGGGGTTCGACTTACAATTCTGTGACATTAACGATATTTTCCTAAAATTAGAATGATTCTTAAAAACATAGTCACAAAAAAATCCCCACTCTAAAGCAGGGATTTTCATATTATATTTTGACATTTAATCAGTGCTCAACACCACCTGCTCCATGAACGTGACCATGTTCAATTTCTTCTTGTGTTGCAGGACGAACATTGACGATACTTCCTTGGAAATATAAATCTTGTTCAGCCAATGGGTGATTCATATCCAAATTTACTGAGGCTTCATTGATTGCTAAAACTTTTCCTGGTTGAACCTGTCCGTTTTGGTCTTGCATTGGTAAAATATTGCCAACAGCAACTGCCTCCATCAATTTACCTTCTTGCATAAACATGTCAATTGGTAATTCAATTAAAGCTTCTTGCACTCTTTTTCCGTATGCATTTTCAGCTTTAATACCAAATGAGAAACCTGCGCCTTCATTTAAATTAGCTACTTGCGCTTCAAATTCTGGAATCATTTGTCCCATTCCCGATAAAAAAACTAATGGTTCTTTACCTTCAGTAGATTCAATTAATTCGCCTGTTGCTGTGTCTTTTGTTAAATTGTAATGCAACGAAATTACATTGTGTGTACTAGTACTCATGCTTTATTTTTTTTGCAAAGGTAGGGTTATTATGTAGAATACCATAATATTTTAAGCGCTTTGCCGAAATGATGGCTTTTGCAATAGTTTAAAAATTTGGTTTGTATTTAATTACTTCTACCAATTCGATATCAAAAACGAGCGCTGAATATGGCTCAATTGGGCCTGCTCCTGATTCACCATAGGCCAAATTATATGGAATGTAAAATCTATACTTAGCGCCTTCATTCATCAATAGCAAGCCTTCCGACCACCCTTTAATTACTTGCAAAACACCAAACTTTATTGGTTCAGAGCTATTAATTGAACTTTCAAACTCTTCACCACTAATAAACCTACCGACATAGTGAACAGCCACCGAATCGACAGTATTGGGTTTTGGTCCATTTCCCTTAGCAAAGATTTTATATTGTAAACCAGAAGCTGTTTCAATAATGCCTTCTTTCTTTTTGTTTTCTGCTAAGAAAGCTTCACCATTTTTTTTATTAATATCAGCATAATACGTGGCTACATCAAATTGCGCATCTTTTAGCTTGTAGGCTGTTTTAACGCCAGAAAAACCATCTTCAATACCTTTAACTAATGTTGCTGGCACAATTTCCTGATCAATGCCACGACCTACAAAAGCGCTTACCAGCACAATTGCTTCATTCATTCCAACTGCATAACTGCCAATCGATTTTGAAATAATAGAGCTATCCACAGATCCATCTTCTTTCAGATAAAGGGCAAGCACAGAATCAACTGCCCTAGTTTCTAGCTGCAAAGGATTAGAGGCCAAGTAATCAACCATGCCATTCTTTATTTGCATGAGATCAAATTTCCCAACTAATCTATCGTTGGTGTAAAAAACACGTCCACCTGAACCTTGATCCAGTCCAATAGCGTAGCTAATTTTTTGGAAGTAATTTTCAAATGTAACTACTTCAATTGGGCTTTCCTCCACTGAATTTTCTTCTGTCTCACTTCCACAAGCAAGCATTAAAAATGGCAAAATTATCAGCCAAGTTTTGCTAGTCATCTTAACCTTGAATACTCAATAATTCAACATCAAAAATTAAAGCCATATAGGGTTTAATAGGACCTTGGGGGTGCGGGTTTGCACCATAAGCTAGATGTTCTGGAATATATAAACGCCATTTACTACCTGCTGGCATTAATTGCAAAGCTTCAGTCCAGCCTTTAATAACTTGGTTTACGCCAAAAGTAGCTGGCTCACCTCTTTCAACAGAACTATCGAATACAGTCCCATCTGTTAATGTACCGTGATAATGTACCGTTACTTGTGAATTCTCACTTGGTTTAGCGCCGTTACCTTCTGTTACGATTTCATATTGTAATCCAGAATCTAAAGTCACAATTCCATCCTTTTGTGCATTGGCAGATAAAAATGCTTCACCCTCCACTTTATTGGCTGCAAATTTTTCCTCATTGACCGCATTTAAGTATGCTTGAATGGTACTATTAGCTTCTTCAGGCGACATTTTTGTACCGCCGCCATGAAATACATCTTTTATGCCATCTACAAAACTATCTAAATCAATACCATCAAGATTTTGACTTCCTAAACTTTGTCCAATACTCATACCAACTCCGTAGCTGGCGTCTTTTTTTAAATCACTCATTTGTTTTATTTAATTATTTAAAATTGCCGCAATGCCGGGCAAAACTTTTCCTTCTAAATATTCTAACATGGCTCCACCGCCAGTTGATACGTGGCTTACTTGTTCGCCTAGGTCGAATAAATTCACAGCAGCTACACTATCGCCACCGCCAACTAAACTAAAAGCACCTTTTTGGGTTGCAGCTGCTACGCCAAGAGCGATAGCTTTTGTACCATTCTGAAACTTTTCTAATTCAAAAACACCCATTGGACCGTTCCATAAAATTAATTTTGAATTCAATATGGTTTCAGTAAAGGTTGCAATCGCTTTTTCGCCAACATCTAACCCCATCCAACCATCAGGAATGGCATTTGTATCACATATTTTAGTGTGTGCATCATTTGAAAACTCGTCGGCTACTACAGTATCTTCGGGCAGTAATATTGAAACGCCTTTTGCTTTAGCTTTTTCTAGAATATCAATCGCGGTTGCTAAAAAATCATCCTCAATTAATGAATTCCCAACTGAACCGCCTTGGGCTTTAACAAAAGTATAAGCCATACCACCACCTATGATTAAGTTATCAACCTTATTGATGAGTTGCTCAATAATGGTAATCTTTGAGGAAACTTTCGCTCCTCCTACAATTGCAGTCAAAGGTTTTTCATCAGAATTTAAAACAGCATCAACGCTTTTAATTTCTTTTTCAATTAAATAACCAAACATTTTGTTGCTTGGGAAAAACTTTGCTACAACTGTTGTTGAAGCATGGGCTCTATGCGCTGTACCAAATGCGTCGTTTACATACACATCTCCGTGTTTAGACAATTGCTCAGCAAATGCTTCATCTCCCTTTGTCTCAGAACCGTGAAACCTTAAGTTCTCCAGTAATAGAACTTCACCTGCTTTCAAATTGGCTGATTTTTCGAATGCACGTGCACTCACACAGTCTGAAGCAAACTGAATTGGCTGCCCCAATACAGATTCAACTGCTGAAATGATGTTTTTTAAGGAAAATTTGTCTTCAGGGATATTCTTAGGACGTCCCAAATGCGACATTAACACTACAGAACCGCCATCTTTTAAAACTTTTTGAATAGTTGGCAATGCCGCTAAAATTCTGGTATTATCTGTAACCGCCAGGGTCTCCTTATTCAAAGGCACGTTGAAGTCAACTCTTATTAGTGCTCTTTTTCCTTTAAAATTATAAGTATCAATGGTAGCCATAGTCCTTTTATCTTTACAATGAAAATGCAAAGATAATAGGATATTTACCTGATTTGAAAATTGAATACGTTTTTATGCTTAGTTGAGCATCATTTTATAATTAAAAACCCGGTTATTTACAAAAATAGCGACGATATAAATGCCACTAGGAACGTCGGAAAGACCTAAAATTTGATGATATTGACCTTGATTTTGTTCGCCAAGCGTAGTATGCTGAATTAATTGCCCAGATATGCTTTGCACATTTACAGTAACCTGACTACTTTCTGCTAAGCTATAATCTAAATGAATCTGTTTAGCAGCTGCATCCCAATGGGTTTGGATCTTATTTGGATTCTCTTCAATCTGATTGATGGAGGCAGGTACGCCACTTGGTATGGCTAACTCTCCCATGTAGATTTGATCTCCAGAATTGGTTCCATTTGCATTTGTTTTTGCAAATGTGTAGTACGCGCGCAAATCTCCCATATTAGTGCTTGGCGCCGTCCATTGAAAATCAAAACTAGTAATGTTATTACTAGCAGAGTGTCGTATATATTGCCTACCGCCAGAAAGTGTAGTGCTAGTGTTTTGACCATTGATGAAATCACCAGCCTTCTGATTATTTCCGTTCAATATGGTTAGTTGGAATCCATTTTTATTACCGTTAGCAACGCTAATTTGCATAGGGTAGGTTTGACCAGGCATGTAATCTGCTGCAGTGCTACCAACATTAAAGTCAAAATTAACAGTACCTGTAGCTGATAAGACTGAACCAGAATGACAACCCGTACAGGTAATCTCTCCTGGCGCCCCTGTTCGTGCTGCTGGTGGGTTTGAACTGCTTGGAATAACATCTGCAGTCATTGTGTGCCCTTCAATACTTGCACTAGAGCTTGATTTAAAAGATAATAGTGCAAATGCGGCCACTGCACCAAACGTCATAATCGTAGTCGTTGTTTTCATTCTTAAAGTATTAATTTTAGTTGTTTTAATTTTTATTATTGGTTGTACTTACATCACGCCATTTCACCTATAGCCAGCCAGCTGCTTAAAAAATCCAAAAATAAATATTGCATTTATCCATAAATAAAAAACGTTTTAAAGATTCATGAAATTGATTTTCTATTTTTGTAAAGTTAACCGATTTTTTTTTATCAAACTTTAACACATGTTAAGTTCATTTTTAGACACACCTATTGAGTACCTTAAAGGCGTTGGTCCTCAAAAAGGAGAAGTCCTAAGAAAAGAATTGGGCATTTTTAAGTTTCGAGACCTATTGTTGTATTTCCCCTTTCGTTATGTCGACCGCTCTACATATCAATCTGTTGGGCAAGTGAGTAGCTACGAAGGATACATGCAGTTAAAAGGAACCATTTCAAAGTTAGCGGAAGTAGGTAAAGGGAGAGGTAAACGCTTAACAGCACAATTCAAAGATGAAACTGGTCAAATTGAGTTAACTTGGTTTAAAGGTGCGAACTTCATCAAATCGTGGCTAAAACCAAATACGGAATATCGTTTATATGGCAAGCCTAAAAAATATGGCCTCAAATACAGCATAGCACATCCCGAATTAGAAATTGTAGAGGAGATTAAAGGTCAAGAATTGGGCTTGCAGCCTGTATATCACAGTTCTGAAAAGCTATCAAAGCGCGGTTTACATAGTAAAGGTATTGCATCTCTTGTCAATACTTTGTTACATGAAATCAAAGGTGAAATTCCTGATCCTTTGCCTGCTTGGCTCATTAAAGAATTAAATTTAATTTCTAGACATAAAGGCCTCACACAAATTCACCTTCCTGCGAATATTGATGAAGCTAAAAAAGCCCAACTCAGGGTCAAATTTGACGAATTGTTTTTTTTACAACTTGAACTACTTACTAGAAAAAAAATTACTCAAACCAAAATAAATGGCTATACTTTTCCTGAGATTGGAAAGCCGTTTAACGAGTTTTTTGAAAACCACCTACCCTTTGAGCTCACCAATGCGCAAAAAAGAGTAGTGAGAGAGATAAGAAAGGACATGGCGGGAGGCAAGCACATGAATAGACTATTGCAAGGTGATGTAGGCAGTGGCAAAACACTAGTTGCCTTATTGACAGCCTTAATCGCAATTGGAAATGGCTATCAAACTTGCATTATGGCACCAACAGAAATTTTAGCCAATCAACACTTTGAAACTTTCAAAGCATTTCTAAAAGGAATGCCAATCAATGTCGCACTGCTAACTGGCTCATCAAAATCTGCAGCAAGAAAAGTACTGCATGAGAAGCTAGAATCAGGGGAAATAGACATACTCGTTGGTACCCACGCCCTGATTGAACACAAAGTAAAATATAAAAATTTAGGGTTAGCAATTATTGATGAGCAACATAGATTTGGCGTCGCACAGCGCTCCAAATTGTGGCAAAAAAACACAAAGCCACCCCATATTCTTGTGATGACCGCTACCCCAATTCCCAGAACCTTAGCGTTGACCTTTTATGGAGATCTTGACGTCTCAGTAATTGATGAATTGCCACCTGGTCGAAAAGCCATTGAAACGCGTCATTACTTTGAAAGTTCAAGATTAAAGGTTTTTAAATTCATTGAAAGTGAAATTAAAAAAGGTCGTCAGGTTTATATCGTTTACCCACTCATTGAAGAATCTGAAAAACTGGATTACGCCAATTTAATGGCCGGTTATGAGTCGATTGAAAGGCGATTTCCACGACCTGACTACCAAGTTAGCATTGTCCATGGACGAATGAAGGCAGAAGACAAAGACTACGAAATGCAACAGTTTGCCAATGGCATTACCAATATTATGGTGGCAACCACTGTTATTGAGGTTGGCGTAAATGTGCCTAACGCAAGTATAATGATTATAGAAAGTGCTGAAAAATTTGGCCTTTCTCAACTACATCAACTCCGAGGACGTGTTGGTCGTGGCGCAAGTCAGTCTTATTGCGTTTTAATGACGGGTTACAAACTTGGTGAAAATGCCAAAAAACGCATGGAAACTATGGTAAGTACCAATGATGGTTTTGAATTGTCAGAGGTAGATTTGAAACTGAGAGGTCCAGGCGATATCATGGGTACCAAGCAAAGTGGTATTCTAGACCTTAAAATTGCTGATTTAGCTAAAGATGGACAAATTGTATCACTAGCGAGAGATAAAGCAAGACAACTTTTTGAAATAGATCCAAAATTAGAACAACCAGAGCACCGTACTATAGCGGAAATTCTGAGAGGAATTATAAAAAACAAACCCAATTGGAGCAGAATTTCATAAATCAAAGCCACCTTTTCATTTTTTATTTCGTCTTATGTTATAAAGTATTATAAATTTTTACTGATGATAAAAAGAATACTTCTACTTGTTTTTTTATCACTCTCTATATCAACATTTTCACAAGAAATCTGTGATAATGGCATTGATGATGATGGAGATGGTTTTATTGATCTACAAGATAATGACTGTCATTGTGGTGCAGGTTTAAATGCACAGTTTAATAATGCGATTCCAAATGCTGATTTTGATTCCTCTTTGTGCTGCCCTACTACGTGGTGGGACCATCTTAATTGCCTAGCAGATTGGACAACAGACAGTACACAATATTACAATAGTTGGTCGTTAAACTACGTCAATAGTTGCAATGGCTGTAATTATTGGAACACTACGGCCTATATCACACCACCAAACTGCGGTATTGGTGGCAACAACGGCTTTTTAGGTATGGGCTTTTGGAACTGGAATAATAACATTTATAATTATAACAATTTTGCCAACGCTTGTTTAAATACCCCCCTTTACCCAGGGAATACCTATGTTTTAGAATTTGATGCCTTTAACACATACAATTACAATTGGCAATTTACCGACGATACGATTCATATTGCCATTTATGGCAGCACATCCTGTGCTAATATTCCCATTACTAACCAAGCATGCAACGATCCAGATTGGGATGGACTTGATTCACTAGACATTATAGTTCCTGTAGACACCGCATGGCACAATTATGCTTTCAGTTTTTCGCCCACTGACACTGTATATGCCTTAGCTTTAGGTCAAACCTGTAGCTCTTACAACAACAACCAAACGTATACAGGTTGGCAAAGGATATTACTAGATAATTTAACTTTGTACGACAGTAAAATATATAATCTGCAAATTGCTGATAGCGGAAGTTTTTGTAACCCTCCATACCTTTTAACATCTACTATAGATACTTTAGGGGGCACTTGGCAATGGTATAAAGATTCAGTTGCATTAATAGGTGAAACCAATCCAACAATTGACATCACCTCAATGGGGGCAGGAAATTATACAGTACTGTACCAAATGAATGGAACTTGTCAAGGACTAAACCTTGAAATTCTACCGGCTGTTTACCCTTTTGCCTTCATTTCTTCTGCTAACACAGAAGCTTGTGTTGGTGATAGTGTCGCATTTGATGGTATATCATTTATTGCCGCTGGTACTATTGACAATTTTTATTATGACTTTGGAAATGGAGATTCTGCTTTTGTTGAAGATCCCATCTATGCTTACAGCACACCAGGTACGTATTCAGTAGCCTTTACGGCCGAATCCGATCAAGGTTGTACAGCTGGGCAAACGC
>JAWWDX010000126.1:0-8204 GCA_033719695.1 Putridiphycobacter sp.
CACCAGATTGTTAGGAATACCCTGAGGTAACTCTCCAATTAATCCCGATTCGTGAGCACCAATAGGATTGAAATACCTCAACAATGTCGCATTGAAAGACTGTTGTGCATTAGCAGTAAATTGAATTATTTTTTCTCCAATAATCTTAGTATCACCATATGGACTTGTTGCTTCTTGAATTGGAATGTTTTCATCTACCACTGGCTCATTTGGTTCTCCGTATACTGTGCAAGAAGATGAAAAAACAAAGTGTGAAACATTAAATTCATGCATTAAATCAAGCACAGTTATTAAAGAGTTTATATTATTGCGATAGTATTTTAATGGGTCGACCATTGATTCTCCTACAGCCTTGTCAGCAGCAAAATGGATGACACTTTGAATATTAGGGTGCGCTTCAAATACTTTACTTAAATCTTTTTTATTGTTACAGTCTGATTGGTAATGGATTATAGTTTTGCCTGTAATTTCTTTAAGCCGATCCATTATAAATGGTTTCGAATTTCTAAAGTCATCCACAATAATTGGGTCATAACCACAGCTAATCAATTCAACAACCGTGTGTGAACCAATGTATCCTGCACCACCTGTAACTAATACTTGTTTCATTAATATCTGTCTTTAAGCAAAAGTACGTAAATAAATCATTTTGTCAATATTAGCAATGCGTTTTCGCAAAAAAAGGGGGCACATTAATTGACGTTTCCATTCTTCAAAATCTATTTTTTTTAAAGGATATCGATAATTCTAAAAATAGCTTATTTTTGCAGCATGAAACACATCAGAAATTTCTGTATCATAGCCCATATCGACCACGGTAAGTCAACTTTGGCGGATCGCTTGTTACAAACTACAAATACCATTGCTGAGCGAGATATGAAAAATCAGGCGCTGGACGATATGGATATTGAGCGAGAACGCGGGATTACGATTAAGTCGCATGCCATTCAAATGGATTATATACATACAGATGGGCAGAAATATGTTCTAAACTTAATTGACACTCCTGGTCACGTTGATTTTTCCTATGAAGTTTCGAGGTCTATCGCGGCCTGCGAAGGTGCACTATTGATTGTAGATGCCGCACAAGGTATTGAAGCACAAACGATTTCTAATTTATACCTAGCACTTGAAAATGACTTAGAAATCATTCCTATTTTAAATAAAATGGATTTGCCCGGTGCACAGCCAGAGGAGGTAACCGACCAGATTGTTGAGCTTATCGGCTGCAGTCCTGCTGACGTGATTCCAGCCAGCGGTAAAACAGGCATGGGAGTTCAAGATATATTAACGGCGATTGTTGAGCGAATTGAACCACCAAAAGGCAACGAAGACGCACCACTTCAAGCTATGATCTTTGATTCTGTATTCAATTCATTTAGAGGTATTATTGCTTATTACCGTGTTTTAAATGGCAAAATTAAGAAAGGCGACCATGTAAAGTTTGTCAACACGAAAAAGGAATACCATGCTGATGAAATAGGAATTTTAAGAATGACTATGGAACCAAGACAAGAGGTGTTAACTGGAGATGTAGGTTATATTATTTCTGGTATTAAAAAAGCTAACGAAGTAAAAGTAGGCGATACTATTACCACAAAAGACAATCCATGTCAGGACGTGGTGCAAGGATTTGAAGATGTGAAACCAATGGTATTTGCTGGTGTATACCCTGTTGATACTGATGAATACGAAGAGCTGAGAGCGTCATTAGAAAAGTTACAATTGAATGATGCTTCTTTAGTGTTTGAACCAGAATCATCAGCCGCACTTGGATTCGGTTTTAGATGTGGATTCTTAGGCATGTTGCACATGGAAATTATCCAAGAGCGCTTAGAACGTGAATTTGATATGACTGTCATTACAACGGTTCCAAACGTATCATACAAGGCCTATATGCCCAAAGAAACGGAACCGCGAGTGGTCAACAACCCATCTGAATTACCCGACCCATCAAAAGTAGATTATATTGAGGAACCATACATAAATGCTCAAATAATTACTAAAGCTGATTATATTGGTCAAGTGATGAGCCTTTGTATTTCAAAAAGAGGGAACCTAAAAAATCAGATTTACTTAACTCAAAACAGAGTTGAGCTCACTTTTGAAATGCCACTAGGGGAAATTGTTTTTGATTTTTACGATAAATTAAAATCATGTTCACGCGGCTATGCTTCTTTCGATTATCACCCAATTGGTTATCAGAAATCTGATTTAATTAAATTAGATTTATTATTGAATGCCGATCCTGTTGATGCCCTTTCTGCTTTAGTACACCGTTCAAATGCGTATGATTTGGGTAAGAAAATTTGCTTGAAGTTAAAGGAATTAATCCCTCGTCAGCAATTCGAAATTCCAATACAAGCAGCCATTGGTGCCAAAATTATTGCTCGTGAAACCATCAAAGCTTTGCGTAAAGATGTAACAGCCAAATGTTATGGTGGTGATATTTCGCGTAAACGTAAATTATTGGAAAAGCAGAAAAAAGGTAAGAAGAGAATGCGTCAAGTAGGAAATGTAGAGATTCCACAAGAGGCGTTTTTAGCAGTGTTGAAGTTGGATTAACTTTGACTTCGCTCAATTACAAACTTTTTTCGACAATTACATGTCTGACATACAACGGCCGTGGAAAGTAATTATCTACTTAAATAAATACTTATAAGGCGCAGAATAGAAGTCGGCTTATCGAAGGCAGTTGCTAATTCAAGTCACCTAAAATAAACCTCCCGACCAAGCCTTGGAAAAATGTGGACATCATCTCTAAATTTTTCATCTATCCAAACACGTTTAGCGCGAGGAAAATTTTTAACCATACTTTTATAGTTAACAAAGGCATTGTTGTGTAAACTAAATTCATATATCCTGAGCTTTTTCATACTTTTTGGCAGACTTGAAAGCTGATTTTCACTCATAGAGAGACTTGATAGTTTTCCTAGCTGGCCTATGCTTTCAGGCAGACTTAAAAGGTTATTTTTATATATGTTAAGATCCTCCAAATTCTTTAACATACCAATATCGTATGGTAATACAAGCAAATCGTTGTACTGAAAATCTAACTGCTTTAAAGACCTTAAACCGCCAATTGGCAATTGTTGATTCATAAAAATATCACCCAGCAAACAATTATGTCCTAATTGTAAAACTTCCAAATTTTCTAACGTTAATAAACTGGCTGGTATCGTTTCTAGCTTATTGCGCTCTGCATTTAACACTTTCAAGTTCTTTAGTTTCGACCAATCTTCAGGAAGTGCCACAATATCATTAAAATTAAAAACCAATGCCTCCAAATTTGTCAGGTCCATAACTGACTCTGGCAATTTGGATAAATGGCAGGACTGTACCGCCAATCGCTTTAAATTAGTCAGCTTTCCAATTTCGGCAGGAAGAAACTTCAGGTTAAAATTTCGGACTAAGGATATGGTCTCTAACTTATTTAACTCAACAAAGTCTTTCGCTAAGTATGTAATTTTATTAAAGGTCAAATTTAAATTTTGCAATTGTTTTAAGGCGGATATGCCGTCAGGTATTTCCACTAGGTCGGTATTAGTGATTGAAAGATCAGTCAATTGACTTAATGTGTATATGGATTTAGGAAATTTGTCCATACCTTCAGCTCTGGTAATAGCCAACGCATTTAAATTTGGAAAAGCGCTAAAATCTAATTCAAGTTGACCTTTTAGGCCATTGATAGCAATTGATTCTAAATTTTTAAGCCCCGCTATTTGTGCTAGTATTTCATTATTGCCATTGAATACTTCAAAATGCTTTAAACTTGTCAAAGCTCCAATGTCTTTTAGGATAGCTATACTTTCTGTTGGGTTTAACCTACCATTAAAACGGATATACAAATATTCTAAATTGACTAGATTCTTAAATGATAATTCTTTTAGATCCCTTAATTCAGCATCCGTATAAACCGTTAAACTTAAAGTTTTTAAACTTTTTATTTCTCCTATTTCCGGGATAACATCTGAAGTAGCGAGATAGGTTAGTTTTTTTAAAAACTTAATTTCGGGAGGAAGTGGTGCAAATTTATAAGATGATTCATATGATAATGATTCTAGATTCTCTAAATTGGCAATTTTTGCACTCAAAATTTTAACTGGCGAGCGGCAATAACCCATTGAATTTTCTATGCGTAGTGTTGTCAAGTATTTTCTATTGTAAAGGTTGTCTGGAATGGTATCACAATTACTGAGATACAAAGTTCCAATGTGTTGGCCAAACACTGTTGAATTTGACAGCAATAATAGTATAAAGACTATGCGCATTGTTTAAATTTAAGATTATTCCATAATAATTATGCCAAATTTTTACTTAAAACCGACAAAAGGAAAAGCATAGAAAAAACTTCTGGTACATTTGTTGAACAGAAAATTATCCATTTGCTTTATGGCGAGTGATAGGGATTGTGTAACAAACTTGATAAAGCCAGACTTAAATTATCAGAACTAAACAAATTAAGCTGAATTAAAATGCTCACGATCTATTTTTGTCTTTTCTTAAAACCATCCAAATCAAAATACAAGAAGCTAAAGTTATTATCGCAAAAAATTTCTCAAAATTTGTTTTGGCTATGACATTACCCAGGGTGTTCAAACCAAACAAAACAAAGAATGCCCATAAAATAATATTTACAATTTTCATGGGCATTATTTCTGTCAAATACTGCCCCTTTATTAGTAAAATAAAACCTAAAAAAAGATTAATTACAATTGAAACTGATTCGAAAACATACATTTCGGCTTCGCTTTTTAATCTGCCTCCCCATGTCATCTCATAAGGAATTATTTTTAACAGTACACTTAAATGAAAAAGTAAGACCGCTATCAATATCAAAAGCATCATTCTTATTGCAAAAAGCTGTTTCATTATTTAGTTAATTGACTTTTATGTTTACACTAATCATATTTCATACAGTATTTTTTCAGATGATCTGTTAAAAATAACAATGTACAAATTAGATCTTCTCGTACCCCTCAATATTAGTAATGCCCCAATTTTTCAACTCCTCTGCACTCCATAAATCGGGAAAGAAAATACGGCGTTGGTATTTTGGGTGCATGTATTTATGCCAATCGCTTCCACCAGTTGCTTCGGCGTTTCCTTTTCCGCTATCTAAGTATTTTGCAGCAGCATGATAATGATGCATGACCCATTTTATATTTACAGTATGATCGTAATGTCGCATAGCATTAATTAAGTCTTTATCGGTTTTAAAATCTTTTGGTAAGGCTTTAAATTTTGTCCATACATTCACTGTATTGTAATCCTTCATCCAATCAATTAATATGCGTTTGTACTTGTCTTCGAAATTGGTCAATAATTTGGATTTTTTTCCAGTTTTAAAGTCTTTGCCCGCTGCTTGCCAATACATATGTTCAAATGCATGTTCGTATGGTGTATTTCTATCAATATTATCTCTAAACCTTGCATCAATTAAATTGATTAACTCTGTAGATGCAATTTCAATTTGACGATATTGGGCGCTCTGAAACCCACTAGCTGGCGTTAAAGTATCACGAAATTTCATGTACTGCTCAACTTCCATACCGTCGCCCATAACCGTAAACGAATTCGCTAAGACATCAAAATAACGGCTTACTCGCATCAAATGCATTTCGAATTTTTTAGGCTGAATGTTTTCGGTATGCGATATTTGACGTATTTCCCATAAAATCATTTTAAATAATAATTCATTGATTTGGTGGTACATGATAAACACCATCTCATCAGGCAACTGAGTTCTTTGTGTTTGCAGCCCCAACAAGGCATCTACTTGAATGAAATCCCAGTATTTCATGGGTTCTGCATGTAAAAGGCCTGATAAATGAACATCAGGGTTCTGGCCCATGGCTGTATATTTTTCGTCTATTGCTTTTAATAATTCTGTTCTTGTCATTGTTTAGATGCTAGTTTTAAGACCGCTGCGCTGCTTGCTTTAAGATCGCTTTGCCGCTAGATACTAGACTTTTTTTAATTTGATGCTAGATGCTAGAACGCTTCGCTCCTAGATGCTAGACTTATATTGTTATCACTTTAACTGTGCCGTTGGCTATGATTCGATTGCTGCGCAAACCGGAGGACTCGAAGCCACAGGTGCAGCATGATGAATAACAATTAAGACAAAGGCGCTTTCACATTCAAATAATCGGCTACACCGTTTAGTAAGCTAACTAGAAAAACGATATGACAAATTCTGGGCATTATTTGGCAATAAGTTTATCTTTAAAAATAGAATGAATTAAACCATCAACTTTTCCTTCGTTCATTAGCTTCTCAATATTGTGTTCCTTCATTAATTGCTTCATGTAAACATCTTGTTCCATTCCTCTTTTCCATGCTTCTGCATAAGGTATTGAGGAGAATGAAACCATGGAATACAAGGCTAAATATTTATCAGGATACAACTCTTGAATCCTATTTTCGAATTTCTTTTGTAGCAAAAAATCAGGGTCAGCTACATAATCTCGCATCACTAAATAATTATGCTTCGATAACTCTTGTACGGCATCACCATTAGGTTTGCGTTCTTTTTGATAAGCCTTAAAAATGGCTTCCCAATTATGGTTATGTTCTTCCATTAATCTTCCCATGACATGGCAGTCTTCTAAACTTGCGTTCATACCTTGTCCATAAAACGGTACTGTTGCGTGAGCTGCATCACCCATTAAAGCTGCTTTGCCATGGGTCCACGGGTAACAGCGCATAATCGCTAAACTTGAAAGCGGATGTGTTCCCCATTGCTCTAAAACATCTGGACACATATCGTAAAAATCTGGAAACCTCGTTTTCATAAAACTTTCAATTTCAGACTTGGTATTTATTTTGTCAAATGCATTTTCGTCACCTTCAAACGGCATAAACAAAGTACAGGTAAATGTACCATCTTCATTTGCTAAAGCAATGAGCATAAAGCGTCCTCTTGGCCATATGTGTAAGGCATTTTTATCTAATTTATATGAACCATCAGCATTTGCTGGTAGTAGCAATTCTTTATAGCCATCTGCAACAAACTCTTGACTGTAATTGAACCTATCCAATTTTTGAAAAGCATTATATCGCAATGCCGAATAGGCACCATCACAAGCGAATACAACATCTGATTGATGTTCGGTTTTTTCGCCTGTCAACTTATTGGTTAAATACACTATCCCTTCATCTAAATTGCCGCCTGTGCACTGCATATTGTAGTGAATAGTGGCACCGTATTCTTTCTCGGCAACATTCATCATTTTGGCATTTAAACCTCCTCTGGAAACCGAATAGATGGCCTGTCCTTCCTGACCGTATGGTTGATATGTTAACTCGCCTTCAATACTGTGCATAACCCTTCCAGTCATAGGAATGGCTAGTTCATTCACATGATGGTCTACTCCTACTGCTCTCAAGGCTTCCCAACCTCTGTGTGATAAGGCCAAGTTAATTGATTTACCGGCTTGAATTTCTGCCAACCTAATATCAGGTCGTCTTTCAAATATGGTTACTTTATACCCAGCTTTTGCTAAGTAAACGGCCCATAGCGATCCTGCTAATCCTGCACCTACAATTGTTGCTGTTTTCATTTGCTAGTTTTTTATTTTCTGTAGCGGTTTGGTATTGTCTTTTTAGTGATTGTTATTGTCTTAACTCTGGCTTGTCCATAACGGTCCCGCATGACTTGCAAGTAACCAGCTCTGGTGAAGCATAGAAATTATTAAGAATTTTTGGTAATTGTTCTACAATGTCGCCAAGGTGAAAACTTTGTTTATGCAATGGTTCATTGCATTTCTCGCAAAACCACATACAATAATCTAATTCATCTGGTTTCCTCATCCGCTCAATAACTAATCCTATAGAATTGGCTGGTCTTTGCGGCGAATGTGGCACTCTTGGAGGCAAAAGAAAGATGTCTCCTTCGTTTATTTCAACTGTTCTTATCTTCCCATTTTCAACTATTGGCAAAGTGATATCGCCTTCAATTTGATAGAAAAATTCTTCTCCTTCATTATAGTGAAAATCTTTACGAGCATTCGGGCCCCCAACAACCATAATGATAAATTCTGTGTCTTTGTATACAACTTGATTGCCTACAGGGGGCTTCAATTTATCTCGGTTATCATCAATCCACTGCTTAAAATTAAATGGAGGTAGTATCATGTTATTGGTTGTTAGTTAATGGTTATTAGTTAATTAAGTATAAGTTTATTTGGTTTGGGTTGAGG
>JAWWDX010000127.1:0-8203 GCA_033719695.1 Putridiphycobacter sp.
GAGGTATTAGCTATTATTGGTGAAAAAGGAGAAGACATTACTGCTTTGTTGGCGGAAGCATCAAAGGGTGCGCCTGCTGAAGCACCAGAAGTAGAAACAGTTGCTGCACCTGAGTCGCAACCAGAACCAGTTGCCCAAACATCAGCGCCTGCACCTACGCCTGTAGCTACAAATGAAACATCAAATGAATCGTCAATTTCAGTAGATACTGAAAATGGTAGAATTTTTATTTCACCTTTGGCTAAAAAAATGGCTGAAGAGAGAAACATTAACCTTTCCCACCTAAAAGGATCTGGCGACAATGGCAGAATTGTCAAAAGAGATATAGAAAATTTTGTTCCTGGTAATACCAGCACTGCGGCACCGATATATGCTGCGCCAACTGGCACTGAATCTTTTACAGATGAGCCGTTGTCGCAAATGCGTAAAGCCATTGCAAGAACCTTATCTGCTTCAAAATTCTCTGCTCCTCATTTTTACTTAAAAATGGAGGTGAATATGGACAATGCCATTGCCATGCGCAAATCAATTAATGCTGATGAAGGTGTAAAAGTGTCTTTCAACGATATGGTTGTCAAAGCTACAGCGGCAGCTTTACGTAAACATCCAAAAGTCAATTGCGATTGGTTAGGCGACAAAATTCGATACAACAATCATATTCACATTGGGGTAGCCGTGGCTGTTGAAGAAGGATTGGTAGTACCAGTGGTTCGTTATACAGACACGAAAGGATATGCTCAAATCGGTGCTGAAATAAAAGATTTAGCACAAAGAGCAAAAGCTAAAAAATTACAACCTGAAGAAATGCAAGGCAATACTTTTGCCATATCAAATTTAGGTATGTATGGTATAGAGGATTTTACATCCATCATTTATCCACCAAATGGCTGTATTTTATCTGTTGGGGGAATTAAACAAACACCAATCGTAAAAGATGGTCAAATTGTTCCCGGAAATGTGATGATGTTGAGTTTATCATGCGATCACCGTGCGGTTGATGGTGCCACAGGTTCCGAATTCTTATTAACGCTTAAATCATACCTAGAAAATCCAGTGAAGATTTTGGTATAATGCTCTAATTTGAAACAAAAGTGACATTAAAAAGCCCTGTAATCAGGGCTTTTTTTATCTTTAATTATAAATATGAAAGATAATTATTAATGTAAAAATTGTTTCGTACTTTCGTTTAAATTAAATTCGAATTATATGAAAATAAATTTTAAAATTCTTCTAGTAATGATTTTAGCGATAGTTGGAACAGCTAATCATACAACTGCACAGTCAGTGAAAAAAGGAAATATTATTATCGATCCTTATTTTGGGTACCCAAACTTTGGGAGAGTTTTAACTACGGTTATCTCGGATGCTATTAACTTTGAAACGGGTTCTGAAATCACTGAACGATTAATAGGACCTGCAGGATTAAGGGCAGAGTATATGATAGCTGATAATTTTGGGCTTGGATTTGATTTCATTTACAATAGTGCCTCACTTACAGGGCAAGTTGACTCATTGAATAATGATGGAACTGTAAATAGCACCTATGATATAACAGGTTTTGCCCGTAGATTTAGGTTTCATGTACGCGCCAACTATCACTTTGTTCAGGATGAAAACTTTGACGCCTATGTAGGTTTTGGTGCAGGAACTAACAATCGTACTTATGGATACATTACCGATTTCCCCAATTACGATAATGAAAGTGTCGGTTTAGCGCTATTCCCTGCCTCAGCTAGAATTGCCCTTGGTGCAAGGTACTATTTCGCACAAAATATAGGTTTAAATATTGAACTTGGCTTGGGAGGCCCTTTAGTTTCTGCAGGAGTATCACTTAAATTTTAATGCAAAAAAATACAAATTGACAATAAAAAAGGGAGCTTACTGAGCTCCCTTTGTTGTGGTTTTCTAATTATTCTTATTTAAATTCTGCACCAGGACCAGCAGCTTTCTTATACTCTCGTTTTTTCGGTTTAATTTTATCGATAAACAACACATAAAACTTTTCACCTGCTTCATTGGTTATTTCTTCTGAAATACCGTTCACAATTCCTGGGGGTCTATTCGCTTTATTGGTGAATTTTTGATCCATAAGTGCGAATTCACCATCTTCATACTGCACAAAAATTGACACAATTTTACCATTTTCTACCCTCACTTTTCCGTAAATGCAAAACGATTCATCACCTTCAATAAAACTAATAATTACACTTCGGTACATATCGTCTGTCACGGTGTAGGCACCTCTTTGTTCAAAAACCTTTTTCCATTCAGCATAGCACCCTGTCTGCGCAAAAGATTGCATGATGATTCCCGAAAATAAAAAGAGTAAAATTGTTTTTTTCATATTAATTGGTTTTGGTTTTGCTGTCTGATTTCAAATATAGTATAAGTTTGATAATTTCTTTATAATTCAAGAAGTCAAATTTTAGTACATTTGAATAAATTACATCTGTTTTATGGACGATAAGCAAATACTGAACCATTTTTTAGAAGCTCAATCTGTGCTCACTCAATTCATTGAGAATCCAGACAACTTTAAAAGCATTCAAAAAGCTGGTGACGCCATGGTTGCAGCCATAAATGCAGGTGGTAAAATAATTTCATGTGGCAACGGCGGCTCCATGAGTGACGCTATGCATTTTGCCGAAGAAATGACAGGGAGATATCGTGACAATAGGCCACCATTGCCTGCCATAGCAATTTCGGACCCATCTCATTTATCATGCGTTTCTAATGATTATGGCTATAATCAGGTTTTCTCTAGGTTTGTAGAGGCGCTGGGTAAGCCAGAAGACGTATTGTTGGCCATTTCTACGAGTGGGAATTCTGAAAATGTATTGGCAGCTGTAAAAAGTGCGAAAAGCAAGGGTATGACCATTGTTGGTCTTACTGGAAAAGATGGTGGGAAACTCGCTACACTAGCAGATATTGAAATTAGAACGCCTATGAGTCAGTATGCAGATAGGGTTCAAGAAATTCATATAAAAATCATTCACTCGCTCATTCATTACATTGAAGACAAACTTGTTCACTAATCTAAGTTAATGGTTTCTTTGTAGATGTATTTTTTTTGAATGGATTCAAAAGGACGATAAATATAGAACAATTGATTGTCTACAATTTTTAGTTTTTCAATATACCTATAAAAGAGTTTGCGAGAATACTTTACTTTACCCGTCGTCAAATCCACTAAACTTAAGTAAGTATAGCCATCTCTTTCAAATAAAACAAAAATGCGGTTGTTTTCCTTATCCTGTACAAGCGGTTGTTCCCAACCTGATTTTCGGGCATTCTCATGGTAGTTGATAGATAAACTGTCGACAAAAGAGAGGTCGTAATTATACTTAAAAAGTAAATTCTTATAATGATCAAATACCAGAATACTGTCGTTATTCACAAATAAAGGGGCATAGAGAGGATTGAAATAAATTGAATTGGAAAATACCGCGGCGCCAACCCATACCTCCTTATCGATACCACTTTCAATCTCTTTATTAGCGGCCCATAAGCGCGTGCGCACATCAGAGAATTTAAACTCTGCTCTATATTGTTCCATCATTGGTTCATCAATGACACTCAATAAAGCCGTATACACTGAGTCTATTTTATTAAATTGAAAATAATCGAAAGCTGGATAAATATCGGAATAATTCGAATAGTAAATATTGTCTTTCAAGGTGTCGAGAATGGGCGCAACAAACTTAAAATAATAATCTTTTTCTTCGGGCAACAAATGTATTTTATCATTTTGAATCACTACCAGGTATACCCCCTCGGTGCTAATGAGATGTACATTTTTTCGGTAATCTGTTTGCAATTCAATGGCTCTTCCCGAAAAATGGTAGCTATCAACAACGTTTTCACTGTCGCCTAAGAGTTTGATATCACTCCCTCGTATCAATTTTTGAGGATAAGTGAGTAAGATGAAATGACCTTCACTGTCAATTTCAAAATCGGCGACACTATATTGTTCTGATTTAAAGAAAACAGCTGGCGCTTTAGCGCCTACAATCACCTCGCCTAATACTCTGTCGTTCATCACCAAATTAAGCTCAAGCCTTCCATTCGAAACGCGATTTAAATCTTTCGACAGCACCCTATAAATAAGCGTTTCATGTTGTACAAACTCAACCTTTATATCCTTTAATTCACGTTGCTCAATCTTAAATTCGAACCTTCCCAATTTATTTGTTTTAACAAAGCTTTGAAGGTTCACGCCGTATGAAACCCTGGCTAGGTACAATGAATCGCCTTCGGAATTGGTTACAGTTCCAGACACCGATATCAATTGGGCACTGGTTTGGTATAGAGAGCTTATAATTAAGAAGAAAAAAAACCATTTCATAACTGTACTTTCTATATTGATGCCTTTTTACTTGTTTTTCCACAAATTTATTTGACCTCCTCAATTAAAACGAGTCGTAAAAAATTCAAGGCAGCCATAATGGTACTGGTAATATTTCTGCTTCTATTATAGCCAAATTGAAACACTTTTGCGTGCACTTGATTCGGTGTTGCAATGGCAATCCAAACGGTACCAACCGGTTTATCTTCCGTGCCTCCATCAGGTCCAGCCACACCTGAAATACTTATACAATAATCTACCGCTAGTTTTTCTTGTCCCTTTTTTGCCATTTCCCTCACCACTTCTTCAGAAACAGCTCCAAAATTTACAATGGTGTCATGCTTTACACCAACTAAATTCTCTTTTAATCGGTATGAATATGAAACTATTGTGCCTTCGTAGTAATTTGATGATCCAGGAACGGATACAATTTTTTCCGCCAATCCTCCACCAGTGCAACTTTCTACAGTTCCAAGCGTCGCATTTTTAAGCAATAGCAGTTCGCCAATTTTTTCTTGTAATGACGTATCCTCATATCCTACCACATATTTTCTATGTTGGCTAACCATTTCTTCTAATTGGGCATCAATAAAAGTCTTCTGTTTTATATCACCTGTAAGCCGCAGTTTTAAAGAACCAATAGATGGCAAGTAAGCCACACTAATTCCCTCATCTCTGCATTTGCCCTCCCAATCTTTTATCAACTCAGCAAAATACGATTCTCCAATACCTGCTACTAAAACGGATTTATGGTAAAAATTACCAAGCTGATAAGTTTCCGTAATCTTTTTTAGAAATGTTGTAAACAAAGCCTTCATCTCAAAAGGCACTCCTGGTAGAGATAAAATATGAGTGTTACCTTTTTTAAACCACATGCCACTAGCGGTCCCTAACTCATTTTCTATAATGGTTGCGTGCTTTGGTAGCATTGCTTGTAATTGGTTAACTTCTAAAAATGGTTTATTAAAACGTTTAAAATAATCTTGAATCCTATCTAAAATTTTTGGATACAATACCAGCTCATCTTCAAAGTATTCTGTGAGAACAGACTTTGTTATATCATCATTTGTCGGCCCTAAACCACCTGTTAAAATAACAAAATCGTTGTTGGGAATGGCCTTATCAACCGCCTCTATAATATGGGCTTTGGTGTCAGTGATACTTAAAATTTCAGTAACTTGAATACCTGCTTGGTTAAAGGCTTTGGCCATAAAAGTTGAATTAGTATCAACAGTTTGGCCAACCAAAATTTCGTCGCCAATGGTTATTATTTTTGCTCTCATGTAGTTTTTGGTATTCTATTTGTATTGTGTATTCAAAATTACTAAGTTTGACAAAATTATTCTTATGAAAATGAAAAAGTTTCCAATAGTATTCGGACTAGCATCAGTGATGTTATTCTCGCAATGTGATGTACTAAATGATATTGCCGGTGAAGTACTGAGTACAGACGGCTCTGGAACAGTTACTGCTCCAAAATTAACTAACGAAGAAGTGATTGCAGGTTTAAAAGAAGCCTTGACCATAGGGATACAAAATGGCGCCAATTTAGCTTCAATGACTGATGGTTTTTTTAAGAACGATATGATTAAATTACCATTTCCAGAAGATGCCATTAAAATTAAGGAAAAAGCAATAGAATTAGGCTTACAAGGGCAGGTTGATAAAATTGAATTGACCTTGAATCGCGCTGCTGAAGAGGCCAGTAAAAAAGCCGCGCCAATATTTGTAGACGCCATCAAAAACATGTCGATTGCCGACGGCTTTGCTATTTTAAAAGGAGGCGACAATGCCGCTACAAACTATTTAAAACAAAATACAACTGACAAACTCGTGGCAGCCTTTAAACCAGTTGTTCAAAACGCGATTGAAACGGTTAAGTTAACGGAGTACTGGAATCCTGTAGCTTCAAAATATAATATGATTGCGAAGCTAGGTGGTAAACCAGAGATAAATCCTGATTTGAATGAATATGTGACTACCAAAGGGATAGATGGTCTATTCTATATGGTAGAGCAAGAAGAAGCGAAAATCAGAAAAGATCCTGTGGCTCAGGTAACGGATTTATTGAAGAAGGTTTTTGGTTCAGTCATGAATTGATACTAGATACTAGATGCTAGATATTAGATGCTAGACTATAGAAGATAATGAGGCCCTGTTAGTTTTTACTGATGGGGCTTTTTGGTGAACGCTTGTGATTGGTAATGACTAGAGAATAAAAATCATCAAACTGAATCTAATTTCATAAAAAAAAAGCGCCTCCTACATTAATCAAAACAGGAAAACGGTAGTCGAGGTTATGAGAAAGGGGATAAATAGTTTTATCTTCAAGAAAATAAGCAGCTCCTTTATGTTTGTTTTTTTTCATTGTAAATAGCATTTGATTTACTGTTAGAAAAGCATTCCATGTTTTGAATCTTTTTTCGGCATGAATTACTATACCAAGTTGTTTTGATATATATACTCCCGAAACTAGCCTTGCATTGTTTGGGCCGTAAAAATTTTCTGTAAAGTGATAGCTGGCATCTGATCTATGCAGCCTATTGATAGAAATTCCCCCACCAACATTCCATTGATTTTGTAAAGGCTTTAACACTATAACTTCTGAACTTAACCCAAGTCCAAATCCATCCATTTTTGCCGTTTGAACTGTACCAATGCCAAAAGACTCATTAGTCAACCATAAATTTGGATAAAACAGTGGGTCACCTACAACAAAATCTACCAATGTGTATTCAATTTGTTCCCGGAAAAAATCAGCAAAACATGCAAAGTTTTGCCGAATGATATATTTGGTGTTATTTAACCAGTTAATACCTAATTGCAAATTGAAGCCTGCTGATGAACCGAAATTGATATAGTTAATATCATATGCTTCGTACTGGTAGTATTGATGATCCTGACTATAAACCATTCTACTTACATTATTAAAACTCCTCAGGCCTAAAAATACCGTTGAATGAAAACTAAAACCAACTTGAAATCGATTATCACTTTGACCATGCAGAATACTCGACCATAGACTAAACAATAATAGTATTTTGTTCATACAAGTAGAACAATTTTTAAGTCCAAAAAGTTACATCAGCAGACTGAGCGTTTCACTTCAAAGTCGGATTGATTGTTTCGATATTATTTCTTCATAGATCCGTTATACATTTCTTAAAGGCTATCTCAATACCGTCACCGTTCCTGTTTTGGTATGTGTTTTATCTTTTTGGCTTTCTACGAATTCAACTTTCCAAATATACACGCCTAGGTTTACCATCTTGCCGCCGTAAAAGCCATCCCAAGCGCCTTGTGGATCGAAAGATTCAAACAGCAATTCACCATTTCTGTTGAAAATTTGAAAGTGGAATTGATAGATGTCGATTCCACTGACGAAAACAGGCTGGAAGGTTTCGTTAAGTGAACCGCTTCCCGGACTAAAAGCGTTGGGAATGAAAAATAAAACTTGGTCTTCAATTACCAACGTTCTGCTATATCTGTCGAAGCATGTTTTAGTGGCATCTGCGGCGGTTAAGGTCACCGTGTACGACTTGGCTTCGGCTAAATAGGTATGAATGGGGTCGATTTCCGAACTTTCGGTATTGTCGCCAAAATTCCAGATAAAGTTGGTTGCCTGGGTGGATTCGTTATTGAATTGTACTTCTGGCGCCTCAATTGTTGGGTTGCCAGGCGTAAAACTAAACTGGGCTTTTGGACTTGGAATTAATGTAAATGCGCCTGGTTTTAATATAGAATCGATACAACCTGCAGAGGTTTCTATTTTAAAAAACACGTCAAAAGCGGTGGCTTCGTTTAGGTTTTGCTTAAAGCAAAATTCTGGGTTTTCTTGGGTGCTGGTTTGGCCGTCAA
>JAWWDX010000128.1:0-8184 GCA_033719695.1 Putridiphycobacter sp.
AGTCTAACAACCATAGCTGTCGGCGCTTTTCTAAAATTCACAACCAAGAGTAGTAGAAATGCCGAAATCAAAAAAAGAGATGGCTATTTAATTGTAACCATGGGCTGGCTATCAATGGCCATTTTTGGTACGTTGCCATATCTTGTCACGGGGGCCATACCGTCTATTACAAATGCCTTTTTTGAAACCATGTCGGGTCTATCAACTACTGGAGCTTCAATTCTCGATAATATTGAAGAAATGCCAAGAGCTGTGCTTTTCTGGAGAAGTTTAACACAGTGGATAGGTGGTATGGGTATTATTGTCCTTACAATTGCCATCTTACCAATGTTAGGCATTGGTGGCATGGAACTTTTTGTCGCAGAGGCACCTGGTCCAACAAAAGATAAAATTCACCCTCGTATTAAAGAAACAGCGAAAAGACTATGGGTTATTTATGTTGCTTTAACGTCCGTTCAAACAGTTCTATTCATTTTTGCTGGAATGTCCTTTTTCGACGCCATTAACCATGCCCTAACCACCAACTCAACAGGAGGGTTTTCTACGTACCAAGATAGTATCGCTTATTTTAATTCTCCAATAATAGAATACATTACAGTGCTATTCATGTTCTTAGCCGGAACAAATTTCACATTATTATATTTCGGATTTAAGGGAAAATTTAAAAATATATTTTCTAATGATGAGTTTCGCTGGTATTTTTTGGCAGTTGTTGGACTCGTTATTGTTCTAACTCCTATTGTTTATTATAGTGGTGTATACGATCATTTGTCAACCGCCTTTAGGGCTGTTCTTTTTCAAACAGTTAGTATTATCACAACCACAGGGTTTGCTAGTGGCGACTTCACCACCTGGGGCTCTTTAGCGACTTTCATCTTCTTTCTATTATTATTTTCAGGGGCTTCAGCGGGTTCTACTAGTGGCGGTATAAAGATTGTAAGAATTATTGTACTGATGAAAAATGGTTTTCTTGAATTTAAAAGGCGTTTACATCCTAATGCCGTCATTCAAGTGCATTTGAACAACCAACCTGTTTCTAATACGATTATATACAATCTTTTAGCGTTTATTTTCTTATACTTATTTATTTTCACAATCGGCTCTGTAGTCATGACAGCACTTGACGTACCGTTTGTAGAAGCGATATCTACAGTTGCCACCTCGCTTGGCAATGTTGGACCAGGAATTGGTGAATTTGGCCCCAGTCATAGCTTTTCTGCCATGCCTGAGGCAGGTAAATGGGTCCTGGCTTTTTTAATGCTTTTTGGTAGATTAGAATTGTTTACCGTAGCACTACTGTTGACCCCTTATTATTGGAAAAGAAATTAATTTCCTTTGTACGTAACATTCCAATAGTTTCAATCAATTTTCATGAAATGTGTGTTAAGTATGTGTTATTTTTATGACACCAAAAATAGCTTCTATGAGAATATTTTACACATTAATTCTACTTTTCGTAAGCCTACACCTTAAGGCTCAAACAGAAACAAGTTTTAATTGGGCTGTTCTACCCGATTGCGTGTATGTGACACAACCTTTAAGAGACATTCCAATTATCACAGATTTGTTTCCAAACGAAGACAAACCGCATGTTTACCCTATTAAAATGCGCAGGAATAAATTCACAAATGAAAACGCGCTGCCGGATGGCAATGATCCGCTTTGGCAAGATGAAATGGGTATTTTACCAAACAGAGGACCTATTGAAAATTGGGAAGGCATTGATAATAATTTGGGGTTTCCACCTGACCCTAGCGGTGCGGCTGGTCCGAATCACTATGTGCAAATGGTAAATTCTAGAATTGAAATATTCGATAAACAAGGCAATTCATTGGTAGGGCCGAATGCTTTGAGTTCTGTTTTAAGCTCTAACAATGGTGATCCCATTGTTTTGTACGATAAATTTGCCGACCGTTGGTTTTTAAGTGGATTTGGACAAGGTAACTCCTTGTCGTTTGCCATGTCGAACACACCTGATCCGGCCGGTAGCTATACGGTGTGGAACTATAACTTAAGCTCATTTCCGGATTATCCAAAATATGGCTTATGGCACGACGGGTACTATGTTACAGCAAACACAGGAGGGCCTGATTGCTACGTGTTAGAAAGAGATGAAATGTTACTAGGAGCCTCAGGAAATCCACAGTTTATTAGCATGAGTATTCCAGGACTTAATACTGGTGCAGGGACTCAAACGGGAGGATTTCGCTCTGTCATTCCTGCCTTTGCAGATTTTGCCTTACCACCAGCCTCTGAAAAATTAAATTTATTTTACTTTCAAGATGATGCTTGGAATAATGTAACTCAAGATGAAATTAAAATATGGGAAGTCACAGTTGACTGGAATGTGCCTTCGAACTCATCAATTTCAGCCGTCCAAAACTTGGCTGTGGCACCTTTTGATTCGCAATTTAATGTGAACTGGAACGATATTACACAACCTGGAACCAATCAAAAATTAGACGGCATTCCTGGTGCATTTATGTACCGTGCGCAATACACTGACTGGACTGCACACCAGACAGTGATGCTGAACCATACTGTTGATGTTAACGGCACGAATCAAGCAGGAATCAGATGGTATGAGTTGCGGAAAACAGGGACGCTTTGGACTGTGCACCAGCAAAGTACCTACTCGCCCGATAACCAAAGTCGTTGGATGGGTAGTATTTCTATGGATAACCAAGGCAATATTGGGTTGGCTTATGCCCTCTCTAGCAGCACTACCTTCCCCTCAATTATGTTCACTGGACGCTATGCCACGGACGCCTTAAATATGATGACATTGGCAGAAGACACCATAGTTTTAGGAGGCAGTTCTCAGTTTGGTGGCAATAGATATGGTGACTATGCGCACATGTCTGTTGACCCGGTTGACGATCAAACGTTTTGGTATACCTGTGAATACATGGATAATTCAAGTCGATCAACAAGAATTGCGTCTTTTAAACTAGCTACTAACAATACAGATGACATTGGTGTTACCGCTTTACCGTCACCAACGGATGGCTTATTAACTGCAACAGAAAACATCTCTATTGAGGTCAAAAATTTTGGACTCAATGATCAAAATAATTTCTCAGTTGGCTATCAAATTGACAACAATCCGCCAGTAATTGAAACCTATACGGCAGGTCCACTAACGCCAAACAGTTTAGATGTCTTTACGTTTACACAAACAGCTGATTTAAGTACTATAGGTGCATATAGCATCAAGTTTTTTACAGGATTAGCAACCGATCAAAATCTGTTGAACGATACAGCCACTCAAATTGTTTACCATCTGCAACCAAATGATGTAGGCATTACAGTCATTAATAGTCCAAGCACAAATAACAATATGAGTATGGAGACCATTTCTGTGACCATTGAAAATTTTGGCACGGCCCCACAGTCAAACTTTGACTTGGCTTACCAAATTAACAATGGGACACCTGTAGTTGAAACATTTACTGGAACCATAGCTGCAGGCGCCAACACAGTGTATAATTTTTCAACTCAAGGCGACTTTACAAATTTTGGCATTTATGATATTGTAGTCTTTACAGCCTTAGCATCAGACAATAATCAAAGTAACGACACTTTGGCAACTGCTGTGGAAAATTCTAATTGTGCGCCTACCTCAAATTGTCAATTCGGGGACGGCATTACGCAATTTCAATTAGGAACTATTAATAATCCGAGCGGCTGTACACCTGGGGGCTACTCAGATTACACGTCAATTTCAACTGACTTATTGGTTGGTTATAGTCATAATGTGTCCATTAGTAGTGCCTTTAGTCCGCAGTATGTAACTATGTGGATTGATTACAATGACAACTTTTTCTTTGAATCTTCTGAAAAAGTAATCAGTGCTTTTCAATTTAGTAATACCGGAACAACCGCTTTTGCAATTGATGCCAATGAGCCCTTGGGAATGCATTTAATAAGAGTAAAAGCGGCTGATAATGCGAACGACACCGGAGATCCATGTGCAGATTTTACTTATGGTGAAACACAAGACTATTCAGTGGAATTAATTTCAGACCTTTCAATCGGAGACAATGGAAGCTCCCGAAAAATCATCATATCGACTGTTGGTGAAAGTACGTATTTGCTAAATGCAAGTCATTTTGAAACAAAAGCAGTGGTTAAAATTCACAATAGTCTTGGGCAATTGATTTTTGAAACTATTGCAGAAAAGTCAGACTTGGCTGCCATAAAAATTGATTTGAAAAAATTTGCTACTGGTCCATACTTAATACACGTTCAAAATTCTGAAAATTCTGAAATTATCAAAGTAATTAAATAAATTTTTTCAACATAATAAATACTGATAACACGACCATAAACGGTCGTGTTTTTTTATCTTTGAGGCATGGCTGTTAATTTACAACAAACACTTAAACAATATTTTGGGTATTCATCATTCCGTCCACAACAGCAGGAAATCATTGAATCTGTTCTGCATCAAAAGGATTGTTTAGTATTGATGCCAACAGGTGGTGGAAAATCAATTTGTTTTCAACTGCCAGCGCTTTTATTAGAGCATGTCACAATTGTGATTTCTCCACTCATATCGCTAATGAAAGACCAAGTGGAAGCCCTACAAGAAAATGGCATTGCAGCAGCCTATTACAATAGCTCTATTGATGATTACCAAAAACAGGAAATTGTAGAAAATGCACTAAGCGGACAAATAAAGCTACTTTATTTAGCACCCGAAACATTATTCCAAGTGAAGGACACGTGGTTTAAAGACTTAAAAATAAGTTTAATCGCTGTCGACGAAGCCCATTGTGTATCTATGTGGGGACATGATTTTAGGCCGGAATATCAGAAAATTGGGTCACTTAGAAAAGCGTTTGAAGGTGTGCCTCTTATTGCGTTAACAGCCACTGCTGATAAAATAACAAGAAAAGATATTATAAAACAACTTCGGTTGAAATCGCACGACTTTTACTTAAGTTCATTTAATCGCCCAAATCTATCATTGGCTGTACGTGCCCAAATCCCAAAAAAACAAAAAGAAAAAGAAATACTGCAATTCATTCAAAACAAACCAGAACAATCAGGAATTATATACTGTCTCTCTCGAAAAGAAACTGAAGCATGGTCGCAGTTTTTGAACCAAAATGGTATAAAATCGCATTATTATCATGCCGCACTCTCTTCAACAGACAGAAGTACAGTGCAAGAAGACTTTATACACGATAAAGTTCCGGTAATTTGTGCTACCATTGCCTTTGGGATGGGCATTGACAAATCGAATGTTCGGTGGGTCATTCACAATAACTTACCCAAAAACTTAGAAGGCTATTATCAAGAAATTGGAAGAGCTGGTCGTGATGGTTTGGATAGTGACACCATTCTTTACTACAATTATAGGGATGTAGTTTTGCTAAATGATTTTATTCAAGACAGTGAATTTAAACCAATTTACCAGGAGAAAATTAACCGTATTCTGCAATATGCCGAAGCGACAACATGCAGAAGAAGGATATTGCTATCGTATTTTAGCGAACATTTAGAAGCGGATTGTGGAAACTGCGACGTTTGCAAAAACCCGCCTGAAATGATTGATGGAAAAGTGATTGCACAAAAAGCCCTTTCAGCATTGTATCGTACTAACTTTAAGGTAGGTATCAACACCTGTATTAACATTTTAAGGGGCTCAAAAGCATTTGAAATTTACGAAAAAAATTACCATCAGCTGAAAACTTATGGTGTTGGACAGGAGTATTCCTTCCATGAATGGCAGCACTATATCACCCAATTAATAAATATGGGTGCCATAGAAATTGCCTATGATGAGAACTTCCATCTCAAGAGCACTGAATTTGGGCAAGCTTTGTTAAAAGATCCAACAGCTAGTATTAAATTAACCAAACCACAAGACAAGAAAGTAGGAAATAAAAAAAGCAAAAGAAAGGCTGCTCCAAAAGCCGTATCAGGCCTTGCCAATAGCCTTTTCGAGCACTTAAAGGCAGTCCGTAAAGAAATTGCTACCGAAAAAGGCGTTCCAGCGTACATTATATTCCACGATACGGCCCTCAAAGATATGGCTGTAAAAAAGCCTCAAAATGAACTTGAAATGCTTGAAGTACAGGGTATGGGTGAAGCAAAATTTAGGACCTATGGTCAGGTTTTTTTAGAAGCTGTTAACGCATTTAGCCAAGCAGAAAAACCGACTGCTAAACAGAAACAAAAGAAAGGGAGTACCTATGACGAAACATTTCTGTTATTTAGTCAAGGCTTCTCAATTTCAGAGATTGCCCTTCACAAAGACATTTCTGAAAACACCGTTGTATCACATTTGGTTAAATTAAAATCTGATGGTAAAACAATCGACTTATCGTCCCTTATTTCTAAAAATGAAATAGAACTTGTTAAAAATATAATGTCAAAACTGAAAGCACCTGCTGGTCTAAAAGACATTTTTGAAGCACTCAATGGAGAACTAGACTATAATACTATCAAAATAGCGCTTACTTTTTAAACCCCAAATTGATCTAAGTGGTGATCTAAATGCTTTGCAAACATATTATTCCACTCCGTTTTTGTTAATTTCCCAAATGATGCTGAACTCATTCCTTCAAAATGATTAGCACCTAATGATTGTACTTGATTAATATAATCTATCAATCTTTGCTTTTCAACCTCAAAATCTCTTTCATTTGCAATTTTAAAAGCCGGGGCAGTTGGACTATTCTTCTTATACGGTTTTTCGCCTACAACTATTGGCTTAACAAACAATTTCATCATCATTTTCTTTAATCCTTTTGCTTGAGGATACTGATCAGACAAAGCCATTTCATACGACACGTTGCAGTGCGCTAACATCTGCGCAACATTCATTTTACCCCACTTTGGCTGATGACTCAGTTCTAATTGATTGATGCGTGCAATATAGGATTGGGCATCATCAGCATCAAAAACATTTTTCATAATTTTCTCTTCTATTACAGACGAATATAATGAACTTTAAATTAATACAGAATAAAGCACCTTGAAAACCGCAATTATCTATCTTCGTAGCACCAAATTTCCACATGAATCATTTTTTATTGTCCTCTCCACTACAAGGCTTTACCGATTATAGGTTCAGAAATGCGCAGGATAAGTATTTTGGAGGTATTGATTGGTTTTATGCTCCCTATATTCGATTGAATGGTAAACTAGATATAAAACCTGTTTATCAGAGAGATTTATTGCCTAGTAATAACACAGTCAAAAAATTGATTCCTCAAATAATGACCAATTCAGCCGAAGAGTTTTTGTTTGTTGTAGATTATGTTCAAAGTTTAGGTTATGATGAATTGAATTGGAACTTAGGCTGTCCATACCCTATGGTTACAAAACGCGGAATGGGATCAGGTTTAATATGTCAACCTGAAAAAATTGATGAAATTCTGAATATTGTTCACAACGAGACAAACATAACCATTTCAATGAAAATGAGAATGGGTTACGAACACCCTGGCGAGATTATAGATACATTTCCAATTCTTGAAAAATATCCAATTAAAAATATTGCCATTCACGCGCGACTTGGCAAGCAACTTTATAAAGGAGCGGTAGATTTAGAATCCTTCCAAAATTGCGTTGATTCGGCAAAACATACGCTGTACTATAATGGAGACATCACATCTGTGCATTCCTTTAGAGAAATGAAATCAAGATTTCCAAGTATCAACCATTGGATGATTGGTAGGGGATTAATTACAGACCCATTCTTACCACAGATGATAAAAGAGGATACAGCATTCTATCCAGAAGATAAGCAAGAACGTTTTTCAAACTTCCACTCTACTCTTTTCGACGAGTATGCCTCAGCGCTTTCTGGAAAAAGTCATGTATTGACCAAAATGACTTCATTTTGGGAATATTGGGCTAATTTATTTGAGAATCCACACAAAACTTATAAACTCGTTAAGAAATCGAAATCAATAGAAGTATATGAAGCCAATGTTAGGCTTTTACTTGCTGAAATGTAGAGAATTGATAAGTATCATTTGAAGATATCATGATTGAAAGCGCAGTTTAAATATCTTTGTATTTCAAAACAAAACCCAATGCCATTTAATTATTCAGAAATTGACTTACCTATAGTTTCAGTAATTCCTGAAATTCAGAATAATCTAAATGCAGATAATACTGTCATTTTATCGGCACCTCCTGGGGCAGGCAAAAGTACATTGCTCC
>JAWWDX010000129.1:0-8111 GCA_033719695.1 Putridiphycobacter sp.
GGTATAATATGATTTGATTTTTTATGCGGCACAGGCTTAGCAACCTGTTTTATTTTTGATTTGACTGATTCCCATGCTAAATCTGTATTTACAACAACAGGTTTGGGATCAAGCCGTCCGCTGGCTTCCCAAGTCTTTCTTAATTGTTCAAAGTCTTGTCTATGCTTTTCTGATGCCTTCAACCAATTTTGAACACTTTTTATTTGTGAAGTAGTTAGTTCTCCATTTATGTAAGCCATTAAGGTCGCTTCGTCAATTACCATATGTTGTTCTGAACCACTCATGAAAAATATTTAATCCCAATTAAAATCAGTGAAACTATGTAGGCAGCCAAATCAGATTTCAACTGTTTCAACGCACTTCCCATTTGATTTTCAACCGTCTTTATACTAATCTTTAAGTGATCAGCAATTTCCTTGTATTTTAAACCCTCGTATCGACTCATAATAAATATTTTACGCCGTCCTTCCGGTAATTTATCTATCGATTCTCTAATCTTATCCTCTAATTCTGAAGCTTCTAATGCTTCGCTTGGATCGTAGTTTTCTGCTTCCATCTCTCTCTCATTATGTTTTTTATAAGTTTCCCTAATGGCTATATGTTTAATTTGATTTAAACATGCGTTTTTTACAGCCGTGTAGAAAAATGCTTTTTTGTAATCGTGATTTACTTGTAAACTGTTCTGTTCCCATAATTTGACAAAGAGGGATTGCACAATTTCTTCTGATGCATCAACATCCTGTAAATACGTGTTGGCAAATGAACACAATTCAGCATAGTAGCTTTTAAAAAGCTTCTCAAATGTTGTGATGTCCATTGCTATATTATCAGATCTCAAACCAAGAACTAAGATAATTATTAATTATAAAATACTTTCAATATTGCTTAATTGATCCAGAACCAGTGATAGTACTGTTAATGAGTGGTTGTCCAATGTATCGAACATCCCCACTTCCACTAATTTTTACAATCAACTCATCTAATGTTTGAACCTTGCAATCACCAGATCCTGAAATGTTTATAGCTGTTTTTGAGGCAGGTATTTTGTAGGAATTTACATCACCGCTTCCACTTATTTTTATATTTTGCTCTTGAATGGTATCTTTTCCAGCAATATACACATCTCCAGAGCCTGAAATACTGGTGCTGATATAATCCGTACTAATACTGTCAGCATAAAAATTACCGGAACCAGATATACTTATATTTAATGATTCTGATTGCAGTAAATTAGTTACTTTAAAATTACCACTGCCTTTAATATCTATTTCATTTAGGGATGGTGTGGTAACATATAGTTTAATATTTTGCTTATTTGTATAGCAAAATTGATGCTTCATATCGATTACTAGACTATTCTGAAAGACGCTGACAGATATGTGTTCCAATAATTTTTCAGGAGCTTCTATGCTGACAAATTGCTCATTACCCTGCAGGTAAATGACATCTGCTTGAGTTTTTAATTGAATTTTGTCAAAACTACTCAAAGACAAAGTGTCTGACACGATTTCGGAGTTGAAAGATTGACAGTTATATTTTTTTTGACAGCTATTAATTAACATACCTATGGTCAAAATTGAAAGTAAAAAAAAGTGTTTCATAAAATTTCTGTTTTGAATAAAACAATTGTAAACTCATTAACCCCTATTCACAATTAAAAAAAAGTGGGTCTATTATATTGCAGAGTTCAGTCAATTAATTTGTACAACTGTCACTGTAGTGACAGGCGTCTGATTTTTATCTAAATTTTGTTTAAAAATAATTTATTTTTTTGCTTGTATAATGGCATTATAGTGACCTATTGCGTAACTTTGAATTAGACAAATTTGGTATGCTAGATTTAAAAGTTTATAATAAGTTATCACCTAAAAAGGGCCGTGTGCTCATTACAGAACCATTTTTAGAAGATGATTATTTTGAACGTTCAGTAGTTTTAATTTGTGAGCACAATGAAGATGGTTCTTTTGGATTTGTACTTAATAAGTATTCTGAGATTGAGTTGCAAGATATTTCCGATTTCCCGAGTTTTGATACGCAAATTTCTATTGGAGGTCCGGTTGATCCCCAGCATCTCTACTATATCCATACGCTAGGGCATGATATTCCGGGTAGTATTGAAGTGGTAGACGGGCTATATATGGGCGGAGATTTTGAAGCCTTGAAGGAAAAAGCTAATCTTGGTTTAATTAAAAAGAATCAAATTCGTTTTTTTATAGGGTATTCTGGTTGGACAAAGGGTCAACTCGAAGATGAGTTAGTAAAAAATGCATGGCTGGTTAGCGATATTATTGACTTAAGCGCACTAATGAACGATCAATATGAAACCATTTGGGAGGATTATATGCGCCACCAGGGTGGTAAGTACAAAGCTTTTGCCCAATTTCCAATAGATCATAAATTGAATTAGTACTCGTCTACCAAGTATTCTGTAATAAAGAATTTCATTCTTTCCCGATTCTTCTCGCTACTCATGAAATCTTGAAATTGAGGATATATATCAATATGGAAAAAGGTGAAAAAAATATAGCAGTCTAAATAATCATCTTTATTCATCTTTTGAGCGAATCTGAAAAGCTCAGGTAAGTTGTCTTTATGCTTTTCTAAAAATAGACGCCACGAGTTTACTTCTAAGTAACGATCGGTACTCAAATTAATACCGGTTGCAATTCCGTCGATATTATATTGTCTGTTTTTGTCATACTTCCCTTCTCTATAGGCATTAAAAGGAGGTAATAAACTTCCTTGTGTAGAGTCAGTCATATTGTTAGCAAAAAAGTCGCGTTTAATATTGCGTGTATACAGCCATTTATTTTCTATTTTTAGAATATCCATATAGCGATATTTAATGCCATAACTAGGATACACACAAAAGGCATCTAAACATTCAGTTTTTGCCCTTTCATATAAAGATTTTCCCATTAATGCATCAATTAAATACTTTCTAGGTTCAAGTAAATTTGGCTGTAGTTCTTTGGCAATAGAAAAATAATAGATGGCACTATCATAGTTTTCTTCTCTCCAAAAAGCATCTCCTAGGTATAAAACAGCTTTATAATAGTTATCGTCCTCAGCAATGGCTTTTCTATAATTCAATTTTGCCAATTCAAAGTCTTCTTTTATGAAAAACGCTTCACCTTCTTCAAAATAGGCCTTAGCTGTATCAGAAATTAGAGTGTCAGGCTCAACATCAACCCTAAGCTTTCTTATATAATAGTCGGCTAATGAACTTGTAGACATGATACTTGCTTGTCTACAAATATTTACAAAGCCCTTTTCGTTGTTCTCTAAAAATGTATTTTTCATCACATTGGCTGTGAAGGCATTCATAGAGTCACTTGCTTCTTCATTTTCTACCGATATAGACATGCCTTCGAATAATTCTTTCAGCATATTATATTGACTATACTCCATTTTAATTAAAGTCTCCCAACCGTTATTATTGCCATATCCAGAGGCTTTCCCTATGTATTTTTCTAACTTTTTAATTCCTTTGCTAGCATTTTTATGATATGTTTTTACAGCTTTCTGAACTTGTTTGTCTGTTTGTGAAATTGCAAGTACACTAATGCATGTGAAGAATATTAAAATTGAATGTTTAATCATTTTAAATCCATTTGTTTATTAGTAAGTGGTGAATTTTTTCGACCACAGTATGATGATATATTTTTGTGCGAAAGTTGCCTACCCAAGTGACACCAGTAATGGCATTGGTGAGAAACAATTCATCTGCAGCCAATAAATTCTGCGGAGTTATAACGCATTCGTATACTTTCATATTGTTGGCTAAGGCTAAATTAATTATTTGCATCCGCATGGTGCCTCCTAAACAGCCTGCATCTAGAGCAGGTGTGTACAATACACCATTGCTAACAATAAAAATATTGGCAGAGGTTGTTTCAATAATACCTAATTTGTCATTTTGCAATAAAACGTCGTCGAGTTGATGCGCCTTTGCGTAAAGCTTGCCCATAATGTATATCAACCCATTTTTCGTTTTATAGTTCGAGAGTGGATTGATGTTTTTCTTAATGTCGTTGTAAATATCAACGCGGTAGCCCGCTTCGTTTAGGGTAAATGTATTTTGCGGAAGCGGATAGGCTTCAATGAAATAGTCAATATCATTGGTTCTTGGTAAATAGGTCCCACCCGGCTTCCTGTCGATTGATAACCTAATTTTTCCTCCTTCTGTAATGCCGTTTTGGACAAGAAGAAAATTAATTTCCTTTTCGAGGTATTCTTGAGTTAAAACATGAGGAGGATTCATGAACAACACTTTGAACGTTTCCGTGAGCCGTTTAAAATGACTGCCAAAATTTATCATTTTACCATTTATCACTCTAATACTCTCAAAGAAACCATCCCCATATAGATGCCCTCTATTACCCGCCTTAATGGCGTAAGATTCAATTGGTATTAAAACCCCGTTATTGTTAACGTACTGTTTACTCATCCAAAAATTTCAGAGAAAAATGAAAGATAATAATTAAAATCAACTAACGCAATAAACAGTAGACCAAAGATTGCCCCCGATATATGTGCGTCGTGTGCAATATAACTTTGTCCTCTTTTCGCTAAATAGTATTCTCCCAGCAACAATAGCGGGCCAAACACATAGGCTGGCAAACTAATAAAGGGTAGAAAGATAATGGATAATTTAGCCGTAGGATTCATAATAATAAAAACAAAAACCACAGCAGATACAGCACCTGAGGCACCTAGTGCATTGTAATGAGGATTGTCTTGATGCTTGAAGAGTGCGTACAGACTGGCAAATGCTAATCCACCAACGAATAATAAAAGATAATAGAAATAGCCTTTGGCACCAAAGTGAAAAACTAAGTTTGGTTCAACACTTGAAAAACCATAACTAATACCTTGTTCGGCACCTTGCACACCAAACATATATAAAACATACATGTTAAAAAATAAATGCATGAAATCGGCATGAATAAAGCCATGTGAGAATAAACGATACCATTTTTTAAAGTGAACAATATCGTAGGCGTTAAACAATAATTTCCTTTTTAAGTCGGGGCGTTCAAAAGCTAATAACGATACAATAATTGTAATGCCGATAATGATGTAAGTAATGTACATTTAATAAATTAATGTTGTGAAATCAAATTTTTCAAAGTAATATTGCGCTAATAATATTGTAACGCTATGTTCAATACTATATTGAAATATAAAATACTTATACTCATTTGTATCTCTTTCGTTACATTTTTTGCTTGTAATTCAGCAAGTGAAACTGAAGCTAAAATTAAAACGCAACTATCTGCCCAGCTAAAGCAAAAATTTTTAGCTAATCATTTTGCTTTTGAATCGGCCGATTCACTGGCATTTCAAAAGGTCATTGATTTTTATCACTCGACAAATTATACCCCAATATGGATTAATGATACCGCATTCACTCCGCAAGGACAGGCATTAGTAGATCTTTTTAATGAAGCACGGTCATATGGACTATGGCCAGACTTCTATCGCACAACAACTATTCAAGAATTAATGAATGATTCTATTGTTGATGCAGAAGTACTGCTTACAGAGGGCTTTTTTTTAATGACAACGCATTTGCAGGTCGGCGTGTTAGAGGAAGATACCATGCCAAGGTTTAACCTTTTTAAACCGCATCCGAATATTAACCATTCAGAATTATTACGACAAATAATTGATGGCGCATCTGTGAATGACGTCGTGTTAGGTGCTCAGCCAAAACTTATAGAGTATAAGAACTTACAAATTGCTTTGCAGAATTATCTTAAACAAATACCTTTTGATTCAGTGCAGATTGACATTCCAAATCTTAAGGACGATTCAACAAAATGCTATGAAGCAGCTAAGAAAGCGCTGATTGCAAAAAACTTTATCAGTGCTAAAGATGCAGAATCTGACTCTCTGTTTTTACTGGCCATAAAAGCGTTTCAGCTACGAAATGGTTTGAAAGATGATGGCGTGGTTGGAAAATGGACTGGAAGAATGATGGCGAAATCAAATTACGATAATTATTTAACAGCAGCCATTGGTTTAGAGCGGTGGCGTTGGAAAAGTAACGATACTATCCCGGAACGATACATTTGGGTAAATTTACCGGCGTATACCTTAAAGTTTTTTGATCAAAACAAATTGCTTCAACAACATAGAGTTGTTGTAGGTGCATATGGAACACAAACGCCAGAATTTCATGCTAAAATGAAACGTATGGTTACCAATCCTTTCTGGTACGTGCCGTATTCTATTGCCTCTACTGAAATATTAAGCGGGATCAAAAAAGATACAGCCTATTTAGATAAAAGAGGATATAAACTATTTAGAGATGGTTCTGAAGTAGATGCTAAAGCGGTAGATTGGTCGGTTGTTGGAGAAACAAATTTTAGATACCATGTTCGGCAAGATGGTGGTGGGGGAAATAGTTTAGGAAAAATCAAGTTTTTATTTCCAAATGAACATGCCGTATACATTCATGATACTCCAAGTAAATCGTTGTTTTGGAATGATATAAGAGCCTATTCTCACGGTTGTGTGCGACTACATGAACCATATGAGCTAGCAAAGACTATTTTGAAGCTTGATAAGAATAAAGTAGTATCTGATTCAATTGTGCCAATGATTAACAGAGGAGTAAAACGGGTGATAGAATTGAATGAGCCAATTGATGTTTATATCGACTATTTTACATCAACTGGCGATAGCTTAGGAGAAATAACCTTTTATCCTGACATCTACAGGCGTGATGAAAAATACATTTCTATCTTTAGGGCAAATTTAAAGTAGAGCAATGCCACTTCCTAAAGCAAACCAGAGAAACCACCAATTTATTGAACACGGTTTCAAAAGAAATGACCCATATTACTGGCTTCGTGACAGAGAAAATCCAGATGTTATATCTTATTTAAATAGCGAAAATTCGTATACAAAAACAACTTTAAAGCACACAGAAAGCTTTCAAAAAGCACTGTTTGATGAAATGAGATCGCGGATCAAAGAAGACGATTCTTCTGTGCCTTATTTCAAAAATGATTATTGGTATTACGCACGTTACAATGAGGGCGAAGAGTACGCAATTTATGCCCGAAAACACTTATCCTTAGATGCTGAAGAAGAAATATTATTGAATGAAAATGATTTGGCATCTGAGCACGATTATTATGAAATTGTGTCATTTTCGATTAGTCCCAATAACCAGTATTTGGCCTACGCCGAAGATGTTACAGGCCGACGGCAATACCAAATAAAAGTAAAAGACCTGAAGTCAGGAAAAAATTTACGTGATCAAATAATAGATACAAGTAGTGATATTGCTTGGCATCAGAATGGTAATGGCTTTTACTATGTGCTGAAAGATAAAGAAACATTGCGTCCCCACCAAGTTAAATACCATCATTTAAATACACCGACTGAAAACGACGAAATCATTTATACTGAAACAGATGAAGCGTATATTACAGGTGTATCAAAAGAAAAAAATGGACGCTATATCTTTATAGGGTCTTGGAGCACCTTAACAACAGAATACCAGTATTTAGACTTTGAAAATGAAGTGGCTGGCTTTCAAATTTTTCATCCTCGCTCCTTAAAATTAGAATATTATCCTGAAGCAGGGCCAAATGGATTTTATATCAAGCACAATTTAGATGCTAAGAATTTCATGTTGAGCTTTTGCGCGTTTGATACCGTGAATATTGAAAACTGGGTTACAATTCAGCCACATGATGAAACTGTTTTGATAGAAGATTTTGAACCCTTCAGAAATCACTTAGTGGTGCAAGAAAAACATAATGGATTGGCTCAATTACGAGTGTACAGTTTAGAGAACATGGCAAATAAAGTGATTCCGCCAAAGGAAGAAACATTTATGCTTTACCTCGATCAAAATCCAATTCTGGATACCAATTGGTTGCGGATAAAATATAGTTCATTAACAACTCCTACTTCTGTTATAGACATTAACCTAGATGATTTTTCAGAAGTAGTTCAAAAAGTGCAACCAGTATTAGGTGAATTCAGTGCCACAGATTATCAATCAGAGCGGATTTGGGCAACAGGTGATGATGGAACAAAAGTGCCGGTTTCACTTGTTTACAAGAAATCTTTGTTTAAAAAGGATGCCA
>JAWWDX010000130.1:0-8110 GCA_033719695.1 Putridiphycobacter sp.
CAAGGACAGGCCGTCTACTTCTAGTCTGTTGTTTTTATATTCCAACGCTTTATCGCCTAATTTTAGACTATAGACCCCATAATTTTTGATTGGTTCTTGCTGCTTTGAGCGAACAGATAAAATTGGATTTAGAAATGCTTTCATTTCTGCCATAAAAGCTTCAGAAATTTCTGTTCCCTCCCAATAATAACCATTGCCATCAAAACTTATTTCTTTTCCATTTTTAAAGAGCGTGAAGTATTCACCATATTTACCTTCTAAATTTATAATTTTACCTGTAATAGCATTTCCGGTAGCAGAAAGCGATATAAAGCCTTTATATTGTGTCAGACCAAATAGCAAGCCTAGCACTAATGACAAGAATAAACTACCAGCGGCCAGTTTAGCTTTGTTTTTTTTGATAAAATGGATGGCTAAGAAAATCAATCCACTACTAATGATAACTAACACACAGCTCCAAATAAAGTATGTTGGGAGACTAAGTTTTACCCAAAAACTAGAGCCTCTTGCCACCAAGTAGCCACTCGTAAGCCCAGCAAATAGCATGACAATTGAAAACAAACCGAACCATAGTAGGTTCTTTTTTATTTTCTCTTCTGCATTTATTTTCTGACTGTTTTCAGCTTGCGTTGCTACCTCGTTGTCCATTAAATGTGATTAAAAACGTATAGAAATTGAATGATTGGTAAATAAATGAAAGAAGCAAACATTAATTTTCTTGCCAGCTTATCATCTAAGGTTAAATAAAACTGAATGGTGATCCATAAAAACCAAAGTCCTGCTAGTAACCCTACAACCAAACTTATGACACCCGTAAAACTAAAAATATACGGCAAAACACCAGCAGGTACTAATAGTATTGAAGATAGTAAGATGATGGTTGCTGATTTTTTATCTTTTCTTCCCTTCGAAGGCAACAAGGAAAAGCCCCCTTTTGCATAGTCTTCATCTACCACCCAGGCAATAGCCCAAAAATGAGGGAATTGCCATACAAATTGAACTAAAAACATAATGCCAGCTAGTAAGCTAAACTCATTTTGAACGGCAACAACACCTAACATAGGTGGTATGGCACCTGGAAAAGCGCCAACGAAAACAGCCCATGGTGTTATGCGTTTGAGTGGTGTATACAAAAAGACATAAATAGATAATGCTAGCAATCCTAAAATCCCCGAAAAAAAGTTAATCTGAAATAGCAGTATAGCACCAATTATAGCAAGTGCTGTAGCCCAAATAAATGCTTCTGTAACCGACATAGAATTTGTAGGAAGTGGTCGTTTTGCCGTCCGGGGCATTTTCTTGTCCAACTCTTTCTCAATTATTTGATTAAAAGCGTTAGAAGCTCCTGTAATGAAATAACCACCAATAATTAGCAACCAAAAGTTTAATCCAAAATTACCGCTTGCAAATAAGTAGCCCGTAACAGATGAAATGACAACTAAAAACGACAGGCGCATTTTAGTAAGAGCCATTAAAGCCTTAATTTTTGACTGAGATTTTGTATTTTCTATCGCTATTTGTTCTGTGGACACATCCAGGAATTTTGAAGCACAAAGATATTAAATATATCTATTTCCCCAATGCAATCAATCAATTTAAAATTGATATTATTCAATTTAATAGTCATCATATCTGTTCCAAATTCTGGAGCGAAAGCCAAATTCAAAACTTTGATTAGAAAAGGAATTGTTTGGTGTTTGGTTGAAAATTAATTGGATGCGTGCGGTGAGATATAAGTTTGGTGAAATGTTTAAAGCTCGTTCGTAAAAAAGATTAGCTGAAAAAACATTGTGCTGTAATCCCTGCCCAATAGTATGGTTGTAATTGCCAGGTCTATTGCTATAAGATTGGAAAATATTTTGACCGTAACTGATATCTGATGTGTCTGTACCAAACATGGAATAAGAAAATAAACCTGTCAGTTGATGTTGATTTTTTTGGTAGGACAGTATACCTGTTAACTCAAAGAAATTAGAGCCCAAAGGATGGGTAACAGATGCGTTAGCATGACTGTAACTTTGCGGACTTTGTTTATGTGAAAATGTATAAGGTCTAACCATATTAAATTCTAATTGACCATATAAATTACTAACAATAAGGTCCTTTATTTTTATGCCTGTTTGCACACCAAATTTATTTGCCCACCATTTGTTACGAGCTCTAATTTCAACTAAGTAGAATTCGTCTAAAATTAATTGTGCGTAGGTTGTAATTTTATTGGTTGGTTTAAAACTTATATTTGTACCAATGAGTACGTTATCTGCTGAGCCCTGTGCGTACTCTACTGGTCGATACAGCACAAATGGATTCATGTAGTTAGGTTCAAAATAACGATTGGTGAGGGAATCTTTCGCTTGCCAAACTACAGATTCAAAAACTGAGAAATTGATGGCTTTTGTGATGTTCCAACTGAGGTAATGAGATGCTGAAAGTTTAGTGATGTCTTTGCTTCTGTTTGTCGGTTCGTTGTAAAAATCATTCCACATATTTATTAAACTTACATATTTGATGGTCCAAAAAGTGGTTTCCATTTTTACAAATGGGCTAGCTGCGGCATTATCTGACAGCAGTAATGAGCGATATCCTTCTCCAAAAAAATTTTTGCCTATGCCGCCAATGAATGTGAAAAATTTATTTGCATTATATGCGGCTAGTAGCTCACCTTGCAAAAATATGTTTCCAGATAAAGGTCGTCCAGTGCCTATATCAATATGTGAAATGTTTTGAATGGAGTCAACTACATAACCTCCTTGTCGGAAATAGGGCAGTACCTTACCTGTAACAACTAATTTTGATCGGCTATAGTCGAAACCTAATCCAAGACCAGTTGTATAGGATAAATTTGTGGTATAATCATACCCAAGGCCAAGATCTACAATAGGGTACAGCAAAGCGTTTTTCGCAACCTTTGCTACTACTTTATAATCATTTGTGGTGCCGAACGTTTTTAACTGTGGTTTAATGGAGGAGTGATTTTGTTGGCTCAAGGAAAGAGAGTCAAACAAAAAATGATTCCTGTAATGCAAATTAGAAAAATACAAATCTTGGGCATAGACATGAGCAGTTAAAAAAGCAAGAATAACTGCTACGCCCTTTTTCATTTAGTAGATTTTGAAAGTGTTACTATTCCTGCAAACAATAAGGCGTAGGTTACTAAAACAAGTAGTTGAAAAGTTGGTTGTAGTGCCGTTGTAAAAAAGACCAACACAATACATGACACATTGAATAAGTATAGCACAGTCACAATTTTTTTATGGCCAAATCCTTTATCTTGTAGTTTGTGATGTAGGTGATTTCTGTCTGCCAAGAAAGGAGATTTACCAGCGATAATCCGAAGTAAAAAAACACGCAATGTATCAAGCAGTGGATAAATTAATACGCCAATTGCAAAAACTGGAGTTGATAAGTTAGTTAACTGAGCAGATAAAAAAGCTGTATCAGATTGAATCACTTGGGTTGTCAATACATAGACTATCGCTCCAATGGTCAGAGAACCTGAATCTCCCATAAAGATACGGGCAGGATTGAAATTAAAAACGATAAAGCCTAGCAGAGCTCCAGCAAGTGCGAATGAAACAACAGCCCATTGTGGTTCGGGAATACAACAAAACCAAATACCAAACGTCAACGAAATAATGAAGCCAATGCCAGCGGCTAGGCCATCAATGCCATCAATGAGGTTTATAGCATTAACAATTACAATATAGACAAATACAGAAATAAGAAATTGTGCATAGTACGGTAATTCGACACTAAGTCCAAAAATACCATAGAAGGAATCAATCTTTAAATGACCCATCAGTACCAAAATAAAACCTACTACAAAATGTGCAATCAGTTTTTTTGTGGGTGACATGCCTATGATATCGTCTTTCACACCGACAAAAAATAATAAAACTAAACTCGCCATGAGGTAAAGAAATGGTGATAACTTTCCTTCTGAAACTGTTTCATCAGGAAACCACAAAAAGCATGCGAACATAAATGCACTGAAAATAATGACACCTCCAATAGTGGGGATGCTTCTACTGTGCAACTTCCTTTCGTCGCCAGGCTCATCTACTAAATGCTTCAATTTCGCCACTTTAATTAGAGAAGGGGTAGCAAATACAACAACAGTAAGAGCCGTTAGAAATGCCAAAACGTAATGATATAAATTCATATTACCAGTCTAAGGTCTTGTTAGTTAATTTAGTTCTAATTCCAAAATAAGCAAAATTTGTCTTATTAGCGGTATTTGTTTGGGTTGAAATTCTATTCATAAAACCTAAATAAGCTTCTAAATTATACTTTTGATTAAATCGGTATCCAATTTCTAGGGTATTATTCCAAACATTAACGGCATCATAGGGTAATACCACTCCTGTAGGATAAAGCAGAGTAGCATGCTCTACGTCGATTTCACTGGGGTTTCGTAGGGAATAGATTGTGGTAAAATTAGCAAAAACGCGCTGTCGTTGATAGTTGACGATTCCAAGTATTTCCTGAAAATTGTTTCCTAGCGGATGCGCAAGCGGTAAGTTTGAATGCGAATAATTTGCACGTTTATTATTTGCTAAGTATGCATTTTTACCTACCATATTGTACTCAAGTTGTACATTTAATTCCGGAATTACAACATCAAATGAAGATAAACCTACTTGTATTCCATCAATACGAACGTTATCAAAAAGGAGCTGACTGTATAGAATGCTTGACTTTAAACTGTAAGTTAGATTGATTCCAAAAATACTGTTATATCGGCCGGGTGTGCCACCTCCTTTAAGCAAAGAATTTCCTATAATTGGGTTTAAAGCTAAATAATTAAACGGCTTTGTACCTAAAGAGTCAGTTGTTACCCATGTATTGCTTTCAAAAAACCCTATTTGAAATTGCTTAGCAATACTGAATTCGGCATAATGGCTAACACCAAGTTTTTTTTCATAATTGGCTTCAGGCGTTAAATGAAATGGTAATCTGTAGAGGTTTTGAAAACTTGCATAAACTACAGTGTACTGCAATCGTTTATTAAAGAGGAGTATTTCTGGCTTAAAATATGGGTAATTTACCGTAAAATCAGACAGCAAAATCGACCGGTGACCATTTCCAATAAAATGATTACCGTTGCCAGCTTGTATATTTAGCCAGTTTGCAGGGTGGTAACTAAAGTACCCTGAAGCGAAAGCAAAATCATAGCCTTCAGAGCCAAATGGTTTTGTTCTAGCATACCCTGGAATGATGGCGTTATCCTGCTTATAGCCGTTGTTAGTAACTAAATACTCTCCATGCGCATTTACATAGTTCATTTGATAGTTCAGCAAGTTAGCCTGGGTTTCATATATAACTGTTTCAAAACCAAAATTTTTAAAAAATTTTGCTTGTACTCGGATGCCTCTAGTATTCCAAAATCGTAAACTTTGATGGTTAGTAGAAAAATCTTTTCCAGTTTCTAAATAGACAACAGGGTCTACTGCACACCAGAAATCAGATCCTTTAAACACTAAAAAATGTTCTTTAAATAGTTTCTGAGTAATCCAATAATAGTATTTGCCTTCATCTATATAAATTGAAGAAGGTTCATATTTTAAGTCACTAATCGGTTTGAAGCTAATATGCGTACTTGCGTAATGGCTGTTTGAATCCTTTAAAAATAATTTATATACAGCGTAATTATACGACTGTACGTTAGGAATATTTAACTGTGCAGTAGTCTGATTTAACATAAGCACAAAAATGATTGCAGTAATTATTTTTAAGCTTGTTTTCATATTTTACCAGCACTTTATTTTCCATGCATTATACTGCATCAATCTAATTTTCCAGTTTCAAGCGCTTTTTCGTATACTGAACGAATGCCATCTTTAAGTGCTATGCTGTATTTCCAACCAGCTTTTTCTAAGACAGACACATCCATTAATTTACGCATGGTGCCATCAGGTTTTTGTGTATTAAAAGTTAGTCCACCTTCGAACCCAACAATGCTTTTTACAAGTAAAGCTAAATCTTTAATTGATATTTCTTGTCCAGACCCAAGATTTACAAACTGTTTTTCATTGTAGTTCATCATTAAAAAGTAGCATGCTTCAGCCAAATCATCTACATGAAGAAATTCTCTGAGAGGTTTACCACTGCCCCAAATTTCTACAGAGTCTTTTTGATTTTTTTTAGCAAGGTGAAACTTTTTAATCAAAGCTGGAAGGACATGTGAATTTTGTAAGTCATAATTGTCGTTAGGTCCATACAAATTGGTAGGCATAGCTGATATAAAATTTGCACCATACTGATCAAAATACGTTTCGCACATTTTAATCCCAGCAATTTTTGCAATGGCGTATGGTTCATTTGTAGGTTCGAGAGCTCCAGTTAACAAATACGCTTCTTTTAAAGGTTGCGGTGCATTTTTTGGATAAATGCAAGAAGAACCCAAGTTTAATAGTTTTTTTACCCCATACGTATAGGCAGCATGTATGACATTTGTGGCAATCATTAAATTATCATATAAGAATTCCGCTCTATAACAATTGTTTGCATGAATACCACCAACTTTAGCGGCAGCAAGAAATACAAATTCGGGTTTTTCTGTTTTAAAAAACAAATTGACTTGTTCTTGATTCCGTAAATCTACTTCACTGCTAGTTCTCTCTATAATATTAGAGTATCCCTTGGCCTGTAAATTTCTCACAATCGCTGACCCTACCATACCATTGTGTCCAGCGACATATATTTTTGCGTCTTTTTTCACTATTCGTGGTAATTATATGTGGCGTGTCCGCCTTCTCGTAAGTACTTATCTTTCTTAAATAATTCTAAATCAGCTTTAACCATTTCAGTCACTAATTCCTGAAATGTGTATTCTGGTTCCCAGCCCAATTCATTCTTAGCTTTGGTAGCATCTCCATGAAGCAGGTCAACTTCTGTTGGTCTAAAATAGGCTTTATCAACTTCAACCAATACTTTCCCATTGGCTTTGTTAATACCTTTTTCATTTTCTCCTTTTCCAGTCCAATTTACTTCAATTCCAACTTCTTTAAAGGCTAGTGTGACAAATTCTCGAACGGGATGGGTTTCTCCAGAAGCCAACACATAATCATCTGCAACCTCTTGCTGCAGCATTAGCCACATGCCTTTTACATAATCTTTTGCGTGGCCCCAATCTCGTTTGGCATCTAAATTCCCTAAATATATTTTGTCTTGCAAGCCTAGTTTTATTTTTGCAACAGCCCGAGTAATTTTTCTAGTTACAAAAGTTTCACCTCGGAGAGGGCTCTCATGGTTAAAAAGTATACCATTGCAAGCGTACATATTGTAGGCTTCTCTATAATTCTTAACTATCCAAAATCCGTATATTTTTGCAACGGCATATGGACTTCTTGGGTAAAAAGGAGTTGTTTCAGTTTGAGGTGTTTCAACAACTTTACCGTATAGCTCTGATGTTGAAGCTTGATAGAATTTTACCTTTTTTTCAAGTTTCAAGATGCGTATGGCTTCTAGCAAACGTAATGTTCCTATACCATCAGCGTTCGCTGTATATTCTGGCGTGTCAAACGAAACTTTAACATGCGACATGGCAGCTAAATTATATATTTCATCAGGCTGTATTTCCTGTACTAATCGGATTAGATTTGTAGAGTCAGTTAAGTCTCCATAATGTAAGAAGAAATGAACATTCTTTTCATGTTTGTCTTGATACAGATGATCGATTCTATCTGTATTAAACAGTGAACTTCTCCTTTTGATACCATGTACTATGTAATTTTTATTCAGAAGTAACTCTGCCAAATAAGCACCATCTTGACCAGTGACTCCAGTAATTAATGCAATTTTTTGCGTCATACGATTATGTTTAAATTTTTTCGCTTGGCTATAAAATACGGATTTTTTAGTTGAGGTTTGTTATAGGTTAAAGGCAGGCGTGTTTCAAAATGTAGTACTTCTCCACCTACTGATTCATATATGGCTTGACCTGCTGCTATGTCCCACTCCATGGTTGGGGCCAACCGAACATAAAAATCAGCTGTTCCCTGCACTAGATCAAAAAATTTCAATGCACTACCTTTTTTTATAACTACCAATTCTCCGTATTTGCTTTCCAATAATCTGACAAATTTAACAACACTGCCAGAAAATCCAC
>JAWWDX010000131.1:0-8110 GCA_033719695.1 Putridiphycobacter sp.
TATGATTTATAAGTGTTAATATTCATTCCAATTTCTTTCCATAAATGTTGGAAAACACCTGTTGAACCAGTAAAGTGAAGTCCAGCAAAATCAGGATGTTTAAATACAACATCTCCCGCTTCTGGCCCGTCTACAGTAACCATATTGATCACACCGTCCGGCAAACCTGCTTCTTTAAATAATTCCATGATTACTTTTGCTGAATAAACCTGTGATTCTGCTGGTTTCCATACAACAACGTTACCCATCATAGCTGGTGCCGCACATAAATTGGCACAAATAGAGGTAAAGTTAAACGGTGTAATCGCAAATACAAAACCTTCTAACGGTCGGTATTCTAATCTATTCCACATACCAGGATTTGATTCTGGCTGCTCCTTATATATTTGGGTCATATAAGTCACATTAAATCTGAAAAAATCAATGAGTTCACAGGCTGCATCAATTTCAGCTTGCATTACATTTTTTGATTGCGCTAACATGGTTGCGGCGTTCATTTTAGCACGAAAAGGTCCTGCTAATAAATCAGCTGCTTTCAAAAATATGGCTGCTCTCTGCTCCCATGCCAAATTAGCCCATTCCGTTCTTGCAGCTAAGGCCGTGTCTATAGCCTTATTGACATGCTCTTTGGTGCCCATATTAAATTCACCTAATACATGATTTCTATCGTGAGGCGGTGACATTTTAACTTTTTTTGATGTTTCAACTAATTCAGAACCAATATACATTGGAACATTAATTGTTGAATTATACATCTCTTTGTAAGTATCTAGTAATTCTTTTCTTTCAGGGCTACCTGGTGCATACCCTTTAACAGGTTCTGTAGCGTATTTTGGGGGGGTGTAAAATGCGTTTGACATATTTTTTCCTAATTTTTTTAAGTCCACAAAAGTAACGAAAATAAATAGGAATAAAAAGTGAGAAAAGTTACAAGGGGTATCCTAGTTCAACTTTGGTTTAGCAATTAAATCGAAGCGTGGAATAGCTACTTTGAAAGTTTCGTTGGTATCTACCCTAATAAAATGATAGAAGCCTTTCATGTATCCAATTTCTGAAAACAAATCGCTTCCACTAACATAGACATGCTTTTTACCTGGTTTAATGATTGGTTGTTCACCTACCACGCCTTCTCCTTCAATAACTTTAGCAGGGTTAAGGGAGTCAAAAATGTGCCAATAGCGACTGATCAGTTGGATGTCGAACGGATTAGTATTTTCAATAACAATTCTGTAATTGAAAAAGTATACACTATTTTCAATGTTTGAGAGGTCTTTTCGAAAGATACTCTCCACACTAATCTTTACACCGTATGTTACGCTTGTTACCATTCTAAACAAATATAGAAAATAATTTGAATTAAATCATTTCACTTATGTTAATAACGTTTTATGAATGGTTTTGGTTGGTTTGAATTAAAAAAACTGCCCAATTCCAAAGGAAAGACCACCATTAAAGTCAGTATTTACCCTAATGCCATAGTCTATTCGGAGGATTGTTTTATATACCTTATTGCTGTGTAATCGAATACCTAGCCCTGCATATGTTTTTGTGTCATTGATATCAAATAAGCGTTGCCACGATTGTCCAGCCTCTCTAATTGCACCTGCATCAATAAATGAAACACCTTGCATAGTGAGCCAATTATTTTTTATGAATGTATGTCGGTATTCTAAGTTAATAAAATGTATACCTGTTCCTCTCATAACTCTGTTGCCAACACCTCGCAGATTTATAAAACCATCTAATACAAAGGGCGAAAATGGACTAAAATTATTTGTCGAGAAACCAAGTTGATGACGCCAGGCAAGGTTTCCTGATCGCCCTATTAAATAGTGGTAGCGTGTGGTTAATTTGGTCATAAAAAAAGACGCTTCAGGCATGTCATGTGTTTGTATAGACTCAAGATAGACACCTGTTGTTACTCCTGTTAACCTTTCATATCGGTAGTTCTGTTTGGTGAAATTAATACTTGAATTAACTCTATACTTCCAAAATGTAAATTGCTTTGCTGGTAAATTTAGATCTGCGGAATCTAATTGCTCATAAATTTCGTAGATCGGTGTGAAACCTGTTTGTACATTCCAGTATTTGTTAATCCAATAAATGCCGTTAAGCCAAATAGAGTAGTTATCGAAATTAAATCGGGCTGTCTTATTTTCAAAATAAAGTGGCTCTACTGTACTGTATTTACTTATAACAATATCATGACCAAAAGGCAGTTCAAGGTATTTTGGAACGCGATAATAGGCTGAAAACGAATGTCGGTCGTAGTACTGATACCAAACGCCAACTGTTTTTTGTTCGCCTTTAAAGTTAATATTATTGACGCCTAGCTGAATTCTAAGAACATCTCTAAAACCAGAAATATCAATGACTGGAAAAATATAGGTTGACTCAATGATGTTAAAAATTATACGGTAAGTATTGGTTTGTTGATGATAGTTTGAGCTGCTATTGACACTAAAAAATAAGTTTAAATTATGGAGTGTTTGTTCATCTTCCTTTAAAAGTGAGTCGTTGAAAAGTAAGCCTTCTTTGCAAAGTAAAAGCGATCTTAGGTAGGTTTCACTTGTTTTGGTAAGGCCTTCAAATTTGATGGTGTCAATGGTTTGAGCGGAAAGTGAAAAACTGAACAGAAAAATAATGAGAAATAAAAGTCCGCGACGCATTTATTTTGAAATATACTTAATTCCTATGTTAAATGTATTGCCTAATCCACTATTTTTTCCTCGCCAAAAATTGGTATACAACAGCTCAATATTCATTTGAGAACTTAGTTGGTATTTAACGCCTCCGCCAGATGCTGTGTAGTTCATAGGAATAACCCAGTCGGATTGAACTTGAGGATTGATGTTATTGGTAAAGCGTGGTACGTGCTGAGTCATACCGTAAAATGTGAGTCGAGTAGTAGGGAAGTAACTAAAGAAAACATTTATTGGTATGTCAAGCATCCCTATTTGTGTTTCATATACTTTAAATCTGAATAGTAAATCTACTTCAGTAAACAATTGAAATTTATGAAATGTTTTACTGTAAAAAAACTGGTTCCACCAAGTGATTCTCTCCCAATCTCCCCAATAGAGCTGCGCATTTCCTTCAGCATTTCTGATGGTGGGTGCCTGAAGCGTTGATTGTATACTAAAGTCAGGCACCGTTGCAAAAGGCTGTGCTTTTAACCGCAAACCAATAGAGGTTAAGCCAACCCTCGACGTTGGTGAGTTTTGAAATCTAAAGGCCTCTGAAATATTGACAAAAGCATCATCATTCCCAACCGTTCCGTTATATCTCACATTTAAGTCAATACCTAAATTGATCCGTTTATTATTAGAAACACCGTAGGTGAACTGAAATAAATGGGTAACAAAGGTATTTCTAAAATTTGATAGGTTTTGTCCTTGCCAATTACTTTTTGCTTCGGTATATAGCGTATTGAACACAGTTAAATCATACTGTTTTTTGCGCAGTAAACTACCTGCTGTGAAGGTTTGAAGGTTTGTGCTATTTGATGCCGGTATTGAGTCGGATTCTGATTTAGATTCAAGTTTAATTTTGATATCGTTAAGTGACCAATTATATGGATAATAACTAGCGCGATATTTTTGCGGAATACTGATCGATCGATATGTATTGATATAAGCTAAAATGGCTTTGCTATTTCCACCAAAATCGTTACTGTACCATTTGAAAATTTCTGATAATTCAACTGTTTTCTTCGTATTGTTTACCCTGATAAAATTTGAATTTAGGGCCAATTTTGTTTGTTGATTAAGTTGTTCCTCCAAAGTTTCTGTTCGATAAGCAAAATTGGTAAGCGGAGGGCAGTCAATTGCCCCACAAACCAGTACAAAGTGCAATCGAGGGTCTTTGTAAGCATCAAAAAGGAGTGTTTTTTCGAGTTTATTTAAGCTAATCATCTCATTGGCTAAAACGTGCGATTCATTTGTGAAAAACCCTGGAACATCAGTGGGTGATTGAATGGGGTATGCTTCGACAATACTTGCGACCACAATTATGTTGTATGCATTAATTAAATAAGCTTTTTTATCCTGTTCAGGGATATCTTCTACTGCCATTTTATTTAGCATCTCATACAGTTTTAATGGCTCGTTTTTAATGGCTTGATAATTTACCAAACCATTTGTAACATATTGCTTTAAGAATTGGTCTGCTAAATCGATAAAACTATTTTGGCAAACTGCTAAATTCGTGTAAATGACAAAAAAGAATATGAAAAGCGGTGATTTCATCATAAGAAGTATTGCAGATCAATGTTGATTGTTTTTTCATGTGTAAAACTAAACAGCAATTCTTTATAATCAGGCATGGCAAACATTGGTTTTACGTTATTAGAAAAACCAAACCCTTCAGTTGGAATACCCATAATCCTATCTAAATCCTCATTATTATTTTCGTCATCAATTAATGATATAGCGTAGTTTTGCTTATATGCGACATTGTCGATACTTACTTTCAGACATCCATTCTGAATTTTATCCTTTTTTACAGAATAGTATGTGAGTGGTTTCCGAGGGTATTGATTTTCGTAATTGTAGATGAAGATATAGATGATGCCGTCAGCTTTTCTAATATTTTTTAACTGTATAAAAAGGGTTCCTTTATTGGGGTAATTATTTGACTGATAGCCACTGGTAACCAGAGCTAAAACTATTATTAGTATTATGTTAAGCCATTTTTTCATAGGCTATTCTGTTTTTAAATGGTCTATTTAAATGAATAAATGAGCTAAAGAAGACAAATCCGTAACCAAAGAGCAGGAATACCACAAAGGGGATCATGGCGTAGTCGCCACTGTAAACCGCTACTTTTAATGTAAATAGAAAGTACAATATCATCACGCCTTCCATGTAGGTAATGGGACTAAGTTTTTTAACAGAATAGATGTTACCAATGCCGTTGCTTTCATTTTTGGACACATTAAATTTTGGTGTGCGAACAAATGGCGTCTTCCGACCAATATATCCTTCGGCAACCGCAACCGCATTGTGCAAGGATAGCCCCATAGAGACGGCAAGGAAGCAAATAAAGTTTATAAAAAATGTACCAATCGATTTATTAGAGTTTTCTTTAAATGACGTATAGTAAAAAACACCTAATATTAACCAACTTAGCATGAAAATGCTACTGAGTTGAATGATGAGGTGATTGCCCAGTTCGTTTTTGGCATAAATAACTGGTAAACTTAATAATGCCATTGCAAAAATGATTAAGAACACAGTACTATTTAGCAAGTGAAATAGGGCATGAATTTTTGTAGAAAGTTTTGTGTTTTTTGAAAAGAGAACGCGTTTAAAATTTTTAGAAAAGCATTCTGACGCGCCTTTAGTCCAACGATACTGTTGTGCTTTTAATGAATTAATTTCAATTGGAAGTTCAGATGGTGAAACCACATGCTCTAAATAAATAAACTCCCAATTTTTTAATTGAGCCCTGTAACTAAGGTCAAGATCTTCTGTTAGTGTGTCTGATTCCCAGCCTCCGGCATCTTCAATACAGGCTTTTCGCCACACGCCAGCTGTGCCATTAAAATTAATAAAATGGTTATTATACCCTCGGCCTACTTGCTCAATACTAAAATGCGCATTCAGTCCGAATGCTTGCAGTTGGGTAAGGAATGAGTAATTTGGATTGGTATATCCCCATTTGCTTTGAACTACACCAATTTCTGGTTTATTAAAATATGGAATCGTTTCTTTCAAAAAGCGCGGCGTCGGTTTAAAATCAGAATCAAATATTGCTATGTATTCACCTTTACAAATTGCGGTGCCGTATTTGAGTGCTCCAGCTTTGTAACCAATTCTTTCAGGTCTTCGAACATGTTTAATGTCAATATTTTGATCGGCATAATGCTTCACTTTACGAGCGATAAGTGCTACCGTTTCATCATTGGAATCGTCTAGTACCTGAATTTCTAATTTATCTTTAGGGTACTCAAAATTACAAACTGCATCAATCAGTTCTTCAATAACATATAATTCATTATAAACAGGCAGTTGCACTGTTACGTGTGGCCACACTGAAGGGTTTGCAGGTTTGACAGTTGCTTTTTTCTTGCTTTTTCTATAATTGATGACAAGACTTAACTGCACTAAGCTGTATATAAATATAAAAGCCATGCATAGTGTGAAAACAATTAATACGGTTAAACTCATTAAAAATGATACATTTCAGGGTTAGACGATTGCTTTTTATGATGCTTACACTTTAGCCTTGTATTTTTCTAAAACCCTCAATAGGTTTTTTGGGATCAGTTCTGTTTGTTTGGTTTTAAAGTCGAAGCAAACTAAAACCGACTCACCTTGAGCTTTGACAGTTTCGATTCCACTTTCAACCACCATTAACTGATAGGCGAGTGTAAAACTAGCATTTCCAATTTTTGTACAAGTTAAGGCAATGTAACATGTATCGTTAAGGTATACAGGTTTTAAATAATCGACAATGTTTTTTGCAAGTATAATTCCATTTGTATTCCAGTCCCAACCTCTTAATTCTTTATTGAAAAATTCTACACGAGCCGTCTCAAAATACTGTAAATAGACCGCATTATTAACATGGTTAAGCATGTCACAGTCGGAAAATCTAATTTGAATATTTGTTTTAAAAACCATTATGAGTCTAGTTTTGAAAATTGGGAGTTATTGCTAATAAATTCAGGAACAATGACTTTCATTTTTTTAACAATCGCATCATTGTTTTGGCTGGTAAATTCAGTAATTAAATTTTGTATTTCAACAGAAATCGATTCAAAATCATATGTTCTAACCTCGGCTTTCAAAATTTGTGGGTGGTGAGTAGGCAGTGTATTTTCTTCGGTAGCTAACAATTCTTCGAAGAGCTTTTCACCTGGTCGTAACCCCGTCACTTTAATTTCTATATCTTTTCCTATTTGTAAACCACTTAATTGTATCATTTTTAGCGCTAAATCATAAATTTTAACGCTTTCACCCATATCAAACACGAAAATTTCACCGCCATTTCCCATATTTCCAGCTTCCAAAACAAGTTGGCATGCTTCTGGTATGGTCATAAAATACCGAGTAATATTTTTGTGGGTGACAGTTACGGGTCCACCTGTTTCTATTTGTTTTTTGAATAAGGGGATAACGGAGCCGTTACTTCCCAAAACATTCCCAAAACGTGTTGTAATAAACTTTGTTGGATGATTTAAGTTGGCTGACTGCGCATAGATTTCGGCTATGCGCTTAGAGCAACCCATTACATTAGTTGGGTTAACGGCTTTATCAGTAGATATGAGTACAAATTTATCTACGTTGTATTTTATTGATAAATCGACCATGTTTTTCGACCCTAGGATATTTGTTAATATGGCCTCCGAAGGATTCTCTTCCATTAAGGGAACATGTTTGTAGGCAGCTGCATGAAAAACAATATCAATTCCACGCATTTTATTAACCAGTTCATCTTCTTCACGTATATCGGTTACGTAAAAATGAGCCCTGGGATCATTAAGATATTTCTGATCTATAAAAAAAAGTGCGCTCTCATTATTATCGATTCCGATAACCTCAGCTGGACTGAAATCATCTACGGTCAATAACTGTTTAATGAGTTCTGAACCGACTGTACCGCATGCGCCGGTTACCAAAATAGATTTATTATTCAGTTTTGAAAACATGAACAGCTATTCCCTAATTAATTCATAAAATACGCAACGGTATTTTTTAGCCCTTCTTCCAATTCAAATGCTGGCTTCCAATTCAGTCTTGAGCGTGCCTTGCTGGTATCAGAATAATTTCTGCTGACATCCCCGAGACGCGGCTGACTGTTTACCAACTTGATATTATCCAGTCCGACATCTTCCAGGGTACTGACAAGCATTTCAGCCATTTCGCCTACAGTGGTTTCTTTATTAGATGCAATCTGAAACACCTCCCCTCCGATACCTTGAGTTTCTGAAGCCAGCATTACGGCATTAATCAAATCATCTATGTAAATAAAATCCCGGGTTTGAGAGCCGTCACCATAAATCTCCAGAGTTTCCCCTTCCATTGCCAGACGAATGAACTTGGCTACAACACTTGATTTGTGGAGCGAACCCGGTCCATAGACATTTCCAAAACGCAAACAGACA
>JAWWDX010000132.1:0-8038 GCA_033719695.1 Putridiphycobacter sp.
CTTAACATTTGGAACAGTAAAATTAACAATTAATTTAAGGTTAGAAAAGTTACCTGTATATGAAACATGATTACAACAATAAATCATCTGGGCAGTAAATGTTAAGTTTTAACAACAAGTCCCATCTGCACAATCGCTACTGCTATTGTCTGAAAACGGACTATTTCCACCACAGCCTTCAAAAATACCATAGTGAGTGTCCCAAGTGCCATAAAAATCAAAAAAGGGCTGAAAACGTGTATCATGCAACATCTTGTACGTATTGCCACAAACTGTCATTATTTTTCCTTTTGGAAAGTAGTGGTGATTGTCAAGAGCAAATGCAATTTCATCTTCAGGTATACCACCTCTATAAGCTACGGCTTGGCCGTAGTCTTCGCAATCAGTTTCCAAGCCATCAATTTTCCACAACCGATAGGTGACAGAATAGAATTTGATATCACCTACGGTTAATTCTAATTCCGGATTTTCAATGGTGATGGGTTTATCGTCCACCACTCTAGGATCGGTGAAACCTGCTTTTTTTGCTTTTCTTAAAAAGTCGTTCCAGTATAGTGCACCACTTAAACATTCACCCCAAAGAATTTTATCGGCTTGCAAGTGTAGCGGAATTCGTCTGTCAGAATAAACGTCGGAAAAATACATTTCACCTCCCGGTTTTAGCAATTCATAGGCATCCTGGAGTACTTTGTTTTTGTCTGTTGCAAGGTTAATGACGCAGTTAGAAATAATTAAATCAAAGCTGCCTTTTTCAAGCTGCAATTCATCTAGTTTTTCAATATTACCTTTTATAAATTCTACATTAGATGTTTTGTAGCCGAATTTTTCTCGGTGATATTCTAGGTATTTATTGGCGACAGCTAATTGTTCATCAGTCATATCAACCCCAATCACATGACCGTTTTCGCCTATAAGTTTCGCAGCAATATAGCAGTCACGCCCACTGCCAGAACCTAAATCTAAAATTCTGAGGCCTTCAATAGCAGAAGGAATGGTTAAGCCACAGCCATAATATTTGGCTTGCACTTCGTCGGCCACCAATGAAAGCGCTTCACGAATGTGTTTTGGCGGTGCCGTTAATGTGCAGCAAGCGTTTGTTTTTAAGTCTTCAGATTTTTGTAGTTCTTGTCCGTAGTAATTGGCAACGTCTTTATGTATGGTGTCCATGTTAAGTATTTTTGCAAAAATATAAAATTAATAGTCGCTTTTATTGGCAAGTACTTACAAAAAGTTGACGATAATTTGTTTTGGAGAAGCACTTTTTTCAGGCTGAGAAATTTTTGATACATTTAGGCACTATGGCAAAAACACGACTTCAAGAACTATTGCAGGCTAAAACATTGGTCCGCAAAAAATCGCGCGATTTAATTGAAGTCATGTTTAAGGTAACTGAATTGTTTCCTAATAATGACCAAGAGGGTTTACGGTTATCTATGCGAAAAAGGGTATTAAGTATTTCTTCATTTGTATCCCATGGCACTGCTCAGAATGAAAAAAAAGAACAAGCTGATAATTTTTTAGCTGTGATGCATGAGCTGAGAGAATTATTAAAGCAGGCAAATACAGCACATGAGTTGAGCTATATAGGCGACAAACACTTAGCCTATATACGGCTTTCTATCTCAGATGTCATTACTGCCTTGGATGAAGTTACCAAATTATTGGGGTGTTTTGAGGCATAGTTAAAATAAAATCAAATCGCTCCTTTTATAAGGAGTAATTCGATTTTATTGATTTCGTTTAGGAGAAATGATTCTGCTATTTGCTTTTTACAATTTTTAGGTCTGTTTTGAAATTGGGTGAAAAAATTCTAAGGAAATAAACCCCACTGGGTTCAGTGATGTCTAATTGATAAAAATCAGTAGACTGGAGAAAATCGTCTAAAATCAACCGCCCTCTGGAATCATATAGTTGAATGTTTAAATCTTGAATAATAGTGCCAAATTTTATGTAAACATGACCCTCAGTAGGATTTGGAAAAACAGAAACTGTAGTAAAATTGCCGCTATCCATTATGTTGATTGTTGAAATTACAAAACACTGTGAAGTGTCAGAACAGTTATTCTCGGTTATGATTACAGCATAAATACCATTGTTATTTGGAGAAAATGACTGATTGGTTTCACCAGCAATAGGGGCATAATTATTGTTACAATCAACCCACTGGTATGCAGCTCCGGAAGAACTAGCCGTCAAAGTGTTGTCTACTTGAATTACAGTTATATCAACCGTATTAATTGTAAGGTTAATGCTTATTATGCTATCGCATCCGAATGCATTTGGAATAATAGCTACATACTGTCCACTAGTGGTATAAGTTGCACCATCTGGAGCAATATAGAATAGGCAGGCTTCTTCACTAATGGTTGAACTTGATTGATTTAAATTAAGGTTTATTGTAAGAATGCTGTCACATCCAGAATTGTTGGTAATTGTGTCGTTATATGTTCCACTGCTTGTCCATGTATATAGGCCGCTTGGTGATGTATAGCTGGCACATTCACTGATATCCCATACTGCATAAGAATTTGTATAAATATTGACTGATTGAGATATCGTACTATCAATGTTTAGGATAGTATCTGTTACCGTCAATTGAATTGTGTAGGTCCCGCTACTAGTAAATGTAAAAGTTGGATTTTCAAGATCACTTGTTGCCAATCCATCAAAATCCCACAAGTAAGTATCGGCATCAATACTATGATTAATCATAGTAACAATTGTTGAATCACAATTTGCGGCTGATGATACAGTGAATTCCGCAATTGGCAGGGCAATTTTTTGAATAGAATCTGATGTAACTGAACTCCATCTATCAACACTATCTCTAAACTGGAAATGAATACTGTGCATGCCATGTGGAATTTGTGTCATGTCAATATCATCCAATAAGTTGAAGTTTGTAGAAGGACTCGAAATGGATACCTCAATAGCATCTGAAAAGTCATCATTAAACCAATAACGGTAATTTCTGATGCTATTATTCACCACCCCATTTTGATTTGGGAGTTTATAGAAAAATTGAGTCAGAGGACTGCTCCAAAGGTTGGCATTGTCCTTACAACGGATAGTAATAGTATGCACACCAGTGTTGAGGGTTGTTGAAGACAATAAAGTAGATAAATTGAATATGACTTGGTTACTAACAGTTGTCTGTACTGCGTTATTGAAGTCTGAGTCATACCAATACTCGTACATAGTGATTTGCTTTGTAGACACTGTGCTTGTTGGAATTTTATAAAAGAATTGTGTTAAAGGGCTACTCCAAATTCCAGCATTATCTTTAAAACGAACACTAAAACTATGTACCCCAGTATTAATTGAGCTTGTTGAAAGAACGGAATTCAAATTGAAAAGTTGTGTGTTAGTGACAGCTTGAGTAGTAGCAGACGTGTAATTATCGTCAAACCAATATTCGTAAGCAATTATATCTTTTATACCAGGTGTTGATTGTATTGGTATTTTATAAAAAAATTCGGTTGTTGGACTGCTCCACAGGCCACCGTTGTCTTTAAAACGGATGCTAAAACTGTGCACGCCGGCAGTAATACTAGTAGTACCTATTAAAGTTGATAGAGAAAAAACAGCAGAATTAGCTGTGGTTTGATAAGTTGCAGAATTATAATCATGATCAAACCAGTATTCGTAAGCAATAATGTCATTTACAGCTGCTAACGATTGTTGTGGGATTTTGTAAAAAAACTGCGTTATGGGACTGCTAAATAGTCCATTTTGGTCCCAAGACCGAAAACTAATGGTGTGGACACCTGGGCTCAACGTTGCAGTACTAACATTTGTATTTAGATTTAATTGAGTTACTGGGGTGATAGTAGAGGAGGTCTTATTACTAAAATCGCTATCAAACCAATATTCATAACCATTGATAGTATTTTGTCCTATGCCAACCATAGATGCCAAAACAAACAGGAGTGTGTATAAAAATTTCATCTGTTGAGTTTTATTGTGCAATTACTTGTATTTGAATATTTAAATCGCCATTTGCAGTAGTGAGTGGTGCTATTGTTTTTGAGCTAATATGTGGGTTTTGTGGAACAGCTCCATCTTTAAAAGGAAACGTTCCACCATAGATACCTACTTCAGTAGAGTCGTTTCCTGGATATAAGGTTTGAGCCGCAGTTTGCAGATGGTAGTCATGGCTATAGTCAAAAGTGTTTCCTGTTTGATTGACAAAAACAGTTGTTAAATCAATGTTTTTATAATTATTATTATCAATCACAGGTACGCCGAGGGGAGGATTGTTTTCTGCAAAAACATTGTTTTCCCAAATATTACCAGACAAACTTGTAGAGAAGTAACTTCCAGTATGAGAAATAACGTTGTTTACAATTGTATTGTTCTGCAGGCTAGTGAAGGTGTAGGCACTATAGCTTCCTTGGTTTTTAATTAAGTTATTACTAAATAAATTAGTTTTAGAATTTATAATACGGCCCGTTAAAATATTATGTGACACAAGGGAACTGATGACGGCACTCAATTCTACATTACCTACTATAACATTTTGTAGTAAAAACCAACCATTGCTTTCACCCGGGTACTGATAATCTGCATTGATGGCTCCAATTCGACACCTTACAAAGCTAACATTGTTTGTTGTGTCTTGAGAATAATGGGTAATTGTTTGCAATTCCATACCTTCCATATAAAGGTTGTCAGCATTACCACCAATAGTAATATTATTTGAAATGATAGTAGGATAAGTAGCAGTAGTAGAATCCAAATGGAATCCTGCTCCAAAAATGGTGATGTCTTTGTCTATAGTCGCCGGAGCAGTAAATGCCCCTCCTGAAAGGTAAATGGTGTCTCCGGATATGGCGTCGGTGTAGGCGGCAATGAAAGGGTCTGTAGAACTGTAAATACTAGTAGTGCCACTACTTTGCAGCGCTACCCTTTGTTGGGCTTTTACAAAAGGAGTCGTTAATAGTAAACAGGCAGGTATTATAATTTTTAAGATTTTCATATTGTTATTTTAGTTGTTTTGAGCATTTACTTGTATTTGAATATTTAAATCGCCATTAACACTAGTTTGAGGAGCAATTGTTTTAGAAGAAACATGCGGATTTTCAGGAATGTTACCCAATTTTAAGGGATACAGACCACCAAAAATTCCGACCTCTGTGCCATCAAGTCCAAGGTATGTCGTGGGTGCTGTTAAATGGTAATCGTGGTAAAAATTTGGTGTATAACCTGTTTGATTTACAAAGAATGAGGTTAGTGTTGTGTTCATATAATTACCTGTCCAGGTGTTTGAGCCAGCTGGTATGGTGTTAGCGAAAACATTATTCGTAAAAGTTGAAAAGTCCGTGCTGCTGTGAATGCTAGCATTGCTGCGAAGAAAAACATTGCTAGAAAAAAGCGAATTATCGCAGTTATTGATAGTGTGGTAAATGGTAGATGTATTCTCGTAAAAGAATATATTATTTACAAAGGCATTGGAACTGCCGTTAAATACCCTTCCTTCTATTAGTGAATTTGAGATGGTTGAAGAAGTGACATTTTCAAAATTGACATTACCAAGAATAATAGATTCTTTTATCAAAAGGTTAGAACTCGGTGTAGAAAAATTACCTGTGGTTTCAAATTCAGTCATCATACAGCGGTTAATTAGAACATTGTCAGATTTTTGGTTGTAGGTTATTCTAATGTTACCATTTACATGTAAACCATGCAATTCGAGGCTGTCCGCAGTACCTTGTATCGAAAGATTTCCAGATATAATAGTTTCGCCTGTTGCTGCGGCCGAATCAGGATGTACACCAATACCATAAATTACGAGGTGTTTATTGAGGGTAGGAAAATTCGAAAAAGTACCACCAGGTAAATAAATAGTATCTCCTGCTACTGCATTATTATATGCATCAGTAAATTGATATAGACCTGAATATAAAGTTGCAGATCCATTGTGATGAAGTGCTGTTTTTTGTTGACCATAGGACGCAAAGCCGACTATCAAAAAAACAATTGTAAGTAATCTTTCTTCTATTTTCATAAAATTTTATTTTTCATTGAACTTTTTATTCATTAAAATTACTCAGTAAGTAGTGCTTTTCAAATGAGAGTTGTCATTAACAAGACTGATTTTAGGATGTTTTTTAGAGTGATTTCACCGTTACATTTACGAAGGATTAATAATCGCGGTTTTACCTTAAAGAGAATAGTGATGGCATATACCAACTGGCAAGGGGATATGACCTGTGAAGGCTGATAGACGGATTAACCGCCTGTTTTTAATTTAATAGAAAAGTTGCAAACACAGTATGCCGTTATCAGCTGATGTAGCTGATAAAAAGAATGGCAATTAATGTTGCGATTATACCGGCAATAATAATTCAAATAGAAATTATTCTTTAACTCCAATCACGTTCACTTTTTCTTCACGAATTAAAGCATTGTAGGCAGGTAAATCACGATTTTGTATAGCTTGCCATTTCTGTAATTCCTGATTGATTTGCTGTGTAATGTTGTCTTTGACAGCAATCATTTGATGTGTTGGTCGATACGACCCCATACTCGCTAGAGATGCAATGTGTGCAAGTTTATTATTGAGTTTTATCGGATAGTTTAACATGTCTTGATTACTCTTTAGTTTTGTTTGGTATAATACAGACTCAATTTCGGTCATTAAAGAATCGAGTCTTTTACCTTCTGCAATAACTATCGCATGTTGCACACTATCTAACCGCATATTTAAAGCCGCTATTTGATTTTTGACAGCCCTCATATGTCTAATTGCATCATGGGTTTCATCTACCTTATTTCGGATGTCTAATAAAAATTCAAATTGTGCCTGTATGTCTTCTAAGGTGCCCTCAGTTCTGGGATCCATTAGAATTTCAAAATTTATCTCAACACTATCGTTTTCACAAATTAATCTAGCTTTATATTGCCCTGGTGGCGCAACTGGTCCGTCTAATGTGCCCCACCACATTAATAATCCTTCAAACGCATCTGCTTTTTCATAGCGCCCATTCCAGTTAAAAATATTCAATCCTTTTTCAATGGTCAGTTGATTAACTGTTTCAGGTGCTTTTGAATCAAAAGTCCGAATGATTTTTCCATTACTGTCAATAAAACGCAGTAGAACCGAATTTTTTATATTTGGGATATTAAAGAAAAACCTCACGCCCGCAGGGTGATTTGTTCCGGCTATTACAGATTTACTGCCATTACCACCGCCAAATACAACGGTTGGTGAAACTTTAAATAAACGAAGTTCAGTTTCTTTTGTTGGATTTGATAACTCGTCCCATATTACATTGAGGTCATCTAATATCCAAAAACTTCTTCCTTGAGTAGCAATAATTAAATCATTATCTTTCAAAGCCAAATCTGTGATAGGTACTGTCGGTAAATTTAATTGAAATGGTTGCCAATGCTGCCCATTATCTGAACTAATATAGATGCCATATTCCGTGCCACAGTACAGAAGTCCTTTTACTGTTCTATCGGCTCTGATCACCCGTGTAAAGTGTTCTTCAGGAATTCCATTTATTATCAGTTCCCACGTTTCACCGTAGTTTTTGGTATAGTATAAGTATGGTTTATAGTCACCATGTTTATATCTCGTTACAGCCATATACAAGCCGCCTTTTTGAAAAGGATCGACTTCAATGCTATTAATTTGCGACCATTCAGGTAGTTTTTTGGGTGTCACATTTTTCCAGTTTTTACCACCATCTTTCGAAACGTGCAGTAAACCATCATCAGAACCACACCAAAGTAGTCCTTTTTCTAACGGCGACTCAGCCGCTGCAAAAATAGTAGAATAGTATTCTACACCTGTATTATCTTTAGTTATAGGTCCGCCAGAAGATACTAGCTTTGCAGAATCATTTCGACTCAAGTCAGGTGATATGATCTCCCATTTTTCTCCGCCATTATATGATACATGAAGATATTGCGAACAAGCATAAATTTTATTGGTATCGTGCGGCGAAAAGAAAATCGGAAAGTTCCATTGAAAGCGGTATTTCATACCTTCTGCGCCATAACCAATCGGGTTGTCTGGCCAAACGTTGAC
>JAWWDX010000133.1:0-8030 GCA_033719695.1 Putridiphycobacter sp.
ACCCCTGCCAGGCCCAACGGACACACCCATGTCTCTGGCGGCATGACAAAAATCTTGTACAATGAGGAAATAACCAGGATAGCCGGAATTGGCTATGGTTTGTAACTCAAAATCGAGGCGTTCTCTCACTTCGTCGGTTATTCCTGCTTCTCCCCACCTTTTTTTAGCACCTTCATAAGTTAAATGTCGGAGGTAATTATTTTCACCTCTTTTGCCACCATCTTCTTCGTCTTTCGGATCCCGAAATTCTTCAGGAATGTGGAAATTAGGCAATAATATTTCTGAAGCTAAGGGGTATGGCTCACATTTGTCAACTATTTTTTTAGTGTTGGTAATGGCTTGCGGAACATCAGCAAACAGTTTTACCATTTCCTCTGCTGATTTGAAATAATATTCTTCATTTTCTAAACCATACCTAAAGCCTCTTCCTCGTCCTTTTGGGGTCGATTTTAATTCACCGTCTTTAATACAAAGTAGTACGTCATGTGCATTCGCATTTTCTTTGTCTAAGTAAAATGTATTATTGGTGGCAACTATTTCAATATTGTGCTTTTCTGCTAGTTTGAGTAGGGTTTCATTAATAATGTTCTCTGCTTCTAAACCATGTCTGATTAATTCAATATACAAATCGTCTTTAAATTGTTCTTTCCACCAAAGTAAAGCCTCTTCTGCTTGGTTTTCACCAACATTTAATATCAAGTTTGGTACTTCTCCATTAGTACCACCAGTCAAAACAATTATGTCTTCCTTGTATTGCTCAATAACAGATCGATCGATACGAGGGATATAATAAAACCCTTTTGTAAAGGCAATAGACGACATTTTAGCGAGGTTTAAATAACCTCTTTTATTTTTAGCCAAGAGTACAACTTGGTAACCATTGTCTTTATTTTTTTTATCAAGATGATCTTTACAAACATTAAATTCGCAGCCAACAATTGGTGTGATAGGTTTGTCTGTAACGGTTTCACCTTTTTCAGCTGCTGCTTTTATTTTTGCTTCTACAGATTTGTTATGGTTTAAGGCTGCTCTCACAAAATGGAACGCTGCCATCATATTGCCAGAATCTGTTAAAGCCACACCATCACAGTTGTGGTCAACAGCCTTCTTTACCAAATCGGTAATGGATGTCGTGGATTGTAAAATAGAAAACTGAGAATGATTGTGTAAGTGTGAAAAACTAACCCCTTCCAATTCATTCATGTTGGCGCGAATCTCAGCTTTTGTCGGACCTGTCTCTGTGGCAGTCTTGGCCTTAATTCGCTCGCTTTCTTCTTTTAGGTTTAAATGTTGTAAGCCAATTAATTTAAATGGGGCAGGATTCTTAAGTTGAAATTCCTTAATGTAATGGTCTCCTAAACCAAAGTCTGAATCAACATAATTCTGAATTCTAATCAGTTCAAAAAAGCAACGCGTGGTTGCTTCCACATCTGCAGTAGCGTTGTGCGCTTCACCAAATGCCTCGTTAAATAAGTGTTGGTGGAGTTCGGTGAGCGTTGGCAATTTGAATTTACCTCCTCTACCCCCTGGCAATTGACACAATGTTGCAGTTCTTTCGGTACAAGTGTCCAGTACCTTCATCTCAAGTAGTGGCGATTCTGTTTCCATCCTGTGAAACTCACACCCCATAATGTTGAGGTCGAATTCAACATTTTGCCCCACTACAAATTTAGATTTCGCTAGGGCTTCATTAAAGGCTTCCAAAACTTCTGCTAATGGGGCACCTTGTTCTTCAGCTAATTCAGTGGATATACCATGAATTTGTTCTGCGTCGAACGGAATATTAAAACCGTCGGGTTTTACTAAAAAGTCTTGACTTTCTATTAATTCGCCCCACTGATCGTGAACTTGCCATGCAATTTGAATACACCTTGGCCAATTATCAGTATCAGTAATGGGCGCATTCCAGTTTTTAGGTAAACCGGTTGTTTCGGTGTCAAAAATAATATACATGGGCAGTTAATCGGCTTTGAGAATTACAAAGGATTAAAAGTACAACCAAAATAAAATTTAATGCTTAATTTTAAACTTGAATTATTAACAAGTTTTAAATGCAGGTACTAAATCAAATCGTTCAAGTGTTTACCGTTTTTTTGGGCAGTTTAAAATTTGTAGCTAAGTACAAATTGTACCTTTATTTTTTACCAGCCATTTTTTTGTCAGTATTATTTTACATGTCTATGAAAGGCGGGGCGTCATTGTCGAATAGGATGAGTTTTATGGAAGACTGGTGGTTGATTGGTAGCATCATAAAAGGACTGGCAAGCGGTATTAAAGCTCTATCTTTTTTACTATTTGAAATTACAATTTTAGTATTGTTGACCCCAATAAATAGTTATTTCGCAGAAAAAGTTAAAGAAGATGTCACTGGTGTGAAAGTTGAATTTGGCTGGGGACAGTTCATTAGTAGTATTGTCAGGAGTGTTAAAATTTTTGCTGTGGCATTCGCAGCTGAAATTGCTTTAATAATTGTTGTTTGGATTTTATCATTTATGCTGGGTGATTGGTTCTATAAAACAATTTCTTTCATTATTTCTTCAATTTTTATCGGTTTCTCTTTTTTCGATTTTGCACTCGAACTTGATTATAAAAGATCTAAAGAAAGTTGGCAATGGGGAAAACAAAATAAAGTGCTGAGTTTAGTGGCTGGTTTAATATTTAGTATCTCTATTTATATTCCGGAAGAAACTGGCCTGTTAATTCTGTTTTTAGTTTCTATCAGTTTGGTGCCTCATATGTTAACCATTGCTGCTAGTCAGATTTATTACAAATCTCCTTTGCTAAAAGAAGATGTGGGTGGGTGACATTACGAAAGTGGTTGGTCGCAAAATTTATTGGAACCATTTTCTAATAAAAAAGCACTTCAATCGAGTGACCAAAGTGCTTTAATATTGTGTTAAGTTTTGTCTTTAGTTGAGACTAATGTTTTGAATAATTAAGCGGTTTTCAATCATGCTTTGTTCTGTTCTTCCAGTAATAATATCGAATAATTGAGCAACCTCAATAACCGATAAACGTGATTGGAGACCGTTATGTTGATGTTGACTTAATTTTTCTTTAGCAAGGGATTTAAAACATTTTTTCATATCGTCTTTTTTTTGATCTTTAAGTTTCGTCTCTACTGTTACGGAATGTTTATAAAAAAGGTTATAAAAAAAAGTTCTGTTGGGGTAATCTATTAGAATTTTACTATCTTACGCGCTTTAAATTTTACAATAAAAAAAAAATGTCAGATAAGGTTGAGTACCAAATGGAATTTGAAGTAAAATCTTCCATTAATGTATTGTATAACATGATTAGTACACCAAGTGGATTAAGCGAGTGGTTTGCTGATAATGTGAACATTAAAAAAGATGTCTTTACTTTTATTTGGGACGGCAGCGAAGAAAGTGCTAAAATGCTTGCCAAACGAAAAGGAGAATTTGTAAAATTCCAGTGGATGGATGACATTGAAGAGGGCATCAAATCATTTTTTCAAATCAAAATAAAAATTGATGAGCTAACAAACGACGTGGCGCTGATAATAACTGATTATGCCGAAGAAGATGAAATTGACGAGGCAAAATTATTGTGGGAAAACCAAATTGCTGAATTAAAAATGGTGATAGGCTCATAATTGATTACCTTTGTGATAGGTTAAATAACATGTTTTCTTGAAGAGGATCTATCTATTTATTATTAAGTCCTATATTGGACCATTTGTTGTGACATTCATTATTTCCATGGTTTTTTTAATCATGCAATTTGTTTGGAAGTATGTTGACGACATTATGGGGAAGGACATAGAGTTTGTTGTTATTCTAAAGTTATTGTTCCTTACCTCTGCCAATGTGATTCCCATGGCATTGCCAATCGCTATTTTATTCTCGTCTATCATGACTATGGGTAATCTTGCTGAAAGCAATGAATTAACAGCAATGAAATCAGCTGGTATATCATTGTTTAAAGTGATGCGACCAATGGTTGTTTTTGTAACTTTGCTAGCTATAGCCACTTTTTATTTTTCGAACTACATACTGCCAGTTGCCAATTTAAAACAACGGGCTCTAATTTATGATTTACAGCAAAAGAAAACCACTTTCTATATTCCTGAAGGCATGTTTTACAATGATATACCAGGAATGTCGATAAAAGTAGATCGTAAAGATCCTGAAACAGGTCGGCTTCACAATGTGCTTATATACACTGGTGTACCTATGAAAACTATTAAAGCTGAGGCTGGCGAAATATTTTTTAGCGCCGATAATAATTACTTGTTTTTAAAGCTATCAAACGGATCGTTATTTGAAGAGTCTAAAATGCAATTCGATAAAGAAACCCGTTATGCATACAATAAAACCTTCTTTTCGGAATCTATTGTAAAATTTGATGCTTCAGACTTTAACTTAAAAAAATCTGATGAGGATTTGTATAAACGCGACTATGAGATGATGAATTTTATGCAGCTCAGTCAAACACTCGATACTATATATGTAGATAGGGATTCCATACGAAAGGTTTATCAAAAAAAAGTAAAAGAAGATATAATGTTGTTTAAACCTATTATTAGCAAGCGTAAAGATTCTGTTGATCAACCAGTTTTACAAAACCCTGATTTGGTAGATTCAATCTTTTCTGTAGATCAGTTAACAGATTTAGATTACACACAAGCTTTAAATTTAGCACAAGTAAACATGCGGTCAAGGAAGGATTTTGCAAATATGTCGGCCCTTAGAGCTGAGGCGCAATTGAGTAGTATTGATGATTATAAAGTGGCATGGCATGAAAAATTTACTCTTGCTTTTGCGGTCATTGTATTGTTTTTTGTGGGTGCACCACTAGGGGCAATTGTTAAAAAAGGAGGCTTAGGATTACCGTTAGTATTAGCTACTTTGCTTTTTCTATTCTATTATATTGTATCAATTACAGGGGAGAATTTAGTTGAATCAAAAGTACTTTCCCCTTTCGCTGGCATGTGGTTGAGCGCATTTTTTTTAGTGCCTATTGGTATATTTTTGTCAATAAAATCCTCTAACGAATCAAGGATTTTTGATATTGATGTATATAAAAAGTGGCTTGAACGATTAACTTTGAAGCGAAAATGAGAGTATTACAACTTTGCAATAAACCGCCTTTCCCTGCTGTTGACGGAGGGTGCATTGCTATAAAAAATATTTCTTTGGGGTTGTTGGCTTCGAATGTCAATTTAAGATTGATTACCATTTCAACCGCAAAACATCCATTTATACCAGATGAATATCCTCAAAACTTTATTAAACAAACTAAAGCGAAAGGTGTTTTTGTCGATACTAGGATAAATATAATTGATGCTTTTTCTGCACTTGTTACATCTGATTCCTATAATGTGAGTCGATATTTTTCAACCGATTATGACCGGGAATTGCAAAAAGTACTCAAACGCCATAAATTTGATGTCATTCATTTAGAAAGTCTTTTCATGACGCCCTATCTAGGAACAATAAGAAAGTACTCTAAAGCAAAAGTGATTTTGAGAAGTCACAACTTAGAACACTTAATTTGGGAAAGGTTGGCAAATGTTGAGAAAAAATCGGCTAAAAGATTGTATTTAAAGCATCTTTCAACCAAGCTTAAACAGTATGAGAAAAATGTCTTGAATGAAGTAGATGGTATTGCTGCGATAAGCTTTGATGATCAGATTCGGTATCAATCTTTAAACTGTAGCATTCCACTCATAACCATCCCGTTTGGTATTGATTTGGAAAAATATGTTTGTGAATGTAGAGATGTTGAACAGCCTGTCTCATTCTGTCATATTGGTTCAATGAACTGGGCGCCTAACATAGAAGGTGTTAACTGGTTTTTGGATGATATTTTACCAAAAATTAAAAATCCAAATTTTAAAGTAAACCTAGCTGGTCGTGAAATGCCAACTTATTTGAACAATTTGAAAGATCCAAAAGTACAAAGCCATGGTGCAGTTGAGAATGCAAATGACTTCATTAATAATTATGATGTTATGATTGTACCGCTTTTATCGGGCAGTGGCATGAGAATTAAGATTATTGAAGGCATGGCACTTGGCAAAGCTGTGATAACTACAACAGTTGGGGCTGAAGGCATTGATGCACAGAACGGGCAAAACATCATAATCGCAAATTCGCCGGTAGAGTTTGCAAAAGCAATCGACAATTTGATGAGCAACCCACAAAAAGCTTCAGATATTGGTAAACATGCGAGGCGATTAGTTGAAGAAAAATATGATAATCGAGAGATCATGCAGGACTTAATAACCTTTTATCAATCGGTATAGTTTGGACAAGAAACCAATCATATTTGTTATACTATCTCGGGTGCCATTGCCATTAGATAAAGGAGATAAGCTGCGGGCATACCATCAAATAAAAGCATTAGCTAAGGAAAATGAGGTGCATTTAACATGTCTTGCCGATCGAAGATTGTCTGCTACAGAAAAGACGGATTTAGCTGCGCTTGCGCATAAAGTGACGGTGTATCGACTCCAAAAGTGGGTGCAGTATTGGCAACTTTTTTTAGCCATTTTCAGTACTAAACCATTTCAAGTACATTATTTCTATCAAAGAAAGATTGCGACGAGCATTTCTAAACAGATAGACCAGCTAGAACCAGACTATATTTATTGTCAATTAATCCGTGTTTCTGAGTATGTAAAAGATATTCATCATATTCCTAAAACAATTGATTACATGGATGCGCTTAGTGTTGGAATGATGCGCCAAGCCAGTATTAATAGTGGTGTGAAGCGGTATGTTATGAAACTTGAAGGAGAGCGATTAAAACGCTATGAAAATAGAATTTTTGATTATTTTAATCATCACACCATCATATCAGAACAAGACAAGCAGTTAATCAGTCATACAGCGAACTATAGTATTAAGGTAGTGCCCAACGGTATTGACGATTCTTTTTTGAGTTACAATAAACCCGTCGAGAAAGTATATGATTTAGTATTTGTTGGAAACTTGAACTATGCTCCAAACGTTGATTCTTGTATGTTCATTATTGATGAATTGCTGCCTGCCCTACAAAAAACAAAACCAGATGTGCGCATTTTATTAGCTGGAACGAACCCTAACGACAAGATAATTGAAAAAGCTAAATACAGACCTAACATTACCATAAGCGGATGGGTAGATGATATAAGAGCATGTTATCTTTCCAGTGAGATTTGTATTGCGCCGCTTTTCATTGGAACGGGTTTACAGAATAAATTGTTAGAATCTATGGCTTTAGGTGTTCCCTGCATTACCACTAGCTTGGCAAATAATGCACTCAAAGCGAAACCTAATTCTGAAATATTAATAGCAAATACTTTACAAGATTACGAACAGCTCATTAGCAAATTGTTAAAAGATAAAGAACTGTACCAAACCATTAGTCAAAATGGTAAATCATTTGTTAAGTCGCACTTTAATTGGGAATCAAGCGTAGCATCTATTCCTTTTTAATAAATAATAACCGTTTAAATAAGTTTATTATTATTCCATCATTTTAGTGGCGTTGGACAAAAATTCTTTCGTAATTTAGACAATCGCCAAATCAAAAAATCACAAAATGATTAAAAGAATCCTTGCTTTAGCATTAGTAATTACATTCAGTCATTCAGCTTTTTCTCAGAAAAAATCCGAAACTGAAGATCAGTCAATTTTAAATAGTGGATTATTAGCCACGCTAAAATTCCGAAACATTGGTCCAGCGTTAATATCTGGAAGAATTTCCGATTTAGCAGTTAATCCAAATAACCACAGCGAGTATTATTTTACTGCTGCCTCAGGTGGCGTGTGGAAAACAGAGAATAGTGGTACTACGTTTACACCAATTTTTGATAGTGAAGGATCGTATTCTATTGGGTGCGTCACCATTGACCCTAATAACACTAATGTAGTTTGGATTGGAACAGGTGAAAATAATAACCAACGTTCAGTAGCATATGGAGATGGCGTTTACAAGACGGAGGATGGTGGTAAATCGTGGAAAAATGTTGGCTTAAAAGCTTCAGAGCATATTTCTAAAATCATTATCGATCCGCGTAA
>JAWWDX010000134.1:0-7995 GCA_033719695.1 Putridiphycobacter sp.
TAAACAAAAAAGATAAATCAATAGAATAATGAAAAATAAGATATTACTTATTTTAATTTGTTTAGTATATTTAAACTCTCCTTATAAAACCAATTGATGGCATTTTATTAAATGGCACTAAATGACTAACAACCAAAACCCAGAGCAAATAGCGCGCGATACGATTGACGAAATGCTGCAACAAGCAGGCTGGTTGGTGCAATCTAAAAATGAGGTTGACTTGTCAGCGGGAAAAGGAGTGGCAGTATGCGAATACCAGACCGATGTGGGCCCTGCGGACTATGTGTTGTTTGTAGACCGCAAACCGGTGGGAATAATAGAAGCCAAACGGGAAGATGAAGGCCACCGACTCACAGTGGTGGAGGAACAGTCAGCCAATTACGCTAATGCCAAACTAAAATACTTAAACAACGATCCCTTACCCTTTGTGTATGAAAGCACAGGAACCATTACACGCTTTACCGATTATCGCGACCCAAAACCAAGAGGACGTCATGTGTTCAGTTTTCACAAGCCAGAAACCATAGCCGAGTGGTTACGAAAAGGAAAAAGCCTACGGGAACGCTTACAGACTATTCCCCAATTAGATGTAGCGGGCTTGCGACCAGCTCAAATAGTAGCTATCAATAATTTGGAACAGTCCTTTAAGCGCAATCGCCCAAAGGCTTTAATTCAAATGGCAACAGGGGCCGGTAAGACCTTTACCGCAGCTACCTTTGTGTACCGCTTATTAAAACATGCCGATGCCAAACGGGTCTTGTTCTTGGTAGATACCAAAAACCTGGGCGAGCAGGCAGAACAGGAGTTCATGACCTTTCAGCCTAATGACGATAACCGCAAGTTTACCGAACTATACAATGTACAGCGTTTAACCTCCAGTTATATCGCGAACGACAGCCAAGTGTGTATTTCGACAATCCAACGATTGTATTCCATTTTAAAAGGTGAGGAATTAGACGAAAGTGCTGAACAGGAAAACCCAGAGGAAAACACCTGGCTTAAAAGACAGATGACCAAAACCAAGGCTGTACCAGTAGAGTATACACCCAAGGTGCCTATAGAACAATTCGATTTTATTGTGATTGACGAATGCCACCGTTCCATTTACAACCTTTGGAAACAGGTGCTCGATTATTTTGATGCTTTCCTCATAGGCTTAACAGCAACGCCAGACAAACGTACCTTTGGCTTCTTTAACGAGAATGTGGTGAGTCAGTACACCTATGAAGAATCGGTAACCGATGGCGTTAATGTACCCTACGATGTCTATACCATAGAAACCGAAATATCAAAACATGGCGAAACCGTAAAAGCAGGTTGGTTTGTGGATAGGCGCGATAAACTCACCAGAGCCAAACGCTGGCAACAGGAAGATGAAGATACCGAATACAAACGCAACGACCTCGATAAAAAAGTGGTCAACCCCAGCCAAATACGCAATATTATAAGGGAATACCGCAAAGCCTTACAAACCGCCATTTACCCAAACAGGATAGACGAAAACGGCGAGTACGAAGTACCTAAAACTTTGGTCTTTGCCAAAACCGATAGCCATGCCGACGATATCATCAAGATAATCCGTGAGGAGTTTGACGAGGGTAACGACTTCTGTAAAAAGGTAACCTACAAAATAGACGAGGACCCCAAAAGTGTCCTTAACCGTTTTCGCAATGCCTATTACCCACGTATAGCGGTAACCGTAGATATGATTGCCACTGGTACCGATGTACAACCGCTGGAAGTACTGCTCTTTATGCGCGATGTAAAAAGCATCAATTACTTCGAGCAAATGAAAGGCCGTGGCACCAGAACCATTAACAGTAACGATTTAAAACTGGTATCCAAAACAGCCAATACCAAAACCCATTTCGTCATCGTAGATGCGGTTGGGGCAACCAAGTCCAAAAAAACCGATAGTAGGCCGTTGGAACGGAAACCTTCGGTGCCTTTAAAAGATTTAATGGGTGCAGTCTCTATGGGGCATCAGGACGAAGATTTGTTTTTGTCACTGGCAAACCGCCTCATACGGTTAGAAAAACAAATCACCGATAAAGAAAAAGACAAGCTACTGGAATTGTCTGGCGGTAAAAACCTGAAGCAAATTACCAAAGAACTTATTACGGCGTATGATGCGGATGCCATAGAGGAACGAGCTCAACTAGAAATAGCCAAAACCCCATTGCAAGACCAAACCCCTGCATTGGTGGAGGAAGCCAGAAAAAAGGCACAGGAACACTTGGTACTGGAAGCCAGTAAAACCTTTAACGGTCCGTTAAACGCGTATTTAGATAACGTACGCAAGCAGCACGAACAAATTATAGACAGTATTAATATTGATACTGTTACCAAAAGCGAGTGGGAAACTACATCAGTAGATAATGCCCAGCAAACCATTCAAGACTTTACAGCCTATCTTGAAGCGAATAAAGACGAGATACAAGCCTTAAGCATTTTTTACAACCAACCTTATAACCGTCGCAACATTAGCTTTACCATGATTAAGGAGGTGATGGAAAAACTACAATTGGAAAAACCACAATTGACTCCAGACTATGTTTGGGATGCCTATGTCACCCTGAACGCGTCATCTCAAGCGCAGTCGAGAGGCGAAATGCCCTCCAAACCCAAAGACCAGCTCACCGCCTTGGTATCCTTAATACGCAAAGCCTGTGGAATAGATAAAGACCTAAAACCCTTTGATAAAACCATAGAAAAGAATTTTAACGACTGGCTGTTTAAACAGCACACTGGGCAACACAACCGCTTTACCCCAGAACAGATAGACTGGCTACGTATGATAAAAGACCACGTAGTAAGCAGTTACCATATAGCCTTGGACGATTTAGATTATACACCTTTTGATGCCAAAGGCGGTAAAGGCAAAATGTACCAGCTCTTTGGTCAAGAGATGAACAGTATTATTGATGAATTAAATGAAGTGTTAGCGGCATAATTATGAATGTAACAGAAATAAGAAAACTGGTTCGAGCTTCTGAATTTAAAGCATGGTACAATTCTCTTTCAATTCACTTGGAATTCCCTTATGCTGATTCAGAATTCAATTTACAAGGTATTGATAGTATATATCAGTTTTTTCAAAAGCAGCTTGAGTTTTTTGAAAAAAACGAACCATTACCTGAAATGCTAAAACCGAGCAAAAGGTATTTTGTTCATTGTACACAGCATATTGAATCATTTGTTAATAATAACCTTGTTCGGCAAAGGTCAAATAGAGAGAATGATTGGAGTAATTTAAAAAGAGAATGTCAAAATACAGGAAATAATAACGAACGCTATTTTAATAAAGAGTCATCTACTACTGATTTTTTATTAAAACTTGATAGTGAATATAAGGGTGCATCCAGAGGTGCTTATGATTTTTTTACAAATCAGAATTTTAAATACAATAATTCAGATAAAAACTATTTTATTGGCTGGCATCGCGCATATGAGTTTTTTACACATGATGCAGATTTTAAAAAAAGGAGAGATAATGAAAGGCAAACCTTAAGTAGAATAAGGACAGAGTATATACAAAATCTTGAAAAGAATGATAAGTCAGTAAGTGACCACATTGCTGAAAAGGAAAATGAATATTTAGAAAAAGAGAGAGCTATTTCTCGATTAATTCAACAAAAAAATCATCAGTTTGAAAAAATGAAAACTGATAATGAAGAATCTTTTTCAAATTTCCTTTCAAACTCAAACGAGTCTATTGAAGCTTTAGAATCTTTATATAAAGAAAAACTAAAGCTAGAAGCCCCAGCTATGTACTGGCAAAATCGAGCTAAACAGTTGAAAAAGGAAGGTAATAGTTGGTTGAAAGGTTTAATCGCTGTATCCATTGTAGCTATAATTTCTTTAGCGATGGTACTCTACTTTATAAGTGATGGCACACTTAAGGACCTATTTGATAAAACAGGTAGTGCGATTCGTTGGTCTATAGTGTTTGTGACATTTGTATCCTTTTTAGCATATGCCATTCGTGTGTTTGCAAAACTTACCTTTAGTGCTTACCATCTTTATCGTGATGCAGAAGAAAGAGAGCAACTGGCCTATGTATACCTAGCACTTAAAAAAGAGAAAAATATTGATGATACGGAACGCCACTTGATTATGCAATCATTATTTAGTAGAGCAGATTCAGGACTATTAAAAGATGAATCATCGCCCACCATGCCGGGTGGTACTATTGTTGAAAAAATGTTTGGAGGAGGAAAATAATGAAAGAAGATTGGATTGAATGTGCTATTGAAGATGTTGCTCAAATTTTAAATGGTGATAGAGGAAAAAATTACCCTTCAAGGTCGCATTATATAGAAAAAGGTGTGCCTTTTATATCAGCTGGTAACATAGGAAAACACAGTAAACTAAAAGATGAATTAAATTTTATTTCAGAAGAACGTTTTGAGTTACTCAAAGCGGGAAAATTACAAAAAGGAGATATAGTTTACTGCATAAGAGGCTCAATTGGAAAATTTGCAATAATTGATTTTGATAAAGGTGCTATAGCATCTTCTTTATGTATAATTAGAATTAACAAAACTATAGAGAGTAGTCTTTTATGTTATTATTTGGACAGTCATTTATGTAGATTAGAGATACATAAATTTGATAATGGAACTGCACAACCAAATTTATCAGCTAAAGATTTTAAAAAATTTCAATTACCACTTCCACCTTTAGTTGAACAAAAAGCAATTGTCAAAAAAATAGAAGAACTTTTTAGCAGTCTGGATAGCGGTATTGCAGACCTAAAACGGGCCCAAGACCAACTCAAAATCTACAGACAAGCAGTGTTAAAAAAGGCGTTTGAAGGTGAGTTGACTAAAGAATGGAGAAAACTACAAATGGTGAAATATGAATGGGAGAATGTTCATTTAGATGAGGTTTTAATTCAATCAAAAGAAAAACATAAACCAGAAAAAATTGAAAATTTGTTTTATGTTGGTCTTGAACATATTGAAAAAGAAACGGGAAACCTAACCGAAAACGTAGGTGAAGAAGAAATTAAAACAGTGAAAAACAAGTTTATTTCAGGTCAAATTTTATATGGAAAGTTAAGACCTTATTTAAATAAAGTTCATTTAGCAAAAAAAGAAGGGGTTTGTTCTACAGATATTTTAGTTTTTACACCAAGTGAAAAAATTTATGGCAAATATGCTTTACTATTTATGTTGAGTAGACAATTTGTAAATGATATGTCTAATAATACTAACGGAGTTAATTTACCTCGTGTATCAACAAAATATGTAAATGAATACAAAGTTCCTTTGCCATCTTTAAAAGAACAACACCAAATCGTTCAAGAAATAGAAAGCAGGTTATCGGTCTGTGATGCCGTAGAGCAAAGTATTACCGAGAGTTTAGACAAAGCCCAGGCCTTGCGCCAAAGCATCCTTAAAAAAGCCTTTGAGGGTAAATTATTAAGCGAAGAAGAAATTGCTAAATGTAAAGCAGATAAGGATTATGAACCTGCTAGTGTTTTGTTAGAGAAGATGAAAACGGAAAAGAAGAAGAAATGAAGCGTTTATATATAGCGCTCTTACAGAGCTTGAAATCAATTTGCACCTATGGTGCTATTCATATCACGCACCTCTGGTGCTAAAACAAAATAAATTACATCGTGGCGAAACATTAATAGCCACAGCGTGGCAAAATATTAATAGAAAAATTTAACAAATCAAAATTAAAAATTAAAAATGCCACAGCGTGGCAAAATATTAATAGACTCTATATTAATAAAATTTAAAATGCCACAGCGTGGCAAAATATTAATAGACTCCATAGGAGCGATATATTAATAAAATTTAAAATGCCACAGCGTGGCAAAATATTAATAGACAATTATAAAATATCAAATTATAGCTCCAGCGGAGCGCTATATTAATAAAATTTAAAATGCCACAGCGTGGCAAAATATTAATAGAAATGGCAAATACATACACCCAATTATATTTTCACATTGTGTTTGCCGTAAAAGGCAGACAAAACCACATTTCAAAAACATGGAAAGACGAGTTGTATAAATACATTTCAGGCATTGTTTCTAACAAAAACCAAAAATTGATGATTATCAATGGAATGCCCAACCATATCCATGTATTAATAGGGACAAAACCAACTTGTAATTTATCAGATTTGGTTAGAGACATAAAAGCCAATTCATCCAAATGGATAAATGAAAAACAATTTGTTAATGGGAAATTTGAATGGCAAACAGGTTTTGGTGCATTTACGGTGAGTCAATCAGGTATAAACAATGTGATTGCATATATTAAAAATCAAGAAGAACACCAGAAGAAAAAAACATTTAAAGAGGAATATATTGATTTTTTAAACGCATATAAAATTGAATTTAAAAACGAATATTTATTTACAGATGAATAATAACGCTCCTCTGGAGCTCTTAATTTTACTCCAAATTATATAACTATTAATGTTTAGCTCCTAGGGAGCATAAAATAAATTAAATGACAGACGCAACAATAATTTCAAAAATATGGAACCTAGCCAACGTACTACGCGACGATGGCGTAGGCTACGGCGATTACCTAGAACAAATTACCTATCTGCTATTCCTTAAAATGGCAGATGAGCTCAACAAGCCACCATACAACAAAGGCCTAAACTTTCCCAAGCTAAAAGATGTAGAGGGCAACCAAATGCCAGAGGCCGAGGTGTGCAATTGGGAAACCCTATCTAATAAACGTGGTGCAGAGCTAGAGGCTTTTTATAGCCAAATGCTACGTACCCTCGCCACAGAAAAAGGCATGCTGGGGCAAATATTTACCAAAAGCCAGAACAAAATACAAGACCCTGCCAAACTCCTAAAAGTCATAGACATGATCAATCGGGAAGAGTGGAACATGATGGGCGCAGACATTAAAGGTAAAATCTACGAAGGTCTGTTGCAGAAAAACGCAGAGGATACCAAAAGTGGCGCAGGGCAGTACTTTACACCAAGACCCTTAATTCAGGCCATGGTGGCTTGTGTACAACCCAAACCAAAAAAAACCATTGCAGACCCAGCTTGTGGGACTGGTGGTTTCTTTTTAGCTGCTTACGATTGGATTGTGGAAAACAACCAGCTAGACCGCGAAGAAAAAGCCTTTTTAAAAACCAAAACCTTTCACGGTAACGAAATTGTGGCTAATACGCGTCGTATGTGCCTTATGAATATGTATTTGCATAACATTGGCGAAATAGATGGTGAATCCTTAATAAACCCCAATGATGCCCTAATTGCAGACGATGGCAAGCGCTTTGATTACGTATTGGCAAATCCGCCATTTGGTAAAAAAAGCAGCATGACCATTACCAACGAAGCTGGCGAAATAGAAAAAGAAGATTTAAGTTACAACCGTCAGGACTTTTGGGAAACCACAACCAACAAACAGCTAAACTTTTTACAGCATATCAAGACCATGCTAGCCATAAATGGTGAGGCAGCGGTAGTATTGCCAGACAACGTATTGTTTGAAGGTGGTGCAGGAGAGGAAGTGCGTAAACAATTACTTAAAACCACCGAGCTTCATACCATTTTAAGACTGCCAACAGGTATATTTTATGCACATGGGGTTAAGGCAAATGTATTGTTCTTTAATAACAAACCAGCAAGTAAAGACCCTTGGACAAAAGACATATGGTTTTACGATTACCGTACAAACATACACCATACCCTTAAGAAAAAGCCATTAACACTGTCAGATTTAGAGGAGTTTATTACACTCTACAATCCAAGTAATATCAACAAGCGTCAAGAAACTTGGAGTGCTGACCCTTCGACAGGCTCAGGAGAAGAGGGCAGATGGCGCAAATACAGCTATGAGGAGATTATTGCAAGAGATAAAACCAGTTTGGATATCTTTTGGCTCAAAGACAAAAGCCTAACCGATTTAGACAATCTCCCAGACCCAGACATTTTGGCCAATGAAATCATTGAAAACATAGAATCAGGTCTCAATAGCTTTAAAGAAATTATGGAGGCTTTAA